>UQQQ01000054.1 GCA_900543165.1 uncultured Dialister sp. | reverse complement strand
AAAAATCGAAAGTCCTTTTTTGTGTTCATGGAGCTATTATTTCACAGCCCCTTTTTGGGGTTTGAAATAAAGGGTTCAGCAGGTTCTATGGGTACGGTAAAGAAAGCAACACGATGCATCAAAATAAAAGCACCACTGGGAAAGCAGGTCTCAAAGCATTAGATTATGTACGACGTATAATGGTGTGAATCAGTCATCCGACTAGCAATTGAATCGAAACCCAATATTCATTTTTATTTATACAACAATTGAAAACAAAAGAAATTAGTCTACACACTGATATGAACTTAACTATATATTTGTAACTTTAATAAACAAGAATCATAATCTATGAATCCCATGGGGAATGATTACAGAAGTGGTAAAAAAGCCTCCACAATTATCTTGTTGAGTACAGCCTTCACATTCCACTCGATATTCCTGCTTCCAATCGGATATACTCCTTTTACTATATTGCCATAATTCTTTTGGCAATAGACATAATGGTAAATTATAGATTGACACAGGGATATTTCTATGTGCTATATTTTTTACAGCTATAGTTAATTCCTGCATATAATTAGCAGGTTCCACCCAAACTTTTCCTTTATTATCGTCTGCTCGTCCATGTATTTCCATTCCCATAAAGGCAACATGAACAGCCATTGGTAAATTCCATCCTATAAAATCCGCTAAATCAACCAATCCTGTAATATTTTGCTTAGTTAATACGATTCTGATTTCCACAGGGATTCTAAATTTTGCTAAATTATGTAATCCCATGATGGTTTCTCTAAAAGCTCCTTTAGCACCGACAATAGAATCATGGATTTCGGGAACAGCCGAATACAAAGGAATTGCATATTGCGTATTGAAAGGCGCATTCGCAATAACATTTTTGGTAAACTCAAAATCACTAAATCGTCTTCCATTTGTTAATACCATAGGATCTACATTAGGAAACTTTGCCAATGTCTTCATAACATTAGTAAAATTGGCATTAACAGTTGGTTCTCCTCCACTTACACAAATTTCTCTTACACTTTCCCTTGGTAAAAGAGATAATATCTTCAAAACCTCCTGATCATGATCAATAGGTTTTTGCGGCTGCGGACACATGATACACCTTGAATTACATTTTTCTGTAATAAATAAAACATTTTGCTTCGATTGAATATTATACACACGCAATATTCTTCCGTCTGGCATAATTTGCAATATGTCGCCTTCGTTAAGTTCACCTAGTGCTGCCGTAGGAACGCGCGATACCATCGGATATTCATATCCATCAATTGCCTGATCAGACAAACTTACCGCCAAATGTTTCCCTGCTTTAGGATTTGTGTAAAGTCCTATTGTTTTTTCTGAAAATATCTCCCACCAATTTATTTTTTTCTTAGAGAAGCGTGCAATAATTGGTTTGGTTATATTTGTACCTATTCCTCGTGTTTGCCACATTGCCAATCCTCCAAAGGCCGTTTCTGAACCCATGACCAAAGAATTGCGATTTTCTTAGGATCATTTTCTTTTATAATATCAAGAATAACTTTTATTGCGCCCTTATTTCTTCTACAAAATCCACTATCATATCGTTTCCCCATTAAATCGCCAGATTCTGTATAATACCGAATAGGATCTGCACCACAATATGGGCTACATGCACAAGTAGAACATCCGGGCATAGATTCAACACAACTATTTTGTACTAAATCTTTCATTACTTTCGATGAGAAAATTGTCTTAAAATCATCATAATATACATTTCCCATCCTAAAATGACAATCGCCCATAGCTGCCAACATACGCCCTTCATCAGATGGATATACATCACCATTATAATAATAGATAGCACCCGCAATTCCAGCTCCCGTAGGAGACTGCAAATCTACAAATCCGGTAGAAAAAGGAGTCATGATTCGCTCAAATATTAGAGCAGCATAAGACTCCGCAAAAAATGTCCCATTCTGGTTAATTGTAAAAATATATTCCAATGCATCTCTATATATTTGTACGAACTCTTCTAAAGAATAGCCCAATTGTGCTTCATTCTGTTTTGCATATCCATAAGGATTAAGCGCACGCAAAAAAACATTACGAAATCCAAGTTTCATATAACGATCAATAACTTCAGGTAAATGATGTAAATTATCTTTGGTTATGGCCAATAAAGCATTGACGCTATTATCCCCCTTAATTTTTCGAACCTTCTGTAATATTTTAATAAAATGTTCATAAGCACTTGAACCATCTAATGCATGTCGATGTAAGTCATAAAAAATTTAGGGCCATCACAAGAAGACGATATTTCTACATGATGATTTTTGCAAAATTCAATTTGTTCATCAGACAAATTAATTAAATTAGTACAAATCACAAAATAAATGCTTTTCTTTAATCCTTCTTTGACTTTTTTCTCTCCTTCTAAAACAAAAAATTCAAGAACAGTCCAATTCAAAGATGGCTCTTCGCCTTGAAATTCAATTTTAACTTCAGATGAAGGCGATTGCAAAATCACATCAAGTACATGCTTTGCGGTTTCCAAGGACATATCTGTTTCTTTAGAAACTAGATTTTTAGAACTAGCATGACAATAATCACAATGGCAGTTACAGCGCAAAGTTAAAACGATCATATGCAAAGTTGTAAAATATCGTAAAAAATCTTTTCTACTCCTTAATTTCACTGCCAATAAATTTTCTACTAAGTCCTTATTATCCGCGGAACTAATAAAATGATGGCTATATAAACCGATTTTGGCTCTTTCCGTCAATTTATCATAATTTTCCGAAATTAAGCACTCGAAATCATCAGGGGATAAAAATATATGCTCTCCCACCATATTGATTAATAGAAATGAGTCATCAAACGTTTCAAATAAATATGGATATTGTATGGTTTTCATATCATTTTACCTTCAATGGTTCAAATGCCTTTTTATAAATAATATCTCGAATTTCTTTTGTTCTTCGCAAAATTTCCAACCTAAGTTGTTCATCCAGCAAGTCAGCAAGAATTTTCTCTATATCATCTCTACTTGGTTCTGATAAATTGCTATGCTTCCTTACACTAAAACTTACATATTCACTATCTATTGAATCAAGTGATATTGCAAAACGGCCACTGTATTTATATGCTAAAGAGATTATTGCTTCCCGTTCATAAAGTCTCTTTGATAAAATAATTTCATAACCATCCTGTATTTCCTTTATACACTCCATAAAAAATCTCCTATAAAAAAACAAGCCACAATAAAGCAGCTTGTTTAAAAGTGTTAATACTAAGAAGAATAATGAGAATAATGAGACCTGTGGGAGGTATGCGAATAATGAGAAGTTTGATAAACTCCCATAGCATTATCAAATAGCTCACTCGAAAAATTCAAATGTTTCTCAAATGAAATTTGCTGACTCATATTTTCTTGTAAAATAATGGGGGTAGTATCTGTAATATTAGAAAACTTTTCCATATCTGCTGGTGTTGCTTGTACACGCGTACCCGCCGATACAAGTCCTAACGAAAACAATAATGTACCTAATTTTCCAATAATTTTCATTTTAATCACCTCTCTTGAGCTGCATAATAAATAATCTTTTATAATCTTATATTGCCAAAGTTCATTTAGTCAATATCTTTAATTCTATATGCAACCCCCACCGAAATTTATATTTAGGCAAAATGTGGACAATGCATAGTATACGCCAGTGTACTGTGCATTAAATGTCTTCCTAACCCCTATCCCAATAATGTTCGATTTCTCATATATTTCCATGAAAGGCAAAAGGAATCGCGAATTGCGAACTACTTAAGAAGCGTGTTTGAAAGCACATGTAAAGTCAAACTCTCCGATTGCATCCGTGTTTTCCTACAGTTCAGTCATGCAAAAACGGGTGTGTGAAAGCCTTCTGCTTTCACACACCCGTTTTATCCTGTGATCAATATAGAGCTTCATTTGCGATGACGAGGCGCTGTACCTGATTCGTTCCTTCATAGATCTGCATGATCTTGGCATCACGCATGTATTTTTCATTCGGATTTTCACGGGAGTACCCATTACCGCCCATGACCTGCACCGCTGTCGTGGTGACTTCCATCGCTGTATCCGAAGCGAAGCACTTCGACATAGCGGAGAACATGGACGCCCTCTTATCTCCCTGCATCTTCAGCCAGCAAGCCTTGTAGACAAGCGCGCGTGCTGCCTCTGTCTTAGTGACCATATTGGCGATCATTTCCTGTACCATTTCAAAAGAAGCGATCTTCTGACCGAACTGCTTTCTCTGGTGTGCATAGTGGATGGCATTTTCCAGTGCAGCCTGTGCGATACCGACAGAAATCGCACCGACGACCGGACGGGATGTTTCAAGCGTCTGCATAGCGATGCGGAAGCCCATGCCTTCACGACCGATACGGGCGCTTGTCGGAACGAAGCAATCATCAAAAATGATCTCCGATGTAGCGGAAGCACGGATCCCCATCTTGTCCTCTTCCTTGCCGATGGAGACGCCTGGCGTATTTCTATCGACAGTGAAAACGGTGAGGCCACGGATGCCGCCCGACTCACGGGTATTGGCAAAGAGTGTGATTTTGTCACAGATCGGCGCATTGGTGATGAAGCACTTCGTACCATTCAGGACATAGCCGCCATCGACCTTCTTTGCCTTACAAGATACCGCGCCCGCATCAGAACCTGCTCCCGGTTCCGTCAGTGCGAAGCAGGCAATCCCGCCGTTATTCAGGCAGTCAAAATATTCCTTCTTCTGTTCATCATTGCCAGCGAAAAGGATCGGGAAAGAAGCGAGCGAATTGGCAGCACAAACAGTCGCAGTACCGGCGCAGCCCTTTGCGAGTTCTTCACTGATCATCGCACCCGTCAAAAGATCAAGTCCTGCTCCACCATATTCCTTCGGGACAGCCAGCTGAGTCATACCGGACTGTTTCAAAATCTTCAGCAGCTCCGGATCCATGACACCGCTCTTGTCGATGTGCAGAGCGCGCGGCGCGATCTCCTTCTGTGCGATTTCCTTCGCCAGATTTACCAGCTCCTGCTGCTTTGCATCTAATGTAAAGTTCATTCTTGTTCCTCCATGAAATCAAAGTGCTTCTTCTGCCAGGGCTTCCCCTTAAAATATTGCTATATTGCCATTATTATAACAGATATGCAGGGCTTTCGGATGGAAAAATATAAAAAATACTTGCCGAATCCACTCCTTCATCTTCCCGGAGGCCGCCCTGCTTTCCTGATGCTTCGTACACTTCTGCTCATGTCATAATAAGAACCTCCTGTGTTCTTCACTTTGGGGGCTTCTATCCCAATAAAAAGGCCGTTCTTTAACGCCTGCGGCAGGGCTCCCGTCCCTTTGGAAAGGCAATAAAAAAGCACCTGCATTTGCAAGTGCTTTTATTCCGTTGTACTAATCGAGCCAGGCCTCTTTCAGAACCTGCTTTCTGTACTCTTTATAGAGCTCCTTGATCTCTGGCGGGGCATCATCCTTTAGCCCTCCAGGAACTCCTATATACGGTTTCAGTGTTTCCCACATTTTTAATACTTTATCAGAAAATCGAGCTACCGGCATAATCCTCACCGCCCTTTCAAGACCTCATGCGTCCTATACTCAGTCATTACTTCGTCATACCGACCAAGCGCTCTCATTTGCGCTGCGTACATGCTAATTTCATCAATATTATACCCTGACTTAATCAGATCGGCAACTTTCCCACGATATAACTCACATAACTTTTCGATGTATTTTTCGTTATCAAGAATGGTTCCATACTTTCTTATATACCATCTGGCATCCTTCCAATGAAACAGCTCATGAATAATCGTGGCTAATTTTTGGGCCTTCAGCGAGCCTTGCATGCCGGAGTACCTAGCCGCCCACTAGCTATCAAGTACCAATTCATTGATTATTAACCTGTTAGCCGCGGCGGAAAACGATCCCAATCTGTTCCCCATTTGATTAGCGCTTTCGATGATGATTTTGGGAAGATCTTCAATATCTTTAACCCCAATGATCTTTGTGCTCTCACTTAATTGCCTTTCCATTTCATGAATCATCTTCGGTTTAGCGACCAATTTTTCGGAAACAAATATGTTATATCGTGAATTTAGCACCGGTCGTGTCATCAGCATTCTCCCATTATACAAGCCCGCGTATTCCATTCTTCCATACTCCGGGATCTTATATTCTTGCGCTACCTCGAGCCTACCTTCCATCACTTCATCAGAATAACCCCTCGCGTATTGCTTCCAGCTGGCTCCATTCTGGACTTCCTTCGCGCCATTCACCCCGAGAAGTGAATGGCGTTGCATCTCTGTAAGGCTCATGATGTAGGCGAGACCTCCGGCAAGCGTCTTGTCTTTCGGGGTTTCGCTTGTCACTCGCATGGATCCGTGAAATATGGGAACTACACGGCACATGCAGTTTGGATGGACTGGCAGCTTCGGGAGCTTGTCTTTCGGGAAAATGCCCTCGCCCATCCCCCAAAGGTCTGCACGGGCGTACAGGTCACAAATGTCATCGCATGAATGGCGGTTCGATAGCTTCCATTTGAAAGCCACGTAGTCGGGATCATGGGCATATTGGTACATTGCCCCGTCCATTTAGGCTCTCGCCTTCTCAGTACGAGCGGTTCGTTTGGCAAAATATCGATCTCTCTTGAGTGGCCACGTCAATGGCTCTCTACCATCTCCACATTGCCCTTTGAAATGGCGCTGATGCTGCTGCCTTTTGCCCAGAGTGGTCCCCATTTACGATGTTCCTTTGCGCATCGCGCAGGGCGCGTTTGAACGCGTTCCCTTGATAGTCCTTGGACAGGGCAGGCTGTAGAAGGCAGCGAGCGCGCTTTGGTTATACTGTCAAACCTGGATGACAGGCAAATACGTTTTTCTAAGGAAGAAGATGATGAAGCCCGTCACACTGCATCAAAAAAATGCCATCCCGTCATGCGCTGCGGAATGGCATTTTCTTGATTTGGTAGAAATTTTGGTAGAAGTGATGATTTTTATGCGAGTTAGGTAGAAAAAAGAAAAGCCCGAAGTCATTCATGACTTCGGGCTGAATGTCTGGTGGATCATCAGGGGTTCGAACCCCGGACACCCTGATTAAGAGTCAGGTGCTCTACCAACTGAGCTAATGATCCGTTTCAACGAGATTTATTATACTCGTTTTTCTTGCTTTTGTCAAGTTCTTTTTTCAAGTCTTTTCATTTGACTTAGTTTCAAGAGGTCTTGTCTCAAGCGATGTTAAGAGTATATCATGTAGCTTCATTTTTTGCAAGGGGTAAAATGAAGTTTTTTGAAAAAGAGACGTTTCCTTTCAATAGTGGATCCCATACTTATGCTTCAACTCATCAATATCCTTTCGCATGTCACGGTCACATTCTTCCAGTGCCATTTTCAAGTTTGGAAGCTTCTGTCTCACCATGAAAGCCTTCTTCGCGCTGGACATTTTATAAATGCGGGCCAGTTCTTTCTTGTAGGATGCCATGAATTCCGCCAGCTCTTCAGGGGAAAGCTCCTGTTCTTCATTCAGATCGTCTTCTTTCTGATCCATTCTGTATTCTCCTTCCCTGGGAAACGCTGATTCCCTTGTTTTCTTTTATTGTACCATGAAACCAGTCTCTCTGCCTGTAAGAAATAGCGGCCATTTCTTTTTTTGAAAATAATTCTTAAAATATAGTGGAAATATAAAGTACCATTCAGTATAATAAAGAAAGGCAATCATATAGCTTTTATTCACAGATTGACTTATATATTGTATACACTATATCAATGTTGCATTGAAAGGAAGGTATCATTATGCCGCTCGTAGGAACTACTGAAATGTTTAAAAAGGCATATCAGGGGCATTATGCCATTGGTGCATTCAATGTGAATAACATGGAAATCATCCAGGGGATCATGGGAGCTGCCAAGGAAGAAGAGTCTCCTGTCATTCTCCAGGCTTCGGAAGGCGCCCGCAATTATGCCGGTCAGGAATATATCGTCGGCCTGGTCAAGACTGCTCTTCAGGATTATCCAGAAATCCCAACCGCACTCCATCTGGACCATGGCTCTTCTTATGAAATCTGCAAGGCCTGCATTGACGGTGGTTTCACTTCCGTCATGTATGATGGCTCGAAGCACTCCTTCGAGGAAAATGTCAAAGTCACAAAGCAGATCGTCGAATATGCCCATGACAAAGGCGTCGTGGTAGAAGCCGAGCTCGGACGTCTGGCCGGTGTAGAAGATCTGGTCAGCGTCGATGCAAAGGATGCGATCTTTACAGATCCGGAAGAAGCAGCTGAATTCGTAGAGCTTACCGGCTGCGACTCTCTCGCTATTGCGATCGGCACCAGCCACGGCGCTTACAAATTCAAAGGCGACCCCTATCTGGACTATGAACGTCTGGAAAAGGTCGGTAAACTCCTGCCGGACTACCCAATCGTTCTCCATGGCGCTTCCACTGTCATTCCGGAATTTGTAGAAAAGTGCAATGCCTATGGCGGCAAAGTCCTCGGCGCGAAAGGCGTCCCGGAAGACATGCTCCGCAAGGCTGCCACGATGGCTGTCTGCAAGATCAATATCGACACCGATATCCGTCTTGCCATGACAAGTGCTATCCGTGAAGCGCTCTACAAGGATCCGTCGAATTTCGACCCGAGAAGCTATCTGAAGCCGGCCAGAGAAGCTGTGAAGCAGATGGTCATGCACAAGATCGAAGCTGTCGTCGGCTCCGCGCATACCATCTGATCTAATGAAACGCTGATTCAATCGCAGAGTTCGATTGAATCAGTATTTCCCTAAAAAAAGCAGAGCAATCAAAAAGCAGAGCAATCAAAAAGCAGCCTTCAAGAGCTGCTTTTTGATTGCTTCTGATTCACTGGTTGATCAGATTTCTTGCCGTCTTCTTCAGCTTCGAAAGCGCTTTCCCTTCGATCTGACGGATGCGTTCGCGGGTCACATCGAAGTATTTTCCCACTTCTTCGAGCGTCCTTGTCTTGCCGTCTTTCAGGCCGAAGCGCAGCTCGAGCACCTGTCGTTCCCTTTCCGTCAGGCCTGCCAGGAGCTCTTCGATCTGCTCGCGGAGAAGAATGCTGCCGGCAGCATCATCCGGTGCGATGGCTTCATGGTCTTCGATGAAATCGCCCAGATGAGAATCTTCTTTTTCTCCGATCGGTGTTTCCAAGGAAATCGGATCCTGCGCGATCTTTTTGACCTCGCGTACTTTGGCGAGCGATACGCCCATGGCTTTGGCAAGTTCTTCATTGGTCGCCTCGCGCCCATTTTCCTGCAGCAGCTGGCGAGAAATACGATTCAGCTTATTGATCGTCTCTACCATGTGTACAGGCACGCGGATGGTACGCGCCTGGTCCGCAATGGCGCGTGTGATCGCCTGCCGGATCCACCATGTCGCATAGGTCGAGAATTTATAGCCCTTGGTATAGTCGAATTTATCGACCGCTTTCAAAAGGCCCAGATTCCCTTCCTGAATGAGATCCAGAAACTGCAGCCCGCGGCCCAGATATTTTTTTGCGATGGAGACCACGAGGCGGAGATTCCGATCAGCCAACTCTTTCTTGGCGTCCAGCGCTGCTTCCTTTTCTTCGGAAGTCGCCTCCTTGCGCATCCCCGCTTCGACCATCTTGGCAAGCACGATCTCTTCTTCACTGGTCAAAAGGGGCAGCGCACCGATTTCCTTCAGATACATTTTCACGGGATCATCGATGGAGATAGCATTGTCCAGATCGGGCACAGGCGTGTCTTCTTCAGCTTCTGCCTCAGCTTCTTCCGCTTCTTTGACAAGTTCAGCCGACTCCTCTTCATCCATGAAGGCGAAGGAATCATCCACTTCTTCATTAAAGTCGACTTCCAGCTGGTGGATGTGAAGCGCTTCATAAAGTGCAGACAAATCTTCCTCTCCCAGATTGTGCGTGGAAATAAGCTCCATGATGTCCTTATTCGCCACCAGCCCGTCATGGGATTTTTTCTTCAGCTCCTGAATCCATTTTTCAAGTTGAGTCATTCGTTCAGCCATTTTTATATCCCCCGATACTGGTAATCCATTCCGGCGATCGTGTACATCTATGCGGCGGAAATGTGATATACAAAAACAAACAATATGCGTAAAGACTAGTGACTAGTGACTAGTGACTGGTGACTAGGGACTAGGGATTAGATTCAGGTATCTGACTTCTATCGTCCGACTTCTATCGTCCGACTTCTGATGTCTGATATCTGACCGCAGTAATCGGTCACCACTCATGTCCTTCCCAGTGCCATGATTTCTTTACTGAGGCGGATGCAGATCATCTGCTCTTTTCTGGCTTCTTCAGGATCTGAAGATATGAGCGTCTGGACTTTTTCTGTATGAAGACGATACTCCTTCTGAAGATACATCTTCATCAAAGGCCATATATACTCCTCCTGAGGGACGGAGCCAGGCGGATCCCCTTCCATCGTAAGTTCCGCCAGAAGCGGTATATCCTCGCGAAGGAGCTTCCCCTCCACCGCCTGTTCCGTGATTTCTCCCTCCATCGATTTCATCGCATCAAAAAGTCTCTGACGGAAAGGCGAGGTGAATGGATAATTCTTGAGTGACTCCCAACCCTCCGGAAGTGTATGGTAACGAAGGCAGTACTTGAGAAGCCCTTCTTCCAGAAGCTTCTGCTTCTTGGCCTGCGGCCCTTTGTCTGTCGTCGGTGCTTCCAACGGTGTTTTCTGGGAAATATATAGGGTCGAATGATTTTTCTTCGCAAAAGAGAGTGCTTCACTTCGGATCATCCCCTCATCCATGTGGAGCGTCATCGCCATCTTGCGGATAAATGAATTGAACTGGAATGTATCCTGCTGCGCGAGAAGTACAGCGAACATCTCATCAAGAATGTGATGCTGCCCGTCAAGCGTCGACGCATCATACTGCCGCTGCAGCGCGCTAAAGAGATAGTCCAGCGCTGGTTGCGCTTGCGCTACCGCTTCTAAATAGGCCTCTCCGCCATGAAGGTTGACAAATTCATCCGGATCCTTGCCCTCACCCACGAGTGCTACGCGCAGCTTCAGACCCACCGCGCCAGCGATTTCCAGCGCCCGCCGCGTCGCATTCTGGCCGGCAGCATCCATATCATAAGAGAAAACGATCTCATCGGCATACTTTTTGAGAAGCCTTGCCTGCTCTACCGTGAAGGCTGTCCCGAGGGAGGCTACTACATTCGTGACGCCATGAGCATGCAGGGAAATCGCATCCATATAGCCCTCGACCATGATCGCCTGCCGCTTTTTGCGGATTTCCGGCAATGCCTGATAGATCGCAAAAAGAAGACGGCGTTTATTGAAAATCGGGCTTTCCGGCGAATTCAGATACTTCGGCTTGCTGTCATCCATGACACGACCGCCGAATGCCACCACGCGTCCTTTGAGATCCAGAATGGGAAACATGCAGCGATTACGGAACATATCAAAATAGTTTCCATTCTTGTACCCGCAAAGACCGCAGGCTGTCAGTATCTTCGGATCGATCTGCTTTTTCGTCGTGAAATCATGGTATAGACGATGCCAATCCGCCGGCGCAAAGCCCAGCTTGAATTTTTCTATGGTTTCCATCAAAAGGTGACGCTTCTCGAAGTACGCCATTCCCGCCTGTCCCATCTGCGTCCGTGTAAGGCAGTTATGGAAATAGGAGCCTGCAAGCTCCGTCACCTCCAGCATCTTCTTCATCATGGCCGCCTTCTGCCGTTCTTCCGGAGAGATCTCTTCCGTCGGCATATCGATATGGGCATAGTCAGCTACCCTCTCGACAGCCTCCATGAAAGTGATCCCTTCCATCTTCTGCAGGAAGTGGAAGACATCCCCGCTCTCGTGACAGCCAAAGCAGTAATAAAATCCTTTTTCTGGAGACACTGAAAAAGAAGGAGTTTTCTCCGGTCCATGAAAAGGGCAGGAGGCGAAATAGTATCTTCCTTTTTTCTTCAGATCGACATACGAGCCGATGATGTCATTGATATTGACACTATCCTTCAGCCGCTGCAGAAAATCATTGCTCAGTCTGACCATGACTCCTCCTTTCTATAAATCATCGTTGAATTGGTCGACAGCCGCATAAGGTGGCGGATCCGCCGCGAATTTGTGGTGATGCCCGAAAGCAGCATTCTAGTCACCAGTCACTCAAGTCTACTCATACCTGCTTTCAAATACGCTCAAAGGGCAGCGCGCCCACAGGCTGACCATAAAGCCGAACCAATCCTTTGCATGTAATAAAAGCACCGACTACTGCAGAAAACACAAAGGTACTACAAGCATCGGTGCCATAGGGATAAATGATGAGCGGCTGCGCCGGCTCACACTTTCACATCTTTAGTTAATTCCTGCCAGCGTGCCAGAAGGATCTGCATATAGAGCCTTGATTTCAAGCCAAAAGAAGCAAGCGCATAGCCATCAGATACCTCGACCAGAAGCGTCTTGCCTTCATCCGTGATACCAAAGTCCAGCGCATAGCCGGCCGGAGCGGAATGATAGGCAGCAACGGCTGCTTTAAGAACTCTGGGATCAGGAAAAATATCCCAGCGCCCTTTATAGGGGCACAGGCCTACAATTTCCCCCTGAAGTACCCAGAGACGCCATTCGGAGATGAAATTCACACGGCTGCTGCACCAGACATCGATATCTTCGAGTCCCCCGCCCAGCTTGATGAGGTCTTCCGACTTATCAAGCACCGTGCCATGGAATCGCTTCACATCCTCCACCGGTTTGACAAAGACATGCCAGTCTTCCGCATGGCTGGTGATGGTGAAAAGCGTCGATTTCCAGATCTTTCGCCCGACGAAAGGCATCAGCTCATCCGGATAATCCAGCGGCACCAGCTTCACGCCGAATCTTTCGAGTGCCACCTTCACATCAGAAAATGTCCCCACCACAGGATCCTTCGGATCATTATCGGTCAGGGAATACACCACTTTATAGGGCTTCACAGGGATATCCAGCTCACTAGCGCCTGCATAGGCAGCATAGCAGCTGCGGTCATATAATTCTCCGGTATGTCTAATACGGATATAAGCCTTCATGCACTCCCCTCCTTCGCTTTCATTTCAGGCAGAAATAGAAACTATTCCTACTACTATAAATTTAATCATACCATGAATGATTTCTTTTTGCCAGTGGGGAAAAATGTTTTGTAAGTGTCAAGTTTTCCTCGGTAATTCATTTGACTGTCGATAATTACTATCTCC
>UQQQ01000053.1 GCA_900543165.1 uncultured Dialister sp. | reverse complement strand
TCCACGATGCTGCAAATGTGAGGTCACTTCATATTATCTAATTTCTCATTCAAGCAAAGCTTTCATCCCCAGTCAAGAGGGCAGCACGCCCTCCCGGCTACCCCTGAACCCATCAACCTTTTATTTCACATCCACGACGCCGAATTTCCCATCCTGCATTTTCATCAGGATCAGATCGACGACCGGATCGCGCTTTTCATCGAAGCTGAATGTGCCGCAGACACCCTTGAAGTCCTTCATCTGTGCAAGCGCATCGCGGATCTTCTTGTGATCGGTGGTCGTACCCGCGCGCTTCATCGCATCCATCGCCATGTAGACGCCATCATACGCACTGGCGGCGAACTGGTCGGGCGCACGGCCATAGGCTTTCGTGTAGTTTTCCACGAATTTCTGCACCTTTTCATCCTTGCGGTCCGCCGACCACATGGAGGAGACGTAGACATTGTCCGCTGCCGCGCCTGCCATCTTGCCCAGCTCCGGCGAAACAAAGCCATTGTCCCCCAAGACCGGCTGGTCCATGCCCATCTCTCTCATCTTCTTCAGGATGCGGGAGCCTTCCTGGTAGTAGCTGCATACGACGATGACATCCGGATTTTTGTGCTGGATATTCGTCAGCTGCGCGGAGTACTCGCTGTCCTTGCTGCCGAAGGTCTCGACATCGATGACCCGCACGCCTTCTTCTTCCATCGTCTTTTGGAAATATTTCTGCGCGGTCACATGCTGCTCATTGTCATGGGCATAGAGGATCGCTGCGGTCTTGTAGCCTAAGAGCTTGTGCGTCTTCTTCACCGTCTGCGGGATATTCTTCGACTCCGGCACGGAATTTCTGAAAATGCAGTCTCCGATATCCGTGATGTTTTCCGCCGTGACGGAGATCTCCAGCGACGGCACCTTTGCATTCTGGATGATGGGGCCTGCCGCCTTCGCCTCATTGGATGTCATCGGCCCGATGATCATCGATACCTTCTCCTGGATCAGCTTCTTCGTCGCATTCATCGAGTCCGCCGGAACAGCCTTCGTATCCTCCACCAAGAGATCGATCGGGAAATCGCCCTTCTTATTGATCTCTTCGACGGCCAGACGCACGCCCTCCTCTTCCGACTTGCCATATGCGGCCGCACCGCCCGTCAGCGCCGCTGTGAAACCGATCTTCGCCGCATTCTTCGCGCCGGAAGACACCGCGCCCCCCGTCTTGCCGCCGCAGCCGGACAGACCTGCCATCATGATGGCAGCCATGGAACAAATACCGATCGTCTTCATTACTTTTCTCATATGCATCATTTGTGTTTCCTCCTAGTTTACATGGATCATAAAAACCGCCCCTGAAAGAGGCTTTCCTCTCCCAGGGGCGGTTTTCCGCGGTGCCACCCTGATTTATCACTCACCATGAAAGAAAAAAGCGCCTCCGTCCGATCCCTCGGACAGAGGCGCGTCTGCGCTGTACCACTCTGTGCTTATCTCTCTTCCACTTCGTATAATATAAAAGCCCCTGTCTCTTCCGAGACAGGGGCGAGGTTTCGCGGTACCACCCTGCATTATACTTTCATGGTTCATCCATAACGGGGACTTCCGCCTTCTCTACGGCATCACTGCTTCGATCCGGAGCTCCTGGGAGAGTTCGTCATATGCTTCCTGCCGATTTTCACCAACCATCGGCTCTCTGAAAAGAACATCATATCACTTGATCCCAGTCATCGCATGGGGTATTGAGTTGCAATAATCATACACGGCAAAGAGCCATCTGTCAAACGGTTTTTCTTTGTATGCTGTTTTGGAATAGATATGGGCGGTTGGTATGAATCGAGGTGATGGGAAACAGGTTCAGGGTTCGGGATGAGCCCCTAGGACGTATCGCCCTTGATTACGCTTGAAAGCCTCGATTGAATGAGAAATTAGAAATGAGAAATGCGAAATTGTGGTGCGGCGCATAAAAGTATGGAAGCGCCGCGAAGTATAAATAATGGCAATGCCATGAGCTGCCATGCCAGTCACTTGAGACTCCTAATCCCTAGCTACCAGTCACTAGTCACTGGTATGCTACTTTCGGGCATCGCCTCATATGTATTCGCGGCGAAGCCGCCACCTTCATTTCTCATTTCTAATTTCTAATTCCTACACGCTCCGCATTAGGAAGAGAGCGAGTGTAGTGAGCGCAAAGTACGGGCCATAGGCGAAGGCACTCTTGCGCTTCTTGAGCCGGAGGAGCATCAGGAGAAGGGCAGCAAGACCGCCAAGGACGATGCCGGCCATCGTGACGAAGAGGAGCGCATCGGTCCCCAGCCAGAGGCCAAGCGATGCGATGAGCTTCACATCGCCCCCGCCCAAAGCCCCGCGAGAGAGGATGGCAAGCACGAGGAAAACTGCGCCGCCCACAGCGGCCGCGAGGAGATGATCGGTCAGGCGGGGAAGCTGGAGGAGCGAGAGGAGAAGCCCTCCCGCCGCAAAGGGAAGCATCATCGCATCAAAGAGGCAGTACTGCTCAAAGTCAGTCGCCGTCATGAGCAGAAGGAAAGCGGCGGCAAAAAAGCAGGAAGAAAAGCTCGACAGGGCTGGATGCGATGTAGACCGAGCGCGCACCGCAGAGAAGAAAGGCGAGCGGAAGAAGGAAACGTCGCAAGCGTCCCCGTTCTTTGACCGTCAAAGGAAAGGTCAGGATGCCCCTGTGCGACGCATAGAGACGGTCAATCCATGCATTCCCAAAGCGATGCAGCAGAAATGTCACAAGCAGCACAGCCGCGCCGGCGATCAAGTAAAAGAAGTCCATATGTCTACCTTGCATTCTTTCGCTGGATATCTTACAATACAGATAGAAACGGTGCCATCCGATAAACGGTCATGGCCCCATATGATTATCAAGTGTAGAAAAACCGCTTAACTTTCCAGGGCTAAGGCGGCTTTTCTATTGGCTATTTCAGCAATGCGGCAATGCACACCGTCATCAGAAAAACAACTGTAAAAAAATCGTATTTCGTCATCTGACCCACCCCTTTCGGGGTCTTTATTTAACCGCCTATCGTTTACGATGGCACCGCCTGTATCATACCATAAAATGATGTCCGTTCATAGCTGCGCAGAATAGAATCTATTCATAGAATCGCCCTTGCTTTCTTTCACGGGATGTCTTACAATACAAATAGAAACGGTGCCATCCGATAAACGGTTATGCCCCCATTATTTCAAGAAGAAAAACCGCCTCATCTTGTCAGGAGCAAGGCGGTTTTTCTATTGGTCACTTTGTCAGCGCTATAACACACATACTCACAAAAAAGACGATCGTAAAAAATCGTATTTCGTCATATGGGTCATCCCCCTTTCGGGGTCCTCATTTAACCGCCTATCGTTTACGATGGCACCGCCTGTATCATATCATAAAATGATATCCGTTCATAGCTGCGCGGATAAGAACTCCGCCATCCCCCTTCACGCAAAAAGCCTCGCCCTTACGGGTCGAGGCTTTTTTGATGAGTGAATTACAGTCCGAAACGAGCGAAGATCTCATCGACATGGACGAGCATCGGCTTGTAGTCGAAGCAGGCTTTGATTTCTTCTTCGTTCAGATACTTTCTGACATCTTCATCCTTGCAAAGATTTTCGTAGAAATCTTCTCCCTGAAGCCAGCGTTTCATCGCATTTCTCTGTACCCAGCGATATGCGGTGTCGCGGTAAGCGCCTTTCGCTACGAGAGCGAGGAGGACGCGCGGGCTGTAGATGAGACCGCCGGTGAGGTTGAGATCGGCGAGCATCTTGTCCGGATAGACGAGGAGCTTGTCGATGAGGTCGGTGGTCTGCGCGAGGATGTAGTCCAAAGCGATGGTCGCATCTGGGAACATGACGCGTTCGACGGAGGAGTGGGAAATATCTCTTTCATGCCAGAGCGGGATGTCTTCGAAGGCCGGGAGGCTGTAGCCCTGGATGAGACGGGCCATGCCGCAGATTCTTTCGGACTTGACCGGATTTCTCTTATGCGGCATCGCAGAGGAGCCTTTCTGCTTCGGGCTGAAGTATTCTTCCGCTTCTCTCACTTCGGTTCTCTGCAGGTGGCGGACTTCGAGAGCCATCTGTGCGAGGGTGCCGGCGATGACGCCTAAAGTCGTGATGTATTCAGCATGGTGGTCACGCTGTACGACCTGGGTCGCTACGACTTCTCTGACAAGGCCCATCTTCTTGCAGACGTATTCTTCGACGTATGGATCGATGTCGGCATAGGTGCCTACCGCGCCGGACAGTTTGCCGACAGCCATTTCTTCTGCGGCTCTCTTCATGCGGTCAATGTTGCGAAGGGTCTCGGAATACCAGAGGAGGAGCTTCAAGCCGAAGGTGGTCGGCTCTGCATGGACGCCGTGGGTGCGTCCGATGGTCGGGGTGTACTTGAATTCGACCGCTCTTCTCTTCAGGACTTCTGCCAGTTTTTCGAGATCTTCGAGAAGGACAGCGGAGGCCTGTTTGATCTGTACATTGAGACCGGTATCCTTCACGTCGGTGGAGGTAAGGCCCATGTGGATGTACTTGGCATCATCGCCTACGTATTCCCCGACATTGGTGAGGAAAGCGATGATGTCGTGATTGATTTCACGATCGATCTCATGGATGCGGTCGACATCAAAGTCTGCTTTCGCTTTGATCACTTCGACAGCTTCCTTCGGAATGCGGCCCAGCTCAGCATTTGCTTCGCAGGCTGCGATTTCTACATCAAGCATTGTCTGCCATTCATTTCTTTCGTTCCAGATCTTTTCCATGACTGGACGTGTGTACCTCGGTATCATCAAAGTTCTCCCTTCGGTTGACCAATGCGGGCCGCGATCTCGCGCCCGACGACTACACCGGCGGCGGAGGCCTGTGCAAGGCCCCTGGTGATGCCGGCTCCATCACCAATAGCGAAGAAATTGGGAATCTTCGTCTCCAGCTGGGAAGACAGTGCGATGCGGGAGGAGTAGAACTTCACTTCCACCCCATAGAGAAGGGTGTGGCGCGAGTTCGCTCCCGGGCATGCTTCATCCAGCGCTTCAAACATCTCCATAATATCCTTTAAGAAGCGATATGGCAAGACCAAAGATAAATCTCCTGGTGTTGCCGAGGGCATGGTGGGGTTGATCAGCCCTCTTCGTATGCGCTCTGCCGTCGAACGACGGCCGTCACGCAGGTCGCCAAGACGCTGCACGATGGGCCCGCCGCCCAGCATGTTTGCCAGTGTCGCAATGTATTTCCCATACTCGATCGGTTCGTGGAACGGCTCGGTGAACTGCTTCGAGACCAGAATGGCGAAATTGGTATTCTCACTCTTTTTGTGTGCATACGAATGACCATTCACCGTCATGAGCCCGTTGTTATTCTCCGTCACGACGAAGCCATACGGATTCATGCAGAACGTGCGTACACGGTCATCGAAGGATTTGGAGAAATACACCAGCTTCGACTCATAGCAGATGTTCGTGATCGGCTCGAAGACTTCGGCCGGCGACTCCACACGTACGCCGATGTCGACCGCATTCGACTCGGTCTGAAGACCGATGCGCTTCGCTTCCCCGGCGAACCACTCCGCCCCGTCACGCCCCGGCGCAGCCACGAGGTACTTGCAGCAGTACGTCTCGCCGCCCGCCATGACGCCCTGCAGAGCTCCGTCGCTCACAAGAATCGTATCCACCGGACACTTTGACTTCACCGTCACATTGGCAGGCAGACTGTCACGCATGCGGGAGAGGATCTCGCCATTCACATCCGTCCCAAGGTGGCGGATGCGCGCGGGGATGAAGGAGAGGTCTGCGGCTGCCGCCCGCCGCTTCAATTCGTGCAGCTCCTCCTTGTACTCATCTCCGTAGACCTTGCGATCAGCCCCGCCATAGCGGCAGTACACGCCGTCCACATAGGAAATCAGACGAGCGAGCTCACCCTTATTCATATAGTCATCCAGATTTCCGCCATAGTCTGTCGTAAGCGTCAGCTTCCCGTCAGAGAAGGCTCCCGCGCCGCCCCAGCCGGACACGATATTCGCATAGCGGTCAGTAGCCTTCGCCTGCCTGTTCTTATTGAGCGCGATGCGCTCACGGATATCCAGCCCCTTCTCCAGAATCAGGATGGACATCCCCGTATCAGCCAGCTCAAGCGCCGTGAATATCCCCGCCGGACCGGCACCGATGATGATGAGATCGAAATTTTTCATAAGCATGCCTCATTTCGTGTGAGTACAAAAAGGGTTCAGGGTTAGCCCGTGGGGCGGGATGCCCTTTGATTGCGGATGAAAGCTTTGTTCGAATGAGAAATTAGAAATGAGAAATGGTGGTGCGGCGCATAAAATGATGGAAGCGCCGCGGAGTATAAATCGGTCGATGCCCGAAAATGGCATTTAAGCCTCCAGTCACTCCTAATCCCTAGCTACTAATCCCTAGTCACCACCAGCCACCAGTCACTAATTCTTCCCCAAACGGGCATAAAAAAAGCCCCGCACGGGGGCCAGATACATTTTGCGTATCCCTTGTCTTATTTTACGCAAAAGAAGAGTGCGTGTCAAACGAATGGAATTGGCTAGTGAGTGGAACTAGTACAACCCATTGCACACGGCAGCTCTGTTTCGACTTTCAGTCATTGCGTGCCCTCTTGATTTCCTGTATACTATACGTAATATATAAAGCACTATTAAAGGAGGACTCATGGCACTCACAAAGAAAGCAGAACGGACAAAAGCAAAGCTTCTGGATTCGGCCCAGCGCCTAATCAGCGCACACGGCTTCGATTATGTATCGGTGGAAGACATCACGAAGGACTCCGGCGTGGCCAAAGGCACCTTCTATCACTACTTCGAATGCAAGGAAGACGTTGTCCGCGAACTCTCCCGCAACACAGCCATGGCGACCATCGAGCGCGCCATGGCCCATGAAGGAGATGCGATCGAGCGCTGCTGCCTCTATTTTGGCGAGATCTACAAGGCCTGCATGTGGAGCGGCGTCCGTCTCGTCCGTCAGTGGCTCCGTGACAGCGTGGAAAACAAGCACGCGCACCCCGAGCAGAATACAGAAGCCCTCTACGACCTCTATCTCGCCCTCGAGAAAATCCTCTCCGCCCATCAGGGCGAAGGCAAAGGGGAGCTCCGCAGCGATGTCCCCAAGACCATCCTCTGCCGCATCCTTGTCAGCCACTTCATCGGCGTCATCACCGTCTGGTGCATGCTGAATGCCTCCTTCGACCTCACCAAGGACTCCGAAAACTACATGAAGATCGACATCGAAAATCTCCTCGGGCCGTATGTGGAGAAGTGACTAGGGACTAGGGACTGGTGACTGGTGACTGGGGACTAGTGGCTGGTGGCTAGGGATTAGAAGCAATCGGTGATCGAAATAGCGCAATTGGCACGCTGACCGTTCTGCAAGGAGTATCTCTCGAGTGCTCTTCCGATGACGACAGCGCGAAGCGCTATCAAAATTCTGCGGCGCTTCATTATTTTTTTGCGCCGCACCACCATTTCGCATTTCTCATTTCTAATTTCTCATTCAACCGAATCTTTCATCCGCAATCAAGGGGCGGCACGCCCCATGTGTTTTCCCTATAGCGCCGCGAGGCTTTGCGATGTATGATACAGATATATCCATGCAAAGCTCACGGCGTTTTCCTATGGCCCAGCGCCATGCCATCATTTTTTATTTTACCAGGAGGCCTCTCATCATGACACCATATACAGAAGGTTTTTCTGCTGAGCCCATTCCGGACTCCATTTTCGAAATCATGAAAGGCAAATCGTTCAAAGCGGGCTGCACCGTCCCCCGCGAAGACCTCGCTTTTCTCCGCGTCCGCTATGTGGACCTCCATGGGAAAACGCAGGACGGCGAAATGGTGGTCAACCGCCGCATCGCAGAAATCGTCCTTTCCATCTTCAAAGAACTCTACGCCGCCAAATATCCCATCGAGAAGATCCGCCTCGTGGACCACTACGATGCCGATGATGAACGCTCAATGACAGACAACAACAGCTCCTCTTTCAATTTCCGTTTCATCTCCCACACGACGAAAGTCTCCAAGCATGGCATGGGCGCGGCGATCGACATCAATCCGCTCTATAACCCCTATGTCAAAATGGTGGACGGAGCGCTCTTCATCGAGCCAGCCGCCGGAGCCCCCTATGTAGACCGCAGCCGTGACTTCCCTATGAAGATCGACGAGTCGGACCTCGCTTTCCAGATCTTCACCCGGTACGGCTTCGAATGGGGCGGCAGCTGGGACGGCCGCAAAGACTACCAGCACTTTGAAATCCCGGACGAAGTGATCAAAAGCTGGTGACTAGTGGCTAGTGGCTGGTGACTGGTGACTGGTGACTTGGATACCACTTTCGGGCATTGCCCCATAAATATTCGCGGCGAAGCCGCCACCTTCATTCCTAATTTCTCATTCCTAATTTCTCATTCGAGCAAAGCTTTCATCCACAATCAGTGGACGAGCCGCCTCACGGGCTAACCCTCAACCCCCTCGGAGCATTCTATGTCTAAGAAAAACATTCCCGTCAAAATCAACGAAACATACACCCTTACCATCCGCGACCTTGGCATCCACGGCGAAGGCATCGGAGCTGTCGATGACTTCACAGTCTTCGTCCCCGGCGCTCTCCCCGGCGAGACCATACAGGCCATGATCGTGACCGCGAAGAAATCCTACGCCACAGGGCGTCTCATTTCCATCGAAGTCCCCTCCGTGCATCGTACCACGCCCGCCTGCCCGGTCTACCGCGCCTGCGGCGGCTGTCAGATCTCCCACCTCACCTATGAAGGCCAGCTTGACGTGAAAGAGCGTCGCGTGAAAGACGTGATGGTGCGCATCGGCGGCTACGAAGAAAGCCTTGTCCGCCCCATCGCCGGCGCCACTCACCCATGGAACTACCGCAATAAAATGGCCGTGCCCGTCAGTCAGGTGACGAGCGGTCCTGTCATGGGCTACTACCGGCAGGGCAGCCATCAGGTCATCCCGATCGCGAGCTGCGCCATTCAGGAAAAAGAGAACAACCGTCTGCTGCGCTTTGCCCAGGGCTTCATGACACGCCATCAGCTCACCGGCTACAACGAAAAAACAGGCCGCGGCAGCGTCCGTCACATCATGGGACGCGTCGGCGATCACGGCGAAATCATGGCCGTCATCGTGACCGCTACGGAGAAACTCCCGCTCGCCGACCTCTGGGTCTCTGAAATGAGAAAACTCCTCCCCGAAGTCGTCTCCATCTATCACAATGTCCAAAGCCACAAAGGCAATGCCATCCTCGGAAAAGAGATCCATCACCTTTGGGGCAAAAAGACCCTGACCTCTTCCCTTTGCGGCCTCGCCTTCGAAGTCTCCCCCTTCTCCTTCTTTCAGGTGCACAAGCCGCAGGCCGAGCTACTCTATGAAAAAGCCCTCGCCTATGTCGACCTCCACGGCGGAGAGACCGTGATCGACGCCTACTGCGGGACGGGCACCATTTCCCTCTGTCTTGCGAAGAAAGCCGGCCGCGTCATCGGCATCGAGATCGTGAAAGAAGCCATCGAAGATGCGAAGAAGAATGCCGCCTTCAATCATATCGAAAATGCCGAATTCTACGCCGCTGACGCCGGAGAATTCATGTCAAAGCTCTACGAAGAAGGCCTCCGCTCCGACGTCATCGTCATGGATCCCGTCCGCGCCGGCTGCAGCGAAGATGTCCTCGCCGCAGCGGCCGGCATGCAGCCCTCACGCATCGTCTACGTCTCCTGCAACGTGGCGACCTTCGCCCGCGATGCGAAGATCCTCGCCGGACTTGGCTACACCGTGAAGGAAGTCACACCTGTCGACATGTTCCCGCAGACCATGCACGTCGAGACCGTGGCTCTCTTGACAAGAAAAGAAAAATAAGTACCGAAAGTCGGTGTATGTCCGGGCTTTTTATGAGGTAATCATCATCAGAGAAGCCTTATGAAAAGCCCGGTTTTCTTATAGGAAAACATATCTGCTTTTTAGATCGACTGAGAAAAACTGAATCTCCCCAAAATGGCGGCAGCGTTTAAAAGTGGTTCAGTTGTCGTGGGATGTGACACTCGATGCCAAGGAGACAGCTCCTTATCCGGCTTATCAGATGAAAGATAATTATTTATAGAAGCGAAATATCACAGGAAAGAAAATAAAACAGCAGAAGCCCTGCTTACTATTTGTGAATCCCTTAATTGCAATATACAGGATTGAATAACGAGAATTCTGATAAAATATGATAAAGCAGTAAAACAGAAAGGGTAAGAATAAAATGGCAGATAAAAATACAGCCGATATCGGTTTTGAAAAACAAATATGGGATGCAGCCTGCGTGCTTCGTGGCAATATGGATGCATCAGAATATAAGAACGTTGTTCTGGGATTGATTTTTTTGAAGTATATCTCAGATAGATTTGATGATAAGCATCAGGAACTTGTTGAAGAAGGCGATGGATTCGAGGAGGATATCGACGAATATACTTCTGAGGGTATCTTCTTTGTACCGGCTGGTGCACGTTGGAGTGAAATTGCAGCAAAAGCACATACTCCGGAAATCGGAACGGTGATCGATGATGCCATGCGTGCCATCGAAAAAGAAAATAAGCGTTTGAAGGATATTTTGCCTAAGAACTTTGCACGTCCGGAGCTGGACAAGCGTAGGCTAGGTGATGTTGTGGACCTGTTCACCAACATCCAGATGATCGAACATGGCAGTGAGAAAGATATTCTGGGCCGTACCTATGAATATTGTCTTTCTATGTTTGCAGAGCAGGAAGGAAAGCGTGGTGGTGAATTCTTTACGCCATCTTGTGTAGTACGCACCTTGGTAGAGATATTAAAGCCGTTTAAGGGCAGAGTATACGATCCTTGCTGCGGTTCCGGCGGTATGTTCGTTCAGTCTGCGAAGTTTGTTGAAAATCACAGTGGTAATATCAACAATATTTCTATCTATGGGCAGGACTCAAACCCTACTACATGGAAAATGGCGCAGATGAATCTTGCAATCCGTGGAATTGAGCCTGATCTTGGAACCTATGCGGCAGATACATTCCTTGATGATCGTCATCCAACGTTGAGAGCAGATTATATTATGGCAAATCCACCGTTTAACCTTTCCGATTGGGGATTGGATAAACTAAAAGAAGATCAGCGATGGAAATACGGAACACCACCAGCAGGAAATGCAAACTTTGCATGGCTTCAGCATATGATTTTTCATCTTGCACCAGCCGGCCGTATTGGTATGGTATTAGCGAATGGCTCCCTTTTCTCTCAATCAGGCGGAGAGGGTGATATTCGTAAGAATATTATCAATGCTGATTTAGTGGAGTGCATTGTTGCAATGCCTACTAAACTTTTCTATACAACGCAGATTCCAGTTTCGCTCTGGTTTATCAACAAGCAGAAGAAACAACCGGGAAAGACTTTATTTATTGACGCTCGCAAGATGGGAACGATGGTGAGCAGTAAGCTTCGTGAACTGACGGATGAAGACATCAAAAAAATTTCAGATACCTACGAAGCTTTTGTTAATGGAACACTGGAAGATGTTAAAGGCTTCTGTGCCGTTGCTGATTTGCAAGAAATTAAAAAGCAAGACTTTATCCTTACACCTGGACGCTATGTAGGCATTGAAGAGCAGAAAGATGACGATGAGCCATTCGAAAAAAAGATGGATCGATTAACATCTGAACTTGCGGAAATGTTTGCAAAGTCGCATGAACTGGAGGATGAAATCAGGAAGAAGCTGGGGGCGATTGGATATGAGCTCAAGCAGTGAAATAACATATTGTTTGATTTTTGATACGAATGCGTTGTTTCAAGCATATGAAAAGAAAGCAGATTTTACAACTTTTAGCTTCAATGCAACATTTGAAAATGTAATTGATATGATTAATCAGCTTGATATATATAATCAGGTAACCATAGCAATTCCATCCGTTGTCTGGAGCGAAATGGAAAAGCAGATTATAGAAAAGCATGATGAATTACTTATAACCTATAAAAACACGATATCGAAGAAACGGTTCCCTGAGTATTCTATATATGAGAATCCGGAAATAAACTATTCGGAATACATAAAAACTAAGATTGAGGAATATAAGAAAGAAATTTCAGAAGGGCTAAATGAAGTTATAGAGATTCCGATTGCTTCTAATAATAGGTTTGAAAGCATTGTAAATCGTGCATTTAGTAAGTTGCCTCCATTTGAAGGAAAAGACAAAAAGTCTAATAAAGGATTTAAGGATGCATTGCTATGGGAAAGTGTTTTGGAATTTGCATTAAAACACCGCAACTCAAAAATCATATACTATTCCAAAGATAATGCTTTTGGAGAATTTCTGCTAAAGGAGTTTGCAGAAAATGTATCAGATTTATCACTGTTCATATGCAAAAATGAAAATGAAGTTAAGGTGCAGTTAGAAGCGTGGGCAAAGGAAATTGACAAATATTCGTATCAACCAATTGAAGAGTTTGATGAAAATAAGGAAATTGTTGATTGGTTAAATTCTGGAGATTTTTCTGTGCAGATAATAGAGCGAGACTTTGGTCTTGTTGAAAGAGGACGGTTGATTACTCCAATTACAGCTCATTCGATTAGCATTGATAATATTGAAACCTTGAATTCGGACGAGAATGGAATTGAATATTATATTGAAGTAGCTTTGCAGTTTATATACGAATTGAAGAATGGGGGAAAAATACAGGACACAATCAACGTAGGAATAGATGTTAAGATGCTGGATGATGCTACTTATTCGGTTGAAGCTGCTTATAGAACGGATGAAGATGAAACTGAAAGTGAGAGTTAGCTTATGAATACAGGACAAGAAAGAATAAACGGATTTGTAATTCATGAAAAACTGGAGGCGATTGGGTATGAAATCTGAATGGACAAAGAAGATGCTCTCTGATATTGCAGATTTCAATCCGAGAGAAACTATAAAAAAAGGTGCTATAGCCAAGAAAATTCCTATGGATGTGCTCCGCCCATTTTATCGCGATATTCCATATTATGTTGAAGAATGTTTTTCTGGTGGTACGAAGTTCCGTAATGGAGATACAATTATGGCACGAATCACGCCGTGTTTAGAAAACGGAAAAACAGCTCAGGTCTCAATCTTAAATGATGGAGAAGTTGGCTTTGGCTCAACGGAGTATATCGTATTCCGAGCAAAAGAAGGGATCGCTGATAAGGACTATTTGTACTATCTCGTTTGCAGCCCGAAAGTAAGAGAACCGGCAATAAAATCTATGGTCGGTTCATCTGGCCGACAGCGTGTGCAGACGGATGTGGTAAAGAATCTTGAAATTGATGTTCCACCATTAGTTGAACAAGAAAAAATCGGCTCATTCCTGAAGGCGCTTGATGATAAAATTGCACTCAATGATAGGATAAACAAGAATTTACTTCAGCAAGCAATTGCTCTGTATGAACATCTTCTCCAAGA
>UQQQ01000052.1 GCA_900543165.1 uncultured Dialister sp. | reverse complement strand
GGCCATCCTGTCTTCTGAGAGTCCCCAGCTGCCCGCATCGAGCGCGCGGTATTTCTCCCGAAGATAAAGCCCGGAGCCTGCGATCGTCCCAAGGCCTCGCCACACGGCATCCCCCCGGGTGAAAACGTCCACAAGAAGAGACAGCGCCTTCGGATTTCCCTCCTCCGTCACGACACTCGGGTACTCATTCCAAAGTCCCTTCTTTTTCTGCGAAGCCGCAAGCACGAGACGCGTCAGCGCACGCAGAAGGCCCACAGGCGAGAAACCGCCGATCACCATGGTCTCTCCTGTTTCTTCTGCGAGCTTTCTGAAGGGACGGCTTCCCGTGATGACGGCGACATGGCCGGGGCAGAGGAAACCATCGATGTGGCTTTCCCTCGAAATCAGTGACATCGCCCCCGGCATCGTTTTGAGCGCCGTCAGGAAACGGACATTCGGAATGTGCTCCTCATAGACCAGGCGGATGAGATCCGCCCAGACAGGTGCCGTCGTCTCAAAACCAACGGCGGCGAGGATGAAGGTCGTCTCGCGATCGGCGGCCGCCTTGGCAAGTACATCTTCCGGATTATAGAAGAAATCAACGCGCCCGCCCCTGTCGCGCGCACCGGAGAGTGACATCCGGCTGCCCGGGACGGCGAGGAGATCACCGAAAGCCATCACCTGATACCCCGGGGTAAGCGCATAGCGGACGAGCTTATCAATGTAGGATGTCGGTGTCACGCACACCGGACAGCCCGGCCCCGAGAGGAAGGTGATCTGCGGCGGGAGCATCTGCCGGATGCCCGAACGGTACAGCGCGGAGGTATGCGTCCCGCACACTTCCATAAGAGTCAGCGGCGGTCCGTCGTAGCGGGCAAGCCAGCGGGCAAGTTTGCGTTCTTCCATAAAAGGCTCCTTTGAGAAATAGGGGGGAAGGGTTCAAGGTTCAGGGTTGTGGTGGCGGCTTCGCCGCAGTATAAATCTGGCGATGCCCGAAGGTCTGCGACGACGGTATTCCCGTATCGTCAGCCTTCCCCTCGAGGGGAAGGCTAAGAGGTGCGACGCTCCGCGTCGATTTTCATAAAGGGCAATGCCCGAAAGTCGTATTCAAGTCACCAGTCACTTGAGACTCCTAATCCCTAGCTACTCATCCCTGCTTTCAAACTTCAGGGGTAGCCCATGGGGCGTGCTGCCTCTTGATTGCGTATGAAAGAGGGGGGGAGCGGGTTCTACAGGTTCAGAGGGTTCAGCGAGGGTGGTGCGGCGCATCATCATAGGGAAGCGCCGCGGAGCTTTGATAGCGCTTCGCGCGCATCGTCATTTCGAGCGTAGCCGAGAAATGTCTATAGTAGAACGCTCATCGCCTGATGTGAGGCAGCACCAGGACATCGTTTCCCCTCAGCGCATACACGCTGATTCCCGCAGTGCAAGAAAGATCCCTCGGCTGCGCTCGGGATGACGATACCAGAGAACCCCAGTCACCAGTCCCTAGTCATCAATTCCTTCCCCGATTTCCTTGAACAGTGCGATCCAATTCTTTGCCTCATCCTTCTTCACGATCTGGATCGCCATGCCGGCGTGGACGAGGACGTAGTCACCGAGCTTTGCGGGCACCATGGAGAGGTTCACGCAGACCTCGGAGCCGGAGAAATCGACCATGCCATGCGTGCCTTCGATGGAGACGACGCGGCCGGGATATGCTACACACATAGGGATGCTCCTTTCGAAAATATAGGGTTCAGGTTGATGGGTTCAGGGTTAGCCCGTTCGTTGGGCGGTTCGTCCACTGATTGTGGATGAAAGCTTTGCTCGAATGAGAAATTAGAAATGAAGGTGGCGGCGCAAAAAAATAATGAAGCGGCGTAAAGCATAAATAAGGCGATGCCCCAAGGTATCAGGAAGAACAGGTTTCTCGTTTGGGAATACCAAACATCGACCGCCTGACTGCGAATGACAAAGATTTCTCGCTTCGCTCGAAATGACAGCGCGAGAGAGTCCCAGTCACCAGTCACTACTCATTACCAAATAGTCCATACCATGCCTGTCCGAGCGCGATACCGCCGTCACCGGGCGGGACTTTTTCATTGGTATAGACAGAAAAGCCGCGCTTTTGAAGCGCTTCCCGCGCACGGGCGAGGAGAAGCTGGTTCAGGAAGCAGCCGCCAGAGAGGAGGATACGCGAGAGGCCGAAGTGCTCCGCCGAGGAGAGGATCATCTCAGCGATGGCCTCGTGAAAGGCGAGTGCCTTTTCTTCTATTGTACCATGGGACGCCAGCAGCGCGCGGATGAGCTCGCGGCCATCCCACAGGAAGCGGCCGTCCCGCTCTTTCCCTTCCCAGAAAATCTTCGGAGCGTGCGTGGCTGCCATCGCGGCGGCTTCCAGCGCCATGGGGCACTCGCCTTTGAAATGATTCTCCTCACCAAGCCCCAGCAGCGACGCCGCCGCATCGAAGAGACGACCCATGGAAGAGTTTTCTATCGTATTCACATGATGAGAGAGCGCAGCGCGGACGAGAGGCGCGCGCGGATCCTTCGACGGAAGGTCTGCCGCGGCCAGATAAGAGAGCGCGCTCTTCCACGCCTGTTTCATAGAGGCATCGCCTCCGATCATGGAAACCGGCGCAAGGTGTCCCACGCGCTGCATGGACGTCCCCTCGCAAAAGAGGATTTCTCCGCCCCAGATGCTGCCGTCCTCGCCATAGCCAGTACCGTCAAAGACGAAAGCGAGTGACTTCTCCCGCAGATGATGCTCCGCCATGACAGAGAGCGCATGGGCGTGATGATGCTGGACGGTATAAAAGGGAAGCCCCCTCTCTCTGGCTATTGTTTCTCCCATCATGCGGGACAGGTAGGCAGGGTGCCGGTCGGAAATGACCGCTTGCGGCGAAAGCCCCAGCAGCTCTTCCCAGTCCCGCTCCGTTTCCTGGAAGACCTCCTGCGATCGATCATTTCGGATGTCGCAGGGCACCTCGGCCGGATACAGCGAGCCGCCGCCCGCCAAGGCAAAGCCCGGCGCCATGTCCGCACCTGTCGCAAGGACCATGCCCGAGGGCGCGTCTCTCGCCACCGGTTCGGGGAGAAATCCGCGCGTCCTTCGAAGGAGCTGCGGATCCCTTCCCTGCCGCTGCATGACGCTGTCATCGGCGGGGCGCAGGATCTCCCTGTCATAGAAGAAAAGCCCTGCGATGTCTTCCTGTGCTTCGTAGTACGCCCGCGCTTCCTCGTCCTTACAAATCATCGGCTCGCCGCTCCGGTTCGCACTCGTGACAATGAGCGGCGCGTCTACGCCGCTAGAAAGCTGTGCATAGAATCCGGTCGAGGGCAGACAAATTCCCAGTCGCGGCACGCGAAATGCTACTTCAGGAAGCACCTTGCGCGCGGGCGCTGCCAGCAGGATCGGGCGCACGGGAGAGGTGAGCATTCCGACTTCTTCCTTCGAAAGTTCCGCCCACGCCTTCGCCATGTCGATGTCTTTCATCATCAGCGCGAACGGTTTCCCGCTGCGGTGCTTCATGCGGCGAAGAGAAAGCACCGTTTCCTTCTTGTCCCCGCGACAGACGAGCTGGTACCCGCCCATGGCCTTCACCAGAAGGATCGCGCCCTCTTTCGCAAGACGGATCGCTTCTGCCATCGCCGCCTCTTTGGGATGCGCGCCCTTTCTCGTCCATCCCTTCAGCTGCGGGCCGCAGTGCGCGCACGCGATGCTTTCCGCATGGCATCGGCGGTCAGAAAGGCTTTCGTACTCTTGTTCGCAGTCCTTGCAGAGCGGGAAATCCTTCATCGCCGTCCGCTCACGGTCATAGGGGAGCGCCTCGATCATCGTATAGCGCGGCCCACAGGCGGTGCAGGATGTGTAGGGGTAGCCATAGTGGTGATCCTTTGGATTTCTCATATCCGCCAGACAGTCTTCGCAGATGCCAAGATCCGCCGGAAAAAGCGGCGCGCGCGCCGCGCCGCCGCTTGAGATCGCGCGGAAATCGGGCAAAGTCGCATGGGATATTTCCTCCGCACGCAGTTCCGCGACCTCCACAGGCGGCCTCGCGGCCTGTATATCCCCCATGAAAGAAAGGAGAGCCTCGCGGCTCCCCTGTGCAATGATGGTGACGACGCCGCCTTCATTTCTGACGGTGCCTGTGATATGATGCCTCCCCGCCAGACGGCAGATGAGCGGGCGAAAGCCCACGCCCTGCACACGGCCAAGGGCAGTGATGCGATAAGTCAGCATGGCAGGCTCCTTTCAAATAATGGGTTTAGGGTTAGTCCGTGGGGCGTGCTGCCCTTTGATTGCGTTTGAAAGCTTCGCTTGAATGAGAAATTAGAAATGCGAAATGGTGGTGCGGCGCATAAAAATATAGAAGCGCCGCGGAGTTTTGAAGCTAGCGGTTTTCTCGTATCGCAAACCCAATCCCCAGCCACTAATCCCTAGCTACTATTTACGGGGCGATGCCCGAAGGCCTGCGGATAACAGGTTCCCCGTTTAGAGTTTCCAAACATCGCCCGCCTGACCGCAAATGACAAAGATTCGAGGGCTTCGATCGAAATGACGATACGAGAATCACATTTTCTAATCCAGGCACTCATCCCTAGCTACCAGTCACCAGCCACTAGTCACCAGTCCCTACTCTCCCGCCTTCTCGCAGATCCACTTCGCGGCCTCTTCATACCCTTCTCCGGTCTTTCCGCTGACCTTGAAGACGGGCGCGGTCTTATTCAGATGGCGGATGCCTTTCATGAAGAATTCTTCATCGAAGTCCAGATAGGGCATGAGGTCGACCTTGTTCAAAAGGATCATGTCCGCTTTTTCAAAAGCGAGCGGATACTTGTACGGCTTGTCGCTGCCGTCTGCCACGCTGACGATGAGGAGCTTCATGTTCTCGCCGATATCCAGCTCGGCAGGACAGACAAGATTTCCTACATTTTCGATGAAGAGGACGCCCGGCGCATCGAAATCCATGGTATGTACCGCGTTATGCACGAGCGGTGCGTCCAGATGGCAGGCGCCGAAGGTATTGATCTGCGCCGCCTTCACATGCTGCTTTCTGAGGCGCTCGGTGTCGATGTCGGACTCGATATCGCCTTCGATGACATAGACCTTGCGCGCGATGTACTTCATGAGCTGCTCGAGCGAGGTGGTCTTGCCCGTCCCCGGCGCGCCCATGACATTCACGGCGAAAATATTCCGTTCCGTCAGGTAATGCCGGACATGCTCGGCAATGTGATTGTTATGGGCGTAGATGTTCTCCATCACGCCGGCTTTGACCATATGCATAATTGGTTCTCCATTTTTCTTTACTATTTAATCGGCGAAGCCGCCACCACCATTTCTCATGTCTCATGGTTCTCGATTTCCAAGTCCACGCTCTCTATATAAAACTCTTTCCCGATCTCTGTCGGGGAGCCGTCGCCGCCGCAGCGGGGACAGGTGAAGGAGAAGCGCTTCCGTTCAAAAAGAGCGCCGCAGTGGTCGCAGCGCATCTTCGACTTGATATCTTGGATCGTCAGGATCGCCCCCTCGCAAAGGGTGCCCTCGGAAATCACATCAAAGTACATCTGGATGGACTCTCCGATGAATCCCGAGTCTTCTCCCACGACGAGATGGATCGCTTTCACAAGACCGCCCTTTTCACGAGCGGTCTTTTCTGCGATGCGGACGATTTCCAGCGTCACCGGATACTCATGCATGGGGCTCATCCTTCTTCACGGGTGGACGCGGACGGACAGGGCGCACCGGAGCCTTCCCGGTGAGCGTAAGCACGAGGGCTTTGTCCTCGCCTTCCTCCCACTCTTCTTTCATCGTGAGACACTTTGCCGGACAGTTCTCCGCGCATACGCCGCAGGCCACGCATTTCTCGCGGTCGATCGTCCACTTCCGTGTCTTCCGGTCGATCGTGATCGCCTGCATCGGACAGCTGTGCTCGCAGCGTCCGCAGAAGAGACACTTCTCGATGTCATTCTTCACATGATGCGGATTCTCCGACTGCGGGACGTCCTTCGCCGGTTCTGCAGCAGGAGCTGCTTTCGGTGGTTCTGAGGCGGGAGCTGCCTTCAGCGGTTCCGCCGGACACGGACGGGCGGGGCGCACCGGCGCTTTCCCGGTGAGCGTGAGCACGAGGGCTTTGTCCTCGCCTTCCTCCCACTCTTCTTTCATCGTGAGACACTTTGCCGGACAGTTCTCCGCGCATACGCCGCAGGCCACGCATTTCTCGCGGTCGATCGTCCACTTCCGTGTCTTCCGGTCGATCGTGATCGCCTGCATCGGACAGCTGTGCTCGCAGCGTCCGCAGAAGAGACACTTCTCGATGTCATTCTTCACATGATGCGGATTCTCCGACTGCGGGACGTCTTCTTTCCGCGCAGGAGCCGGCTTCGGCTGAGGCGCACACGCCGGCTCTCTCTGCGGTGCCGGCGGCGCCGGACGCACGCGAGGGCGGCGGGTCAAGACCTTGCCCTGATAGGTGGTGACAGCGGCTTTATCTTCTTCTCCCCATGTATCTTCAAGGGAGAGGCACTTCGCCGGACAGTCAAGCGCGCAGGCACCGCAGGTGATGCACTTGTTCCGATCGATCGTCCATGTACGGTTTCTGCGGTCGATCGTGATGGCGTCCACAGGACAAGTCTTCTCACACTTGCCGCAGAAGAGGCATTTCTCGATGTCATTTTTCACGTGGTTGTCAGCCACAGACGCTTCCGCAGATGGCGGCAGCGCTTCCTCCATGACAGGCTGCGCCGCCGGTCTTCTTCGGATCTTCGAGACCCCATGAACGGTGATTTCTGTCCGATTGCCCAAGTAGCAGCCGAGCGAGAGGCACTTTCTCGGACAGTTGTCGATACAGGTACCGCAGTTCACGCAGGCTTCGAGGTTGATGCGCCATATACGGTTTCTGCGGTCGACGGTGATGGCACCCGCCGGGCAGTTTCTTTCGCACATGCCGCAGAAAATACACTTCATCACATTATTGACGATATGGCTTCGGTCATCCATGGCGAGCATGGCTGCATTCTGCGCGGCGACGGTCTTCTTGACTTCGCTGACGCCCTCTTTTTTGACGGCGGTCAGAATGATCTCCGTCTTCTCAAGGCCCGGCATCGCATAGTGCGGATCCATGGAGAGGCACTTCTTCGGACACGCCTCCACACACGCGCCGCACTGGATGCAGGCGAAAGGATTGATCTTCCATTCGCCTGTCTTTCTATCGACAGTGAGCGCGCCGGATGGACAACTTCTCTCGCACATGCCGCAGAGAATGCACTGACTGACATCATTCACCACGCGTCCGCGGACGCCTTTGCAGAAAGTCTTCGGCGCAAGCGGATACTCCGAGGTCACCGGAGGCTTGAATAAATTCGCCACGGCCTGTTTGATATATACCAGGTAACTCATAATTGCCTCCTTTGGATGGGTGACTGGGGACTAGTGACTGGTAGCTAGGGATTAGGAGTCTCAAGTGACTAGTGATTTGTGACTAGTGACTGAAATGCCAGCTCATGGCATCGCCATTATTTATGCTTCGCGGCGCATTTCGTCATCCTGAGCGGAGTGAAATGTCGGATGTTCGAAAAAGTAAAGGCGGAACAGTGAGAACTGAGTCGAAGGATCTGGCGCCGCACCACAATTTCTAATTTCTCATTCGAGAAAAACTTTCAAACGTAATCAAGGGGCAGCACGCCCCCGGGGCTAACCCTGAACCTGCCAACCTCCACTATCTTTCGCAGCAGCTGATGCAGGGATCGATGGTCAGGATGATATTCGGCACATCAGCGAGGTCACAGCCCTGCAGCATCTTGACGAGGGCCGCGATGTTGCAGTTCGTCGGGGTACGGAGACGGAAACGCTCGAGATTCTTTGTGCCATTTCCCTTGACATAATAAATGGCTTCGCCGCGCGGCTGTTCGACGCGGGTGAAAAATTCGCCTTTGGGCGGGACGCCGCGGACAGGGGCTGCGATCGCGCCTCCCGGGAGATTTTGAAGCGCACCGAGGATGATGTCGATGGACTGATAGAGTTCGCCGATACGTACCTTTGCACGGGCGAGGCAGTCACCGGCCTGCTCTAAGACCGGATGAAATCCCAGATCCCTGTACGCGCCGTCATCGTCGGCCATGCGGTAATCATTCGGGACGCCGCTGGCACGTGCCATCGGACCGACGCAGCCCAGATCCATCGCATCATTCATAGAAAGGATCCCGACGCCTTCCAGACGTGTCTGGATGGTATCGTCATAGAGGAAAACAGACGCCATCTCTTCGATCTCCCGGCGCAGGCCGGTGAGCTTCTCTTCGATGTCCTTCTTCATGGCATCCGTGAGGTCACGGCGCACACCGCCCACCTCGCAGACGGAGAAGATGACGCGGCCGCCGGTCGTTTCTTCGAAAATATCCAAGATCGTCTCGCGAAGACGCCAGCAGTGCATGAAAAGACTTTCAAAGCCCAGCGCGTCCGCACCAAGCCCGAGCCACAGGAGATGGTTGTGCAGGCGGGAAAGCTCATGCCAGATCGTCCGCAGATAGCTCGCACGGCGCGGCACGTCGATCTCCATCAGCCCTTCGATGGCCTTCGCATAGCCCCAGCCATGCCCGAAGGAGCAGATGCCGCAGACGCGCTCTGCGACATAGATGAACTGCTTGAAATCGCGCTTTTCGACCAGCTTTTCCAGCCCGCGGTGAACGTAGCCGATGGACGGCACAGCGCGGACGACCTTCTCATCCTTCAGCTCCAGATCCAGATGAATCGGCTCCGGCAGGACCGGATGCTGCGGGCCAAAGGAAACCGTAGTGAGTTCAGCCATTGCCATCCTCCTTCTTCACGACAGATGCATCGACGCCCAGACCGCTTCGAAGGTTCACCTTCACGGCCTGCTTCGCGTGGACGGCATTCGACAGGTCATGCCACGGCGTCTTCTGCGCGAGGTGGTAGAAATGCCCGCCATAGTCCACATCAGGTGCAATGAAACGGACATCCAGCCCGAAAAGATCATGGATCTCATTTTCCCACACAAAAGCGTACCAGTACAGGCTCGTGATGCTCATGACGGAGCCATCGAGCGCCGCTGTCAGACGCAAATGATAGAGAAAATAATTTTTATCAAAGGTGTATGTCAGTTCGAATCCCTCCGTGGTACGGGTGCAGAGGATCTGAACCAGACGGCAGCCTTCTTTTTTGAATCGCGCCACACGCTCCAAGAGGTCTTCCGGGCGGATGGTGATGAATTGCTGTTTCATAGATGTTCTCCTTTGGGAGGGGGATAGAAATGGGCTCAGGGTTCAGGATTAGCCCTTAGGGCGGGGCGTCCATGGATGGCGGATGAAAGCTTCGCTCGAATAAAAAATTAGAAATTAGAAATTAGAAATGGTGGTGCGGCGCATAAAAATATAGAAGCGCCGCAGAGGTTTGAAACTAGCGGTTTTCTCATATCGCAAACCTAATCCCTAGCTACTCATCCCTGCTTTCAAACTTCAGGGTGCAGGGTGCAAGCGTTTCCAGCACACTTGCGTGAACGCGGCCACCGATTTCAAACAATGGTTTGCATACCGACTGCGCCCTATCCGCCCTTCGGGCACCTTCCCCTCAAGGGGAAGGCTAAAATCGTGCGGCGCTTTATAAATATTTCGCACCGCACCATAACCTTGAACCCGCCAACCTGAACCCATCAACCTTTTCTCAGTTTCTTCTGCTTCTCTTCCAGCACAGAAAGGCCTTTGACGACGCCATCGATGATGGCTTCCGGGCGCGCGGCGCAGCCGGGGACGTAGACGTCGACGGGGATCGCTTTGTCCATGCCGCCAAGCATATTGTAGCACTCGCGGAAGATGCCGCCGCTGCAGGCGCAGGTGCCGACGGCGATCACCACCTTCGGTTCCGGCATCTGTTCATAGATTTGGCGGACGACAGGCAGGTTCTGCGCGTTCACGCCGCCGGTGACAAGAAAAATATCAGCGTGCTTCGGGTCGCCGGTATTGACGATGCCGAAGCGCTCTACGTCATAGAGCGGCGTCAGGCACGCCAGTACCTCGATATCACAGCCGTTGCAGGACGATCCATCGTAATGGATCAGCCAGGGAGATTTCTTTTCAAAGCTCATACATGACCTCCGGAATGGAGTGAATTGGGATAGGGTGTTATTGGGTTCAGGGTTAGCCCACGGGACGTGCTGCCCTTTGATTGTGGGTGAAAGCCTCGCGCGCTCTCTAGTTAGGAGTTAGGAGTTAGGAGTGGTGGTGCGGCGCATAAAAATATGGAAGCGCCGCGGAGGTTTGAAACTAGCGGTTTTCTCGTATCGCAAACCTAATCCCTAGCCACTCATCCCTAGCTACCAGTCACTAGTCACTAGCGACTCATCCCTGTTTTCAAACTTGTGGTGGCGGCTTCGCCGCCATTTTATATGCGGCGCCAAGCGCGACGCCGCTCACTTGAACCCATCAACCTGAACCAGACAGCCTTTATTTAAAATACATCAAAAATGCAATATTCAAAAATCCTGCCATGAGGCCGACGAGCCAGGTGGAGGCGAACATGCGCTCCCACTTGATGCGGGCGCAGCAGTTGTCGATGAGGATTTCTGCGAAGAAAACGATCTCGCAGATGGCAAGGCCGAGAAGCCATGTCCACCATGTATCCGAGGCAAAGAAGAGGAGTACGAGGCCGAAGAGGAAAACATTCTCATACCAGTGCGCGAGCTCGACGACAGCGAGGGTGCGGCCGGAAATTTCTGTCTTGAGACCGCCGATGAGCTCCTGATGCGCTTCATGCGACATGGAGATATCGAAGGGCGATTTCCTGAATTTGATGAGAAGGATAAAGCAGAGGCCGAAGAAGATGCCCGGCATACGCAGGATATTCATATGGACACCCGTCAGGATGTCCCCGACGGAGAAGCTGCCGCTGGCGAGGTAAAAGCCGAGCGCCACCATGAGGAGCATCGGTTCATATGCCATGGTCTGCACGAGCTCACGCTCCGCGCCGATCTGGCTGTAGGGCGAATCGACGGCATACGCCGCGATGATGAGGCAGACACTCGCCATGGTGAGTGTGAAGACGACGAGCAGGATATCGCCCTGCGCGAAGAAGATGGTGCCGGTCAGAAGGACGAAAAGAAGGAAGCCGAAGATGTAGAAGCCTTCCGCCTTATTGACGGCGATCGGCTGCTTTTCCCACAGCTTCAGGAAATCATAGAAGGGCTGCAGGAGGGGCGGCCCCTTTCTCCGCTGCATGCGGGCGGAGATGATGCGATCGCATCCGGCAAGCAGTCCGCCGAGGATCGGCGCTAAGAGGAGGTACAGGAGACCCCCTGCGATAGGCATCAGGAAGTCAGACATGGAATACACCTCCTACGGTCAAAGACAGCTCCATCAGGACGCAGGCAAGGGCTGCCGTGTAGCCTAAGAGCTTCATGCGGTCTTCGCCGAACCAGCTCTCGAGGTACCAGTTCCGCAAGGTGACGGGGACGACACGTCCGCCGGCGCCGCGATAGGCATTGTCGCTTCCGAGGTTCTCGCCGGAAAGATTCGTGACGACCTGTTTCTTCTCGCGGCTTTTGCCGAAGCGAAGAGGCAGGACGACCAAGAGGAAGACCATGAGCGACATGATCCAGAGATTGCTCTGCGCGATGACCTCCGCTGTCGCGTGATAGGTGAGCGCAAGGTACGGGATGACACCGTATTCAGAAACGAGCGGGAAGAGCACGCAGACGATGAGCGTCAGCGCCGCCAGCGTTTTGAGCGCCGTCCATTCGACGCCAAGGATCCCTCTCTCGCGGTTTTCATTCGTCGGGACAAAGGTCGTGATCTTGCCGAGCCACTTCGTCCAGTAGAAGAGCGTAGTCGCCGAGCCATAGACGAGGACGAGGAGAAGCAGCGGCTGCCCCGCATCGACGAAGGCTTTCATCGCGGCCCACTTGGAAATCAGCATGCCGAACGGCGCAAGGAACATCCCGCAGATGCCGATCACCATGCAAAGCGAAAGGCGCGGCATGGAATTGAAAATGCCATCGAAATTCTCCAGATTGCGGCTGCCGAGCTGCTGCTCTGCGGTACCGACCGTGAGGAAGAGGAGAGACTTCGCGACCGCGTGGAAGATGACGATCATGATCGCCGTCCATGCGGCTTCATAGGAGCCTGTGCCCGCGCAGCAGACGATCAGGCCGAGATTGGAAATCGTGGAATAAGCGAGCACCTTTTTCCCATCGGACTGGGAAATGGCCGCGCAGGAAGCGAAGAAGAAGGTGATACCGCCCACCAGCATTGCCATGATGCCGACATGATTGTCCCCCAGGATCGGCGCGAGCTTGATGATGAGGAAGACGCCCGCCTTGACCATGGTCGAAGAGTGCAGGAGCGCCGAGGTCGGCGTCGGTGCCACCATCGCCCCCAGAAGCCAGCCGGAGAAAGGCATCATCGCCGATTTCGTGAATCCGCAGAAGACGAGGAGTGCCACGGCAAGCTCGACCGGTTCACGGCTGCGGCCCAGATTCACCAAGAGAGACAGCTCGACCGTGTAGTAGTTTTCCCCCAGCCAGGCGATCGCCAGCGCAAAGGCGAGCCCGCCCAGGAGGTTCATCCAAAGCGCCTTGCAGGAGTTGTGGATCGCTTCATTTGTCTGCGAGTAGCTGATCAGGAGGAAGGAGCAGAGAGACGTGATTTCCCAGAAGGTGTACATGAAGAGCAGATTGTTCGACATGACGAGGCCAAACATCGCCGAAAGGAAGAGGAAGACCACGAAGAAGAAGAAACCGCGACGGTCAGGGATCCCCGCATGCTTTCGATGGTACTGCGCCATGTAGCCCAGGGAGTACACCGCGATGAGTCCGCCGATGATGCCGGCGATCAGGATCATGATGATGGCAAAGTGATCGATGATGAAATCCCATGATACATAAATGCGATCTCCCATATGCCATTCAAAGGCCGTCACGATCGCAAACTGCACAAGGCCCAGAAGCGCGATGCTGTAGCGTTTGAATTTCTTCGCATAGTAGCAGACCGCCAGGATGACCATGAAATCTGCCGCCAGCATCACCGCTTTCAGCAGCTCACTATCCACGCCGATCTTCACCGGTTCATCGAAGCAGGTGACAGCGACAGCCAGTGCGAGCCCCATCATCACCGCTGCCGAACCTTTCACGAGCAGAGTGCGGAAGGAGGTGTCGCGTGTCAGTAGCAGAACCACGGCCGTCGCAAGCGGCAGAAGAAACAGCAAGAGGGGTAGAAGCATAAGATCGACCTCCGGAGTGACCATGAGAAATGAGAGAGTCTCTCAATAAGTGCATGTAATTCATATAGTGTATATACATATTTTCGTATATCTTTTCTATTGATATATACTTTATACTAAACGAATCAACAATGCAAGCGTAAAAATGATTTCACATCGACTTTTCGCAGAAAGGAAGAAGGCAGGTGCGACAAGACGCAAAAAACGTTTGCCGCATCTGCCCTCTTTGGGAAGTGACTGGAGACTGGGGACTAGTGACTGGGAATTAGTAGCTAGGGATTAGGGATTAGGGATTAGGAATTAGGGAGACTCGAGTGACTAGTGACTTGTGACTTGAATACCGCCTTCAGGCATCGCCACTGTCTATACTTCGCGGCGCTTCTATACGTTTAGGTAGTGTCAAATGCTTTGTGTAAATTTTTCTTCACTTTCTTAGAAGAAATAAATCACATTACAATTTCCAGATCTTCTGGAAGGATGCGATCTCCAAACTGAAGAAGCAGCTGGTTCAGGATACG
>UQQQ01000051.1 GCA_900543165.1 uncultured Dialister sp. | reverse complement strand
AGGATATCTCGCTTTTCATGTTTTCAATGTGTAACACATGTATTGTAATCCTACAGCTCTCCACGGGCATTTCGTGGGAGAGCCTTTTTTCGTGTGCCGATTTGCGCTATAATATAGAATACAAGTTTGAACGTAAAGCTGTGTGACCGGAGATCAGAGCAGACCATCTGGGGCATTCCCCTCAGAAAGAATCTTCCCGCCAATGGGGAAACAGGGCTGCCATTTCCTTACCCATGACTTCTCCGGATCACCCACACTTTTTTCAGGAGACGCCCATGACAGAATCCACCCGATGCACCATCATCGTCAATCCGACCTCCGGACGCGAGCGAGCCCCGCGCTATATCCCGCTCCTCCATACGACACTGGCAAAGCGCTATGACAACATCACCATCAAGCTGACTGAAAAAGCCGGGGATGCTACAGAATTCGCCCGCATCGCTGCAGAAAAAGGACGCGATGTCATCTGCATGGGCGGTGATGGCACGATCAATGAAGTCATCAATGGCATGGTACCCGTAGAAAGTCCCTCCGCCTTCGGTTTTATCCCTTTCGGTACAGTCAATGACCTCGCCCGCGCTCTCCACATCCCGCGCTCCCCGCAGGGAGCCATCCGTATGCTCGAACATGCAGTCAAGACGAAGATTGATGTCGGCAAGATCAATGAGCGCTACTTCATCAACGTTGTCGCCGCCGGTCTCATTTCTGAAGCAGTCAGCGAAGTCTCCATCAAAGAAAAAACCCTCTTCGGATCGCTCGCCTACTTCATGAAAGGCATGCAGGTCTTGAACAAGCAGAGATCCTACCACTTCAAGATTGAAGAGGAAAATGGCACTGTTATTCAAGTCTCCTCCCCCTTGATCGCTGCCATGCTGACAGACTCTGCCGGCAGCTTCCGCAACCTCATCCCGCCGGAGGATCGCAATAAAGGCATCATCAAGCTCTGCCTCTTCCACGACTTCGCCTGGCTGAATGCCATCCGGCAGGCACCGAAGCTCCTCGCCGGTTTTCAGATGGGTCCCGACTTCGTCACGGTCGTCGGTATCAAAAAAGCGCACATCTCCATCACGGAAGGCGATACCCTCTCGACCAATGTAGACGGCGATAAGGGACCGAATTTCCCGATCGACCTTGAGATCCTCCCTTCTCGTCTCCCCGTCTTCGTTCCCGAGCACGTGGATGACAATGCGACGCATCTCCCCCACTTCTTTGAACGCGTCGCCCCCCATATGCATTTCCCATGGGCAGAAAATGGGGAAGAACCGATCAAGGGGACGACCATTGAGGAAGTCGTACGGGAAGTGCAGGAACGGGAGAAGCGGAAGAAGTGAGAGACTTGGAGACTTCAGACTAGCAAATGTTAGACAATAAAAAACGCAACCGGCGCTTCGTATCATGTGAAGCGTCGGTTGCGTTTTTCATTTTTCTTGATGTTCTAGGGAACCCCTGATTAAATCGTTGTCAGATTTAATCAGGGGTTCCCTAGACCTTTATCTCACAGTCTTCTTTGCTTTCGAATCCATAATGGTAATCTCTCTGCATCATTATAGCTTTTCCGATATGCCTGTTTTTGTTTCTAACAGTTTGGTAACGATTATGCAACCGATGGCAAAGATAAATATGCTGAGTTCTCTAAATGTGAACCAGCTATGGACGTAGGAATGGTTTGTAAAAACGGTGTACCATGCAAAGGGAGAAAGGCTAATCAGTCCCAATCCATAACACAAATTCGTATTTCTATAAGAACGTGTCGATTTCTTATTCTTCCGAATTTGGTACAAACTCCAAAACAGCAAAAATACCATGATGATGAAAATTGGATCCTTAATTAGCTGATTGAAGTTTCTCCCAATAACGCTAAGTGCATGGAATGATACATTCTCTTCCGCGCCCCCAGTAGTAGTACCCATCCGATACAAGGCCTGACCAGATGCTTCCATCAGCGTATTATGTCCAGTCAACAGCCAAGACATCAGCCATTTTCCAATATACATTCCGCTATAACCCAATCCCCACGCTATGGCTCCTTTTACAACCATATGTATACCAGTTATTTTCTTATCCAAAAGTTTTTCCTGATTAGAAAGCAGCAACATTAACACCATAGGAATACCATATGAAACTAGCGGATATGTCAGGAAATCAAAAAATGCAGTCAGCGTTCCCATCGTAGTAAAGAAGAGTACATATTTACCTGAAAACCAATCAGTATTCCACTTTTTCAACATATAAATTGACCCCAGCATCATGATGTAGTACATCGAAGTATACTGAAATGACATCGCCAAAGACACCGGATTCAGCATCACATATGATAGCAAAAATGCCCAGCTGTATTTGCTATCCATTTTTTTGGAGATGAGCCAAAACAGATAAAAAGCCAGCAGCAACTGTAATGTCCCGTTCAGCATTCGAATATCTTTAATAGGCCGTAAAATCAGCAACAGCTTCAAATAGAGTAAATACCCATGCCAATATCTTGCATAGCGAGAGACTTCTCGATTTTCAGTCTCACCCTGTAGTTCTTTGAGTAGTGAATCTGTCTGACTTGCCCCACGATAGGAATATTTCGGATTCAGCATAGCATCTTCGATTAAATTCCCTGTTCCAGGGAAAATGGCATTTCTAACCATAATGGAATCGGTAAAATTATCAAGTTGCGCACTCGCTTTTCCGGGTGCCCAAGAAGGATAATTTCCTTCTCTCTGGTATATGTTCATCGAGCTTCTTGCATTGTTTGTAGCTCGTCCCACTGGTAAAGCATAAATGAAAATCAAAGAAAGCGTGCCAAGCAAAGCAGCTATAAAAACAATTATCGCAGATTTACCCCAAAGGCGTAATTGGGATTTCATTTTTCATCTTCCCCCCATCCTCAAAATCATCTGAATCACATTCATCTGTATCTCCAAATTCTTCCTGCTGCTTTTCACCGCAGTATCCAGAACCAGTCCGACGCCAAGGCTCAAGAGTGCCCCGAGCATCGTAAATCCGGCCATGACAAGGGTCGGCAGCTTCGGCACCAGTCCGGTCAGAAGGTATTCACTCAGGACAGGAACGAAGAAAGCCAATGAAATCAGTGCCAAAAGCGATGAGGTGATACTGAAAAACTGAAGAGGCTTGTAGTCCTTATACAGTTTGAAGATCGTCATGAGTACCTTCATGCCATCGCTGTAGGTATTCAGCTTGCTGACACTGCCGGATGGGCGATCGCGGTAAGTCACCGGGATCGACTGAATCAAAAGATTTTTATCCAGCGCGTGAATGGTCATTTCCGTTTCAATTTCAAAGCCCTGAGAAAGAATAGGGAATGTCTTGACGAAGAGAGGCGAAAACGCGCGATAGCCTGTCATGACATCTTTAATCGGACATTTCTTGCCAAAAAAGGTATTGATGAAGCGTCTGACAATGACATTTCCTGAATTATGGAAAAGACGTTTGTTTTCTTCAAAATATGTGGAGGAGAGTCGATCACCGATGACCATATCCGCTTTTTTCTCCAGCACCAGGTCCGCCATTTCTCTGGCAAATTCCGCCGGATAGGTATCATCCCCATCGACCATGACATAGCAGTCCGCTTCTATATCCCGAAACATGGAACGTATGACATTCCCCTTTCCCTGCCTGTATTCATGGATGACAATAGCGTCCGCTTCTTTGGCTATGTCTGCGGTGCGGTCTGATGAATTGTTGTCATAGACGTAGATATCCGCTTCAGGTAGTACAGAAGCAAAATCGCTGACTACTTTCTTGATGGTCAATGCCTCATTGAAGCAGGGAATCAAAACGGCAATATGACTCTTCTGTGGAATAGAATGCAAGTTTCTTTCTCCTTTTTTGCACACAAAAACAGTGGATCTAGTTAAAGATCCACTGCTTTCAGCTTAAATAAAATTGGCGCATGACAAATCATGAGAGCAACATTGTTACCCCCCCCTGATTTTTCTCATGTTTTTATAACAGATTACAAATAAATTTTTCTCATGTACTTTCACGGGTAAAAATTTTTCTCCTTTTCGCGATGCTCATATTTTCATATATAATATCGCATTTTTACAGATTTTACAATGACATTTGGAAAAGATACGTGTCAGTTTTATCCCTTAATCAATAAAAAAAGGTGCTGCAGCATATGCCGCAACACCTTAAAAAAGCAGTAATTAAAACACTGTCTGATTTAACGTCGGGATCTAATCTATATTTTTTATTATTTCACTACCTTCTCCGTATTTTCTGCAAGTCCCGGGAAATCCAATGTCGCAAAGAGGTCGCGAAGGGTTTCATTTCTGCGGATCTGCTGGATGCTGCCATCTTCATGGACGAAGATCTCCTGATGCCGGAGGCGTCCATTGTAGTTATAGCCCATGCTGTGACCATGAGCGCCGGTATCGTGGATAACGATGAGGTCGCCCATTTCGATTTCCGGAAGCGCTCTCTGGATGGCGAATTTATCGCAATTCTCACAAAGGGAGCCGGTCACGTCATAGACGTGGTCCTTCGGTGCATCTGCTTTGCCGAGGACAGTAATGTGGTGGTAGGCACCATACATCCCCGGACGCATGAGGTCGGCCATGCAGGCATCGGTACCGATGTAGTCTCTGTAGATGTGCTTGTAATGGATGGCTTTCGTGACGAGGAAGCCATACGGGCCAGTCACCATGCGGCCGCATTCGAAGGAGATGCGGGTATTTTCAAAGCCTGCCATTTTTTCTTCGAAGAGCTTCTTCGCACCTTCGCCGAGGCCTTCGAGGTCGACTGGATCCTGTTCCGGACGATAGGGGATGCCGATGCCGCCGCCGAAGTCGATGAAGGAGACGGTGATCCCTTTTTCTCTCTTAATCTCATTCGCAAGGTCAAACATCATGCTGATGGTGCCGAGAAGCCCCGGGAGCTGGAGCTCCGCGGAGATGACCATAGTATGGATCCCGATGTAGGAAATTCCATGATCCTTTGCCCAGTCGACACAGGTCATGAGCTGATCCTTGGTCATGCCGTACTTGGCTTCTTCCGGCGTACCGATGATGGCATTGCCGCGCGCGAGATCCGGACCAGGGTTATAGCGGAAGCAGATCTTTTCCGGAACCATGTGAAGGCGTTCCATGTCGCCTAAATTCGATACATCATCCAGATTGATGATGGCGCCAAGGTCATTCGCTTTCAGAAATTCTTCGTCCGGGGTATCGTTCGAAGAGAATACGATCTGATCCCCAGTGATGCCAACGCTCTCAGCAAGCACCAGCTCTGCCATGGAGCTGCAGTCTGCGCCGACGCCGAGCTCCTTGAGACTCTTCATGATCCATGGGTTTGGCGTCGCTTTCACCGCAAAGTATTCATAAAAATTCGGATTCCAAGAAAAGGCCTTCTGCAGACGCTTCATATTGTCATGCATGCCTTTTTCATCATAGATGTGAAATGGGGTACCATACTGCTGTGCTACCTGTCGGATTAGCTCGTCGCTGAATGGGATTTTTTTATCAGTCATTACATATCCTTCTTTCCTAGTCTTTGGGTTTTATCGGAAAATTCGATGTTTAATTATAACATACGAGCATGGGATTGACTATAGAAAAATAAGAAAGGGTTCAGGGTGAGCCCACGGAGCGTCAAGCCCCAGAGACTCACCCTGAACCCGAGGGAAACGCTGATTCAATCGCAGAGTCAGTGTTTCCCTAGAGAAAATCATCTTACCAAGTGACACTACCGCTGAACGGTTCTACTTACTTATTATCCGCATTCGCTACAGCTTTCTTGCTGTATTCTTCTGTCCATTTCTTGAAGTTGCCATTGTCCGTATTTTCTTTGATGACTTCGTTCACGACAGCAAGGACATCTTCGTTGCCCTTCTGGATGGCAGCCGCAGAGTTCTTGACAGCATTCGGGAATTTGATATCCGAGAACATCAGGTCATCATTGAAGATGAGATACTGCTGGCCGACGATGCCTTCGACAACGAGGCCATCTACCTTACCGTGCTTGAGTTCGAGCACGACTTCCGGGACATGCGCAAGACCGACGATCTTGGCATCCTTGATCTTTTCCTTTGCCAGAGCTTCCTGTGTGGTGGACTTCTGGACACCGATGGTCTTGCCGTAGAGATCTTCTACTTTCTTATATTTGTCCGCATCTGCCTTCTTGATGATGACAAGCTGTTCTGTCGGCAGGTAGTTGTTTGAGAAATCCATAGATTTCTTACGTTCATCAGTCGGGTTGATACCGGCAATGGCGATATCGACCTTACCGCTGGTGAGCGAAGTCAGAAGCGCCTGGAAATTCATATCCTGCACTTCGAGCTTGACGCCGAGCTTGTCAGCGACTTTCTGTGCAAGTTCCATATCAATGCCGATGACTTTCTTTTCACCGACGGACGTATCGACGAATTCATATGGCGGGTAGCCGGAAGCGGTACCTACGACAAGCTTGCCTTCCTTCTTGATCTTCTGCATCAGCGGGCTTTCTTTCTGCGTCTGTGGCTTGCTCGATGCCGCTTTGTCAGCGCTGCCGCCGCAGCCCGCCAGGGTGAATGCTGCCATAGCTGCCAGACCAAGGGCAGCTGCTTTCCATGCTTTGCTATGTTTCATCATCATGATACGCACCTCTCTAGTAAAATCGTCCCCATCGGACTTGCGGAAACGCTGATTCAATCGCAGAGTCAGATTTCATCAGTGTTTCCTTACGTTTTTGTATGCATAGATAATAGCATGATTATGCATATATGTCAATAATTATTCATTCAATTTTCGCAATTTTTCGAGATCCGATTTCTTTTATGCTTCCATTTACGGAAAGTTCCACGTGCGTGCAGAAGATAGGCTCTGCGATATCGCGTACTGTTCAGCCTTACTCCTTCCTGCTAATAAAAAGGCGCAGCCTCCTCCATGGAGACTGCGCTTTTTTGCAAAATATGCACGAGCAAAGTCCGATAGACTTACTTCGCTTTTTCTACTGCGATCTTGCTGTACTGATCGACCCATTTCTCGAACTGGCCGGATTCGGTATCTTTCTTGATGATTTCATTGATGATCTTCATGAGATCGTCATTGCCCTTCTTCATCGCTACAGCGGAGACTTTCTTTGCCCCTTCGAACTGTACATCGGCAAGCGCGAGATCATCATTGAAAATCAGGTACTGTTTAGCTACGACGCCTTCGAGCACGATTCCATCGAGCTTTTCATTCTTCAGCTGCAGGATCGCATCCGGTACGCTGGAGAGACCGATAGCTTTCGCACCTTCGACCTTCTGTGCCGTCGCTTCCTGTGTGGTGGACTTTTCTGCGCCGATGGTCTTGCCTTTCAGGTCTGCTGCTGTCTTATATACATGCTGATTTTTCTTCAGGACGAGCAGCTTCTGCTCCGTCGGAAGATACTTGTCAGAGAAGGCCATGACTTTCTCGCGTTCCGGAGTCGGGGAGACACCACCGACAGCGATATCGACCTTGCCTGCCGTGACGGAGGAGAGCAGTGCAGAGAAGCCCATGTCCTGGACTTCCATCTTGACACCGAGCTTGTCAGCAAGCTGCTGGCACATTTCGATATCGAGTCCGATGACCTTCTTGTCAGCAGATCCAGAGTCTACGAATACATATGGCGGGTAACCGGAAGAGGTGCCGACGATGATCTTGCCTCTCTTCTTGATGGTTTCCATCAGCTGTCCCTGCTGCGCTTCGCCGGAGGCAGCAGATTTAGCTACACCTTTGTCATCCCCGCAGCCAGCCATCAGAAGCGCGCCGGCAGCAGCCAGACCAAGCAGTGCGAATTTTACAGATTTTTTCATTTGAAAGACCTCGCTTTCCCAAATGGATAACTAACTCATGCCATACTAGCATGATGAAGGAAATCATGTCAATAAGAAAAAACGGATGTAGCCGCTAAAGTACATCCGTCCTTAGATTTGTAAAATTTTTAAAAACGCTGCATCAATCGCAGAAGCCATATGACAAGCGGGATTTGAGCTCTCGTGAGAAATTGGCGCTTGCACCGATCCGGAAATACCGATTTCTAGCCCTGCCCTGACTTATTTCTTTGCGTTTTCTACGGCTTTCTTCGTCATTTCATCGACCCATTTATCGATGTTGCCGTTATCACGGTTCTCTTTGATGACTTCGTTGACGATCTTGATAAAGTCTTCATTGCCCTTAGGTACAGCGACCGAGGAGCCTTTGCTGTCTATTTTGAAGAATACATTCGTCGGAGCCAGGTCAGGATTCGTGATGAGGTACTGTCCGCCGACGATGCTCTGTACCGGGACAGCATCAACTTTGCCCTGCTGAAGTTCCAAAAGCGCATCCGGAACCTTCGTCAAAGATACGACCTGTGCATCTTTGATCTGCTCATTGGTCAGCTTTTCCTGCAAAGAAGACTTCTGGACGGCGATCTTTTTGCCATTGAAATCAGCCAGCGTCTTGTACTTGCCTGCATCTTCCTTACGGACAAGGAGGGTATGCTTGCCGACGAGGTAGCTGTCGGAGAAATCGACGGTCTTCTCACGTTCTGCAGTCGGAGTGATGGCGGAGATCGCAATATCGATCTTGCCTGTCGTGATAGAAGCCAGGAGCGACTGGAAGGTCATGTCCTGTACTTCGAGCTTGACGCCGAGCTTCTTCGCAACAGCTTCTGCGATTTTGATATCGATCCCCGTGATGGATTTTTTATCCTTGACTGAAGTATCCAGGAATTCGTAAGGCGGGAAGCCCGGTGCTGTGCCTACCACAAGTTTACCGTCTTTTTTGATTTTCTGAAGGAGAGCGCCCTGTCCTGCCGCACTCGATGCTGCAGAGGAAGAAGCGGCTTTGTCTCCGCCGCAGCCGGTAAGGGCAAATACGCCGCAGGCTGCCACACCCAGGATGGCCAGTTTCAACATTTTATTCATCATCTATCCCCTCTTTGCTTTCTTTTCACATGTAGTTGGATTTGATGCAATAAATATACACCTATCTGCATGAAAATGCAATAGTCACGTATAAAAAAACAATGCCGATGTGAAATAACGATCATCTCATTTTCGCGTTCCATCTGCCGCGGGGGACTTGCAGCTCTCATAGGAGTGACCGGGAAACCTTATCCCAGCTGTCTTTCATGCCATAGTCACCCTATCCGCCCCTGCGGGGCACCTTCCCCTAGAGGGGAAGGCTGCGATACGAGAATACCATCTTCTAAAAAAGCGGCGAAGCCGCCACCTGAACCTTGAACCCTGAACCAAATGAAAGCAAAGTAAAAAGGAGCTGTGAAGAAATGAGGATTCATTTCTTCACAGCTCCTTTGTTTACATGAGAGATCGTATGCATCATATGTATGCATCAGCGTAGAGCCTTTGATCGATAAGAGCATATCCTCTCAAACGAATACCCGACGGGCGCTGCTGTCCGCGCAGAAGCGATAAGCCGCATTATCTGTTACTCTCCTCGACGAGCTTCATGATTTCTTCTTTCTTCTCTTCGAGGAGCGCCCGGTCGCCCATCGTCTCCATATTGAAACGGATGAGGGGCTCCGTATTCGATGGACGAAGATTGAAGCGCCAATTCTCAAACTCAAGCCCTACGCCATCCGTGGGATCGACAGCCAAGGCTTTCGGTGCATAGGCTGCCTTGACTGCAGCGAGGGTTTTCTCCACATTTTTGGCTGGCAGATTGATCTCTCCGCTCACAGGGAATTCGTTCTCCATTTCAGCGACCATTTCACCAAGGTGTCTGCCTGTCTCGCTCATGAGCTCTGTCACGATGAGCCATGGGATCATCCCGGAGTCACAGTAAGAGAAGTCGCGGAAGAAATGATGGGCACTGTTCTCCGCGCCATAAATGCCGTGGACGCGACGCATGGTCTCCTTCATGAAAGCATGTCCGCCCTTCGACTCGACCGGCACGCCGCCATAGAGACGGCAGATCTTTTCCGTATTCCAGAAGACGCGCGGATCGTGAATGATGATTTCTCCGGGATGCCTCTTAAGGAAATAGGATGCAAGCAGTCCCACCATGTAACAGCCTTCTACGAATTTCCCATTCTCATCGATGAAGAAACAACGATCAAAGTCTCCATCCCATGCGATTCCGAGATCCGCTTTCTCTTCGAGCACCTTCTCCTTGAGCGGCTTTTGGCACTCTTCCAGCATCGGATTCGGCACACCATGGGGGAAACTGCCGTCCGGCTCCATATATAATTCTGTAAAAGTAAAGGGCAGGTGTTTCTTGAGCTCTGCAAAGGCGATATTGGCACAGCCATTTCCTGCATCCACCACAATGTGAAGCGGCTTCATCTTCGTGACATCCACAAAGGAGAGGATACAGTCGATGTAGTCCGAGAGGATCTGTTTCGCAAAGATCTTCCCTTTTTTCTCCGTCTCGGGAAAATCACCGGAGAATGCGAGTGCTTCGATGTCTTTCAGCCCCGTATCAGCACTGACAGGGATCCCCCCTTCGCGCACAAGTTTTAAGCCATTGTAGTTCGATGGATTATGGCTCGCGGTAATCATGATGCCGCCGGAAAGTCCATAGTGGAACGTACCGAAGTACATCATCTCCGTCCCGCACAGGCCGATGTCCATCACATCCGCGCCGCCATCCGTCAGACCGCGCATGACCGCCTCCGCGATAGCAGGAGAGCTCGGACGGATATCATAGCCGACACACATCACCTGCGGATGGTAGAGCGCTGCATATGCACGACCCACGCGATAGGCCAGGTCTTCATTCACTTCCGCCCCCACGACACCGCGAATATCATAGGCTTTGAAGCCTTCATGAGAAAGCTCTAATGGTTGCATGGTATTTTTTCCTTTTTGAAAAACTAAGGAGAATCCGATCCCGCGATCAGCTCCCCATGTCCCTGAAATCATCAGTCAGTCGTCTTCGAGACGTCTTTTCCCATCTGAGAGAGCACCTGCACATATCCGTCGGCTCCGAATTTCAGGCAGCGCTTTACGCGGGAAATCGTGGCAGTACTCGCGCCCGTCGCTTCTTCGATGCGGTCATACTTATCTCCCGCTTCGAGCATGCGTGCCACTTCCAGCCGCTGCGACATGTCGCGCAGTTCATTGATCGTACAAAGGTCTTCAAAAAATTCATAGCACTCCTCTCTCGTCTTCAAAGTCAGAATGCCATCGAAAAGCTGATCCGTCAGCGGATTCACCAGTCTGTGATTCACACTCATTGATATATCCTCCTGTCATTGGGTAGTCATAGTATGCAATACTTTAGTATATTATAACATTAGAGATGAGCTGGTGCAAAAGGAAAATGGGGGGAGTGGCTTGTGACTAGTGACTGGTGACTGGTGACTATATACCAACTTCGGGCATCGTCATTATTTTATACTTCGCGGCGCTGCTATACTTTTATGCGCCGCACCACCATTTCGCATTTCTCATTTTTAATTTCTCATTCAAGCGATGCTTTCGCACGAAATTAAGGGCAGCACGCCTCACGGGCTCCCCCTCCCCCCTATTGACTTTCTTTCTCATAAAGAGTACAATTCATTCAATCGGCCTTGCCGATGAATTTTATACAACTTTCATCATGAGTGGCGGAGGGACTGGCCCTTTGAAGCCACGGCAACCATCTTTATGAAACGGTGCCAATTCCAGCGAGTATATTCTCGAAAGATGATGCGACGCAAAACTTTCATCTTCCGATGAAAGTTTTTTGTTTTTTATGAGGAGACTCCAATGATTGAACTCAAACATATAACGAAAGTATATGGCAATTTCAAAGCACTGGATGACGTCAGCCTCACCATCAAAGATGGTGAGATCTACGGTATCGTCGGACAGTCCGGTGCTGGGAAATCGACCTTGGTCCGCTGCATCAATATGCTTGAACCACCGACCACAGGCGAAGTCCTGATCAATGGCAAAGACATGATGAAGCTCTCCAAGGCAGAGCTGCGCAGCGAACGCAAAGGCATCGGGATGATTTTCCAGCATTTCAACCTGCTTTCCTCCCGCACGGTGGCTGGAAATATCGCATTCCCACTGGAACTTGCCAACGTGCCGAAGGCGGAGCAGAAAAAACGCATCGATGACATTCTCGAAATGGTCGGTCTCACCGAGTACAAGGATAAATACCCCGCCCAGCTCTCCGGCGGACAGAAGCAGCGTGTCGGCATTGCACGCGCGATTGTTTCCAATCCATCTGTACTTCTCTCCGATGAAGCGACCTCTGCGCTGGATCCGGAAACCGTCAAGTCCATCCTGCAGCTGCTGAAAGACATCAATAAGAAACTCGGCATCACCATCATCATGATCACGCATCAGATGGAAGTCATCAAGGAAATCGCGGAACGTGTCGCCGTCATCGAACATGGCCGCATCATCGAAGAGGGCTCCGTCGTCGACCTTTTCACCAATCCGCAAACCTCGACGCTGAAAAAATTCGTCGGCTCGGTCATGTCTTCGGAAGTACCGGAACAGCTCTCCCACATGGATATCCATGCCGATAAAGAGAATGCAGACGACCAGACCGTCCTCTCCCTCTCCTTCCGCGGCGACGTCGCGAATGAACCGATCATTGCCAATCTCATCAAAAAGTACAATCTGGACGTATCTATCCTATACGGTTCCATTGACTACATCCAGAATGTGTCTTTCGGCCGTCTCATTATCACCATCATCGGCGATGACAGCGATATGAAAGAAGCGCTCAGTCATCTGAAATCGTTACCTATCACAAGCGAGGTGCTCGGATATGTCTCCAGTCATTAGTAATCTTCTTCTCAAAAGTACGGCAGAAACCTTCTACATGCTCGGCGTTTCCGCCCTGATCGCCGCCGTCGTCGGCATTCCGCTGGGGATCCTCCTCGTCGTCACAGAAAAGAACGGCATCCTCGCCTGCCGCCTGCTCAATAAACCGCTCGCCTTTGTCATCAATATGATCCGCTCCATCCCATTCATCATCCTCATGGTCGCGATCATTCCTCTCACCCGTCTCATCGCCGGCACCTCCATCGGCACCACCGCAGCCATCGTCCCACTGACCATCGCTGCGATCCCTTATACCGCTCGCATGGTCGAGACTTCCATCCGTGAAGTCCCCTTCGGCCTCATCGAAGCGGCCGAATCCATGGGTGCTTCCCCGTTCCAGATCATTAAGAAAGTCCTCATCCCGGAAGCCCTGCCTTCCATCATCGAGAATATCACCGTCGTCGTCGTCACCCTCATCGGTTCTTCCGCTATGGCAGGCACCATCGGCGGCGGCGGCTTAGGCGACCTCGCCATCCGCTACGGCTACCAGCGTTTCCAGGCTGACGTCATGGTCGCTACCATCCTCGTCCTCATCGTTGTCGTCCAGCTCATCCAGTTCATCGGCAGCAACCTAGCGAAAAAGGCGAATAAGAAGTAAGAAGGGTTCAGGGTTCGAAAACTGCTCCCCGCCCCCCAAACTGTTTTCCACCGGATCTATAGGAAATGCGGATTATCCCACTTCCAACACATAGACACCGGATTTTATAAAAGAAGGGAAGTATATCTATGTTAAAGAAACTCGTCATCGCTGGACTTTGCGCCCTCTCCGCAGCAGCCATCATCACCGGCTGTGGTTCCAACGCAAAGCCAGCCTCCTCGGCCGCTGCCTCTGTACAGGAAAAGAAAGAAATCACCGTCGGTGCTACAGCCGGCCCACATGCAGAAGTCGTCGAAGCCGCTGCCAAAGAAGCAGAAAGCAAAGGGCTCAAGGTCAACGTGAAGGAATTCTCCGACTATGTCACTCCGGATCAGGCACTCGCCGACGGCGATCTCGACCTCGTCGTCTACCAGCATGAACCGTTCCTGAAGAACTTCAACAAGCAGCACAATACAAACCTCGTCTCCATCGGCAAAGCCATCCTGATGCGCATGGGCGTCTATTCCAACAAGTACAAGGACATCAAGGACCTGCCAGACGGCGCTACCATCTCCATCCCGAATGACCCGACCAATGAAGGTCGCGGTCTCCAACTGCTTGAAAAAGCAGGCGTCATCAAACTGAAGGAAGGCGTCGGCATGAAAGCCACTCCGGCAGATGTCGTAGAAAATCCGAAACACCTGAAATTCCAGGAACTCGAAGCCGCTCAGCTTCCAAGAAGCCTTGCTGATGTCGATGCATCCGTTATCACCATGAACTACGTCATGAGCTCCGGACTTTCCCCGAAAGACCAGGGCATCTTCCTCGAAGACAAGGATACCCCGCTCGCCGTCATGATCATCGCTGCTCGCGAGAAGGACAAGGATCAGCCAGCTTATCAGAAATTCGTCAAGTACTATCAGTCTGAATCCGTCAAGAAATTCATCGCTGAAAAATACAAAGGCACTATCGTTCCTGCTTGGGAATAATGAAATAGAACCAAAAAGGAGCTGTGAAGAAATGAGGATTCATTTCTTCACAGCTCCTTTTTAGGTGT
>UQQQ01000050.1 GCA_900543165.1 uncultured Dialister sp. | reverse complement strand
CACTTCCCCCGAAGGGGGAAGCAAGACGTTACGTAGCTAACGATTTCCTTAACTTCATAGCCTTCCCCGCATGGGGAAGGGGGACCGCGCCAGCGGTGGATAGGGTTTTATCGTAAATCGTCGGCTTGAGATTCTCTTTCCCGCTCTCTTTCATCCCGCTAGTGCCCTATCCGCCCCTTCGGGGCACCTTCCCCTCGAGGGGAAGGCAGTGTGTCGGGGATAGCGGCATCCTCGTATCGCAGCCTTCCCCATTGGGGAAGGCTGCGATACGAGGGAAACCTGCTGTCAAGAAACCTTTGGGCATCGCCCCATAAACATTCACGACGCTTCCCTGTTTGTATGCGCCGCACTGCCCCCATTGAACCCTGAACCCTGAATAAAAAAATACGTCATGATGCTTTCGCATCATGACGTATTTTTTTATTTCATCTCATACCCGTAATCTTCTTTCAGCGTGAGGATGGCTCCCTGATCACCTCGCATGGCGGCTTTGATAAGCCAGGACATGGCGGCTTTTTCATTCTTTTCACAGCCTTCGCCATTAGCGAGGGCGTAGCCGTAGTGAGCCATACCGAAGGGATCGCCGGCTTCTGCGGATCTCTTATAGAAGGAGACAGCACGCGCGATGTCTTCCTCTATGCCGAGCCCGGCTTCATAACAAAGACCGAGTGCGGCCATGGCCGCCGGAATGCCGTTTTCTGCCGCGCGCTTGTAGCACTCGAAGGCTTTCGGCAGGTGGTCTTTCTGATTCGAAGCCGCGCTGTAGGTCTTGCCAAGGCGGTAGAAGACGTCCTTATCGCCCAGGGCTTCCGCTTCTTCCGCCATCTGCCAGGCTTTCGCGGGGTCTACCTTCCCGGCAGCCCCTGTGATGTATTCGGAGGAGGCGACGGAGAGGAAGACGCGGAGCGTCTGATCGCCATCGGCATCTCCTTCCTCGCGTCCTTTGCGGATCCACATCTCAGCAGCCGTGAGATCCTTCGCCACGCTTGTTCCCTGTGCGTAGAAAAGACCGATCATCAGCATGGAGCTGGTATCACCTCTCTCGGCGGCGAGGAGGTAGTATCGGAAGGCCTGCTTGGGATTCACTTTCCCGAGAAGGCCTTCGTCATAGGCTTTGCCAAGCAGAGCGGCCGCTTCTCTATTTCCCATATCAGAAGCATCTTCTAAGGCGCGGCGGGCTTTCCTCGGATTTGGTTTTCCGCCATGGATGCCGCGAAGGTACATCTCGCCCAAGTACAGGCTGGCTTTCTCGATGCCGTACTCGACACCTATTTTATAGCAGCTTTCTGCTTTTTCTTCATTTTTTTCTACCCCATCACCGGTTTCCATCTGGCGTCCGATGGCGCAGATCTCATAGGCAGCCTCGCCGGCTCCCATATTGGCGGCTTTGCGGAAATAGGTGACCGCATCGTCCAGAGCGCCATTCGTGAGGCAGTCCTGTCCCATGGAATAGTAGTATTCCATCATACGATCGGATGACATGATTGGTTCTGCTCCTTTTCTACAACGGGAAAAGAGGTTTTTGGTTTTTGAAATCAGCAAATCTCTATTTGCGAAAGATGGGAATGGGTTCAGGGGTAGCCCGCGAGGCGTGCTGCCCCTTGGTTGCGTGTGAAAGACTCGCGCTCGCTCTAGTTAGGAGTTAGGAGTGAGGAGTGAGGAGTGGTGGTGCGTCGCGAAAAATAATAAAGCGCCGCACCACAACCCTGAACCCATCAACCTGAACCCTGAACCCATTCCTTTTCACGACTCTCCCATATGGGAGAACGTCAATCGCTGATGCTTATCTAAATTCCTTGCAGAGGTCGTCGAAGACTTCCTGGCTCGGCTTTTCTACATAGTCTACAAGCGCGATATCTTTGGACGGTACGATGTCACCGAAAGGAAGAGCGCCGGTCTCTTCGTAGATGACGCCGGTGACGAGGCTGTCGGTCTCTGCGAGGAGGTGGAAGGCCTGGGCTTTGCTGGTCGGGTCATAGGATTCACGGATGTCGGAGATCTTCTTCAGGTGGGTATTGTACCATTCAACGGTATTGAAATGGTTGAAGGTGACGCACGGGGTGAAGATATTGACGTAGGAGAAGCCTTTGTGATCGACGGCTTTTTCAATGATGTCGACGAGGTTCTTGCCGTCGATGGCATAGGCCTGAGCGACGAAGGTGGCACCGGCTGCGATGGCCATGGAAGGCGCATCGAGCGGGGTCATCGGGTTGCCGTCCGGAGTGGTCTTGGTGACGAAGCCCTGGGAGGAGGCCGGAGAGGTCTGGCCTTTGGTGAGACCGTAGACCTGATTATCAAAGACGAGGTAGGTGATGTCCATATTTCTCTTCATCGCATGCATGGCATGGCCGAGACCGATGGCGTAGGAGTCGCCGTCGCCGGAGCAGACGATCATATGGGTGTCCTTGTTTGCACACTTGATGCCCTGTGCGAAGGGAAGGGCTCTACCGTGGGTGGTATGGGCGCCGTAGCAGTACTGGTAGCCGCCGATACGGGACGAGCAGCCGATACCGGAAATCAGGGTGATGTCTTCATTCGCCCAGCCTTTTTTGGCGCAGACGGCGCTGATGGCATTCTGAATGCCGTAGTCGCCGCAGCCGGGGCACCAGTTCGGAATAATGGTATTTTTATAGTCGCGCGGTGATGCCATCTTAGAAGACCTCCTTAGCTTTTTTGAGAATGGTGGATGCCGTGAACGGAGTGCCGTCATACTGCAGGCAGGACAGCAGTTTGTCATGGCAGGAGAAATGGATCGCAAAGAGCTCGCGAAGCTGCTCTGTCAGGTCTTCTTCTACGATGAGGACTTTCTTCGCACCTTCGATGTAGGGGCGAAGGGCTTCGGCCGGGAATGGCGAGAGCAGACGCAGGTGCAGGTGGTTTACCTTCTTGCCTTCTGCTTCGAGTGCTTCGCAGGCTTCATCGATCGCACCGCCGGTGGAGGTGATGCCTACGAGGAGCAGGTCGCATTCTGTATCTTCATGGTTGACGAAGAACGGGGTGATCGCTTCCGGTACGCCGGCAAATTTGCGGTGGCGCTTTTCCATTTCCATCACACGGTCGCCCACGCCTTCTGCCGGTTTGCCGAAGACATTGTGTTCGAGGCCCGTGGAGAGGAACATGCCGTTCTTCACGCCCGGGATAGTTCTCGGGGAGATGCCGTCTTCCACATCTTCGAAACGATGGAAGTATTCTTTCTTCTTCGTATCGAGTTCCGGCAGTCCTTCACGGATGAGCTTGCCGCGCTCGATCCCGACGCGGTGAAGATCAAAGGCCGGGACGGACTGTTTGCACATGCCGAACTGCAGATCGGAGAGAACGATGACCGGGGTCTGGAACTTTTCAGCAAGGTTGAAAGCTTCCTGGGTGATGTAGTAGCAGTCTTCGATAGAAGCAGCTGCGAGGACGATCTTTTCCGCATCGCCATGGCCAGAGCCGATCGCATAGCGAATGTCGCTCTGTTCCACCTTGGTCGCCATGCCCGTGGACGGGCCGGCACGCATGACATCGATGATGACGACCGGAATTTCTGCGGTCGCTGCCATGGAGATCGACTCTGCCATCAGGGAGAGCCCTGGGCCGGAGGTCGCAGTGAAGGCACGGACGCCTGCATAGCCGCCGCCCATCGCCATCATGCAGGAAGAGAGCTCGTCTTCGGTCTGTACGACAGTGCCATGGATCTTATGGATGACTTTGATCATGTATTCCATAATCTCCGTCGCCGGCGTGATCGGGTAGGATGCCATGAAGCGGGCCCCTGCGGAAATCGCGCCAAGCGCTGCTGCTTCATTGCCGAGCAGGTAGAGCTGGTCCTTCTTCGGCGGGGTCGCTAGCTTTCCGAGCTCTACGCCGTGCATCGCAGCGATGGCGGTATCATAGCCGTCCTTGAAGATCGCCTTGTTTTTAGAAATGATTTCATCGCCCTTCTTGGCAAAACGGTCGGCGATGAAGCCGTAGAATGGTTCTTCCGGGAATCCCAGCACGCCGGCACTCATGCCAAGTGCTGCGATATTCTTCATCTGCATGCTGCCGTATTTCTTCGCCAGCTCCGTGATCGGGAGCGCAAGGAACATGCGTCCGGTATGTGCTTCAAATTTCGGGTGGAACGCATCATCGGCGATGATGACGCCGCCTTCCGGCACTTCCTTGCCATGGATATCGATCGTTTCCTGATCGAGTGCGACCAGACAGTCTACATGCTCGCCAATGGTCGCGATTTCTTTCGTCGCAATACGCAGTGCGATGGTGGTGTGGCCGCCCTTGATACGGGAAGCAAAGAGGCGCTGGCTGAAAAGAGAGTATCCTTCCTGCGCCAGGACCTTGCCAAGGATTTCGCCGCAGGACTCGACACCCTGTCCCTGCTGGCCGCCCATCTTCCAGATAAAATCACGTTTCGTTTCCAATCCGTTTTCCTCCTTGATAGGGAAAAATGCTGAGGAAATTTGACGCTCTACCACATTGCATTTCGCACAACTGACAGGTAAGACAGCCTCTGACAACAGTTGGAAGTTAGAAGTTAGAAGTGAAGGTACAGCGCATAAAATTTGAAAACGCTGTGAAATTTTATATAAATGACGCACGAGCCATTATATAAAATCGGGGTATTGGGGCGCTCTATAAATTTTGCGCCCCTTCCATCACTCCTCACTCCTAATTCCTCACTCCTCACTTTTAACAAAAGCAGCTTAACCCTGACAGGTTCGAAACACAATAATAAAGCCTTTTCCTCCCTTGTGACCGCAATACACACTCACATTAACTAATTCATTATACCATAATATAAAGAGTGAATAATTAGAATATTTTTATAATCCGTTCAAACCACGGTAGGGAAATGTGGTAGAATAGAGGAAGAATAGTGCCGGGGACTAGTGGCTAGGGATTAGGGAAACGCTGAGGCTGCTTCCCCGCACCGTCATCCCGAGCGCAGCCGAGGGATCCCCCTTGCAGGCAGGAAAACGCCGGGTGTTTGATGACGAGAAACGAGAAGTATTGAGCCTACCGCCAAGGACGCCCGTCGTGATAACCCGTGTGCAAGAAAGATTTCTCGGCTTCGCTCAAAATGACGATACGGGAAAAGCGCTACCCGCCGAACCCCGAAGTTTGAAAGCAGGGATGAGTAATCAAAGACTAGGGGCGAAGAGTGACTCGTGACAGGTGTCTGAAAAGCACTTGCAATACAAGAGTACCACTCCCCCCCTGTCCACCCCATTAGCCAAAGGAGGTTTTCTATATGATGTATCCATACCTGACTTTGGACGATGGTACAGAAATCGTCCACTCGCAAATTATTTCAAAAGATGGCGCAGACCACGTCATTGTCCACTTCGAGCGGCCGACGAAAGACGGTTTCGACGACGCCCGTTGCGAGCTTCCCTCCTATACTTGGACTGATGTTCACGGATTTTCCAAGGAAGAACTGGCACTCTTCGATGAGATGGTACGCGCGAACGCGCACCTCTTTTATAAGTATGCAGCTTGCGGAGGGATCGAAAGTGCCTAGTCTATTCATGCTTCTCGGCTATAAAATTTACTTTTGGGCAAATGAGGGAAGCGAACCCATTCACGTTCATATCGCCAAAGGCAAGCCAACTGCTAACGGTACAAAAGTCTGGATTACGCAGCGAGGCGGCTGTATTCTCGCCAACAACAACGGACAGATTCCCGCTCGTGACCTCGCTAAACTACTCGAGGTCATCGAGAGCCAAGTTTTCTTCATCACACGGCGTTGGAAAGAATTCTTCTGCATTGATGATGTGACATACTTCTGCTAAGAGGTTCGTTGTACCCATTGCCCCCCGAAATCTGAAAGCAGGGATTAGGAAAGAGCGACTAGGGATACTGGCGCTCTTCGATGAGATGGTGCGTGCAAACGCGCACCTCTTTTATAAGTATGCGACTCGCGGAGGAATCGAAAATGCCTAGGGAAACACTGAGGCTGCTTCCCCGCACCGTCATCCCGAGCGCAGCCGAGGGATCCCCCTTGCAGGCAGGAAAACGCCGGGTGTTTGATGACGAGAAACGAGAAGTATTGAGCCTACCGCCAAGGACGCCCGTCATGATAACCCGTGTGCAAGAAAGATTTCTCGGCAACGCTCTCAATGACGATACGGGAAAAGCGCTATCCGCCAACCTCTGAAGCACAAAAATCCCCGCTCCTATCGGAGCAGGGATTTTTATATTTCATTTATTTGATATCATACATCCCGCTGACGCCATCTTTCAGGTTGATGAAAATATTCTTCATCTGGCTGTAGTGTTCGAGCATGACCTTGTGCGTTTCACGACCGATGCCGGACTGTTTGTAGCCGCCAAAAGGTGCGCCTGCCGGCAGATCGTTGTAGGTATTCACCCACATGCGGCCGGTGCGGACGCTGCGTGCGACCTTGAGTGCGGTATTGATATTCTTGGTGAATACCGCGCCGCCGAGGCCATACACGCTGTCATTGGCCAGCGCGATGACTTCGTCAGCGGTCTTGAATTTCTGTACCACGACGACAGGTCCGAAGATTTCTTCCTGGCACACGCGGCAGTCCGGCTTGTCGGTGACAAGGATGGTCGGTTCCATGAAGTAGCCCTTATCACAGCCGTTTGCTGTATAGCGTTTGCCGCCCGTCACAAGGGTCGCGCCTTCTTCGATGCCGATCTTGACGTAATTCAGGACTTTATCCTGCTGGGATTTGTAAATCTGTGCACCGAGCTGTGTCGATGGATCCGTCGGATCACCGATCTTGACCGCTTTGAAGGTCGCTTTCAGGTGCTTCAGGAATTCATCGAAGATGCCTTCCTGGACAAAGAGACGAGAGCCGGCGCAGCAGACCTGCCCCTGATTGAAGAGGATGCCCTTGCAGGCACCATCGATGGCCTGGGAAAGATCGCAGTCGTCAAAGACGATGTTCGCGGATTTCCCGCCGAGTTCGAGCGTACAGGGGATGAGCTTGTCGCAGGCTGCCTGATACACGCCGTGGCCGACTTCAGTGGAGCCTGTGAAAGCGAGCTTGTCCAGATCCGGATGGTCGAGCAGCCACTGGCCGGACTTCGAGCCCTTGCCGGTGATGACATTGACCACGCCCTTCGGCAGGACGTCCTGAATGAGACGCATGAATTCCATCAAAGACAGCGATGTGTGGGAGGATGGCTTCATGACGATGGTATTGCCCGCCGCGAGCGCCGGAGCGAGCTTCCAGCATGCCATGGTGAAGGGGAAATTCCACGGGATGACCTGACCGACCACGCCGACAGGTTCATGAAGGATGAGCGACATGGTATTGTCATCGATCATCGTCGCACTGCCCTCCCACGCACGGAGGCAGCCTGCAAAGTAGCGGAAATGGTCGCTGCCGAGCGGGACATCCGCTGCCTTCGTCTCGCGGATCGGCTTGCCGTTGTCGAGCGTCTCCATGAGAGCCAGGTGATCGGCATTGGTATCGATGATGTCTGCGATTTTGAGAAGAAGATTCTGTCTTTCGACGGGGGATGTCTTCGACCAAGCTGGGAGTGCCGCGCGGGCCGCTTTCACAGCTTTATCTACATCTTCCTTCGTCGCTTCCGCAAAGAGAGCGAGCTCTTCGCCATTCGCCGGATTGTGCGCCGCAAATGTCGCGCCGTCACCGGCTGGGACAAAATCACCATCGATAAAAAGTCCGTACTGTTTCTGGATGTCTGCCATAAGAATGACCTTCCTTTCAGAAATGGAAGAGAGAAAATAAGGGTTCAGGGTTCAAGGTTCAGGGTTAGCCCGTGGGGCGTGGTGCCCTTTGATTCCGTTTGAAAGCTTCGCTTGAATGAGAAATTAGAAATGAGAAATGGTGGTGCGGCGCATAAAAATCAGAAGCGCCGCGGAGTTTTGATAGCGCTTCGTGCGCATCGTCATTTCGAGCGTAGCCGAGGGTCTTTATTGCAGAACGCTCATCGCCTGATGTGAGGCAGCACCAGGACATCGTTTTCCCTCAGCGCATACACGCTGATTCCCGCAGTGCAGTAAAGATCCCTCGGCTGCGCTCGGGATGACGATGCCGGAGAATCCCAGCCACCAGTCACTCCTAATCCCCAATCCCTAGCTACTCATCTCTGCTTTCAAACTTCAGGGGTCAGGTGACGGCTTCGCCACGAATATACGGGGCGATACCCGAAAGTAGTATTCAAGTCACCAGTCACTAGTCACTCCTAATCCCTAGCTCCCTCTTCCGATATAGAAATCCATCGGGATGCTTACGATTGGGCGGTGATCCCGGATGGGGAAATGCATACAGCGGGAAATTGATCTACTGCAAAAGCAGTATACCTTTATTTTCCATCGCGTCATTAAGAAATACAACCTTTCATACTGTTCGATAGTCACTTTCTTAATTTATCGGTGCTGATGTGTACATTATAGCACGAAAGTTTTCGATATTCAAGAGCATCGATATGACGATGGTTGTCCTTAGGCTACATACTGCTGACCGCCTGCCGTGACAAAGTTTTAGGATTTAAATCCTAAAACTCTTGACTTTCGTAGACTTTTGGGATTTGAATCCTAAAACTCTACGAGAGAAAACTCATTGGAGATGATGAGCCCAGGAAGATGCTGAAGCAGTTCATAAATACCCAAACGCCCGTTTTACAAGAACAGGCGTTTTTTGCTTACCGATCCCCATAGTGCGTCCCACACTGGATGATTTCCAGATTTTCTTCTCCATCGATGCGAAAGACGATGCGATTCTTCTGGTCAATATGAACACTCCAGTACCCAGAAAGATCCCCTTTCAAAGGCTCCGGCTTGCCGCTACACTCATAGCCATATCGATCGATATCTTTCAGTAGTCTGTTAATCTTCTTCAATACGGCTTTATCCTTCGTTTGCCAGCTGATGTACTCTTCCCACGCTTCTTCAAGCCACAGTTTTCTCATTCATCCGCCTCGAGCAGTCCATGCTCCTTCAGCTTGGCTTTTCCGGAGCGAATGGCAGCCGCCCGCTCACGAAGGACTCGCATATTCTCTTCCGAATAAAACGGATCGGGGTCAGCCTTGATTTCAAAAGGAATCCGGCGCTCCTTCACAGCCATCTTTGCAAACACACACACAGCTGTCGTCATGGTCATACCGATCTCAGAGCAGAATGCTTCAAACTGCTTCTTCAAGTCCGCATCCATACGGATATTCATTGTTGCCTGAGCCATTTTGCTCACCTCCTATTCCTATTGTATTTAAATTTAGACACATTGTCAATATATTTTATTACACGCATCGAACAAAAAAAGAAGCCCCATAAGGAGCTTCTTTTTTACTGGAGTATCCAAGAATTAGAATGCGTAGTTCAGGGAAACGGTCCAAGCGTTGTCATCATAGCCAGCCTTGGTGTTTTCGATATCCCAAGCGTATTCGCCGTGGAGGGTGACATTCTTCTGGAGAACAACGTCGCCGAATACGTTCCAGAACTTCAGATCTTTGTCAGCAGCAATAGCACCGACGAAGTCAGATGCATCGTAAGTGACTCCGCCGAGGTAAGCACCAGCGCCTACTCTGTTGTAAGCGACGTTCAGAGCGAAGGTGCCCGGTTTAGCAGCATCGAGGGTGCTGTAGCCGAGACCAGCCTGATAAGCGTTGTCGTTCTTGTCAGCGTTGGAGTCCCAGTATTCGCCGAATACGCTGAAGTTATCAACCGGAACAACGAGGTTTGCGCCCCAGATGCTGTCAAAGCCGTAAGCAGCCTTTGCTTTGTCGCCGGTGAAGTTGAAGTAAGCTGCGTTCAGTTTAGCCACGCCGAAGTCATAGCCGAGGCCGCCAAATGCTGCATCAGTAGCCTTCTGTTCATCGGTGCCTGCGTTCATCTGGCCAAATGCTGCGTAAGCATCGAATTTGCCATCGTTGTATGCGAGTTTAGCGCCATCGAATGCGTCATCATATTCGAGTCCACCGAATACGGTGAGGTCCTGACGGCCGAGAACAACGGAGGTCTTGTCGCCGAAGTTGTAGTTCACGAAGAGACGTTCCATGGTGGTGTTGCCATCATCTTTATCCGCATCTTTGAAGTACATGTTGGTTGCGATACGGCCCTGAACGTAGGTAGCGTCATTGACCTGACCCTTGACAGTCAGACGCAGACGTCCATCCCATGCATCTTTAGCGTTTGTTTCAGCTTTGTTGATATAACGCATACGAGCATCGCCGGACCAAGAGATATTGCCGACTTTCTTTTCCAGGTTGGAAACGCGAACGCCGAGGTTTGCGAGTTCGTCAGCGTATTCGCCAGCAAGCTTGTCGAGGGTTGCCTGCTGTTCAGCGTTCAGCTGGTCTTCTTTAGCCATGAGGCGAGCTACGATCTGAGCCAGTTCGTAACGGGTCATGTTTCTTTCGCCTTTGAAGGTGCCGTCCGGATAGCCTTCTACGACGCCCTGAGCAGACAGGCCGGATACTGCCTGATAAGCCCAGTCATCAGCGGTGACATCGGAGAATGGATTTGCAGCGTAAGCAGATACGCCAGCGGTGAGTGCTGCTACAGCAGCCAGTGCGAGGATCCTTTTCATAATAAATCGCTCCTTTGAAAAATGGGAAATGTTTCCCTATATATAGGATTGCCCTTTCCGAAGGAGTACTCAAAAATCTGCGGCGCGAGTGACCGTGTTTCCTCTGCCATTTCCTTTCGTCCTTCGCACATATCTCGGGCAGGATATGAGGTTCTTTTAGGATACCATAGAAATAAATCCTTCCGCAAGGGGGAAAATTATGATTTAGTTATATTCTAATTTCTCCTTAGGCAAAAAAGAAGGAGCCCCAAGGGACTCCTCTTCAAGTCAGTATCTGTATCAAGTTACTTGCATTATACAGAGAGCGCGTGGAAAATGCAAGAGAAAACTACAAGCTATTTAAGTCAACTTCCGAATCTAGGGAAACGCTGATTAAATCGCTATACTGCCCTCTCACAACAAAGCGGAAGGGATCAGCGCGTTCTTTTCATCCACCGGCACGACATCGCCCGCCATGCAGACAATGCCGCCCCGCCCACGGTGCAAAGTTGCCGCGTCAAGCAATTCAAATTTCCTCACTTCTCGCAAATCCGGATTGGCTGACTTCTTGATTTCCAACGGGTGCAGTACACCATTCTCTTCGATGACCACATCGATTTCCTTTGCGGAGCCATCTCTATAATAGGACAGATTCGCCTTGGTGCGCCCTGCGGCATACGATTTCATCAGCTCGCTCACTACGTAGTTTTCGAAATAGTGCCCGCTGGCCGCCCCCATCATGAGCGTCTCCGGCGTCAGCCACATGGAGAGGTATGCGCACAACCCCGTGTCATTGAAGTAGAGCTTCGGCGTCTTTGTCAGCCGTTTCAGCGCGTTGTTATAGAAAGGCGGCAACAGGTAAAGCACATCCAGACCGCACAGCAAGTGCAGCCAGCTCTTCGCCGTCGGGATGGAAATGTCTGCCGCCTGCGCCAGCGTAGAGTAATTCACCTGTTCCGACACAAGTGCCGCAGAGGCCTGCAGGAAACGTCCGAACTTGAAAGAGTCCGTCACCCCGCCTGCCTCTGCCGCATCGCGGAAAAGGTACGTTTCCACATACGAACTGTAATACGCCTGCCGCGTCTCTTCGTCCACGCCCTGCACGCCGGGCATCCCGCCTTCCCAGATGTGCTGAAAAACCTGCCCGATGGTGAGTATCCCAGCCTCCGCCCGCCGTGAAAGGAGCGAATCCATCGAGAAATCCGTTTCTTCCGTAAAGGAAATTTCCCGCTTCTCCTGCTGTGAAAGTCCATAGAGATGGAGGATCCCGATGCGCCCCGCAAGCGTCTCCTGCACGCGTTTCATCATCTGAAACTGCTGCGAGCCCGTCAGCCAGAAAAGCCCCTTCTCCTCCGTCTCATCGCAGATCCGCTTGATTTCTGTAAGCAGAGCCGGCGCTTTCTGGATCTCATCGATCAGAATCGGCGGCTTGTAGCGCTGAAAGAAAAGGGCCGGGTCGCGAGTGGCTAGATCACGAGCCAGCAAATCATCCATCGAGACATACGTGCGATTCGTACCCTCCGCGAGATGCTTCAGCATCGTCGTCTTCCCCACCTGCCGCGCTCCCGTGACCAGCATGACCTTGAAGAAGTCATTGAGTTTCAGGAATTTTCTCTCTAAATTTCGTTTGATGTACAATTCGAAGCCCCCATTCCTGTGATAATATAAAGTTTATTTTATATTATCACCATTTTGGCACGTGTGCAAATAAAAAAAGGAAATCCCATGAGGGATTTCCTTTCGTTCTTCTGCAGTTCTAAGATTAGAATTTGTAGTTGAGGGAGAAGTTGTAGCTGTCACCGAAATCCTTTTCGTTGCCATCAAGATCAGAAGCGAAAGCATATTCAGCATGGAGGAATACATTCTTCTGCAGAGCTACATCACCAGTTGCCAGCCAGAAGCTGCCATCTTTGGTGAAATAGTCTTCCGGAACCTGCACGCCAGTCATGCCTGCTTTATAAAGGCCTTTCTCTACATCGAAGTAAGCGACATCGATACCAAAGGAGCCCGGTTTCTTGGTGCTCATTGTGCCGTAACCAATACCTGCGGTCCAGATAGCGGCTTTTTCGCCTTTGTTATCCTTGTAGTAGTCGCCAAATACGCGAGCCTGTCCAACCGGAATGAGGAGATTTGCGCCATAAACTTCCGTCTGCTGCGCTTTTTCACTAGTGTTAGCCTTGTAGTAGTCAACACCCAGTTTAGCTACTTCCAGATCAGCCTTTGCCTGAGCGTAGAAGCTATCCTGCTTTTCAAGACCAGAGGTTGGCCCCTGAGAAAACTGACCAAAACCAGCTTTGAGATCTACAGCGCCCTGATTGTATTCGAGTTCAGCTCCATCAAAGCCATTACCATAGAGCCAAGTAACCTGCTGTCCGAAAGCCACATCGTAACGACCAAGAGTCAGACCTACATTGTCACCAAACTGATGATGAACGATGATACGATCCATGGTAACATTTGCATCCGCATTGTCTTTCAGATTGACATTGCCAGTACTCAGACGGCCGCGTACATATGTGGAATCGTTAACCTGTGCTTTTGCATTGATACGAATACGACCGGTGTATTTGTCTGTAGACGGGTCTTTTGCGTTGTTGTGCTGATAACGCATACGAGCATCGCCGTACCAAGAGATGTTGCCGACCTTCTTTTCCAGTGCAGATACGCGAACGCCGAGGTTAGCGAGTTCGTCAGCATATTCGCCAGCGAGCTTGTCGAGCGTTGCCTGCTGCTCTGCATTCAGCTGGTCTTCTTTAGCCATCAGGCGAGCTACGATCTGAGCCAGTTCGTAACGGGTCATGTTTCTTTCGCCTTTGAAGGTGCCGTCCGGATAGCCTTCTACGACGCCCTGAGCAGACAGGCCGGATACTGCCTGATAAGCCCAGTCATCAGCGGTGACATCGGAGAATGGATTTGCAGCGTAAGCAGATACGCCAGCGGTGAGTGCTGCTACAGCAGCCAGTGCGAGGATCTTTTTCATAATAAATCGCTCCTTTAAAGAATGCAGGAGAAAGCGATTGTCTTTTCCTGAACAGATTGTATCTTATCATTAAAATTTTCAGAATTGACTCATTTATTAGAAGTCTTATTCTTTAGGCATGCTGAATCCATTTCAGAAAGCTATCTATCCATAAAAAGTACAATTTTATCGACTTTCTCGGAACCAGTCCGCCCTTTTCCTACACTTTTTCAAAACTCATCGCGCGAGTGACCGTGTTTCCTCTGCTATCGTTTGATTAGTATAGAAGCATAGGGGCTTTTATGCTTGTCTTAATATAGCACACAATAATGCTCATATTCAAGTGGTTTCCTTTCATATTCTGTTATTCATTTAAAATCTCAAATTCATAGAATCAGCTGCTTTCCCTACCGTCATTTCGAGCGAAGTCGAGAAATCATCCTCGCACTCCGCGCTTTCTTGCTCCTTTCGCAAAAGGGTTCCCCTTTTCCGCTGTCTCACATAGGACGATATACACCATACCGTCATTTCGAGCGCAGCGAGAAATCTTCCTTGCACTCTGCTCTTTCTTGCTCCTTCGCAGAAGCATTCCCTTTTTCCGCTGTCTCACATACGGCGCTATACCGGTGTGCCAGAAAGATCCCTCGGCTTCGCTCGGGATGACGATACGGGAATAGCGCTTTCCAAACATATCCTTTATACGGGACGTGGGTTATCTATCCCCCCCTACCGTCATTTCGAGCGCAGCGAGAAATCTTCCTTGCACTCCGTGCTTTCTTGCTCCTTTCGCAAAAGGGTTCCCCTTTTCCGCTGTCTCACATACAGCGCTATGCCAGTATGCCAGAAAGATCCCTCGGCTTCGCTCGGGATAATGATACAGGAATAGCGCTTTCTCAGCACATACTTTATACGATGCGTGGGGTATCCCCCTATGACGCAAAACAAAAAAGCCCCAGCCAAAGCTGGAGCTTTTTTGTGTCAGAAAGACTTATTTGCCAAACTGCGCGAGCATGGTGCCTGCAGCTACTGCGGTACCAATAACGCCTGCTACGTTCGGGC
>UQQQ01000049.1 GCA_900543165.1 uncultured Dialister sp. | reverse complement strand
GGAGATAGTAATTATCGACAGTCAAATGAATTACCGAGGAAAACTTGACACTTACGCGAACCCTGAACCCTAAACCCCGAACCCCCTTTTTTATGCTATAATAAAGGCAATGCCACGTGGGCAGCTGTTGCAAGCAAAGAAGGAAAGGATGAAACCTGATGAAGAAAATTGTTGTGACTGTTATTGGTGCTGACCGTGTCGGCATCGTCGCCGGTGTAGCGAAACAGCTGGCGGAAGAGAATGTGAATATTCTTGATATTTCCCAGACCATCGTGGATGGGATCTTCGATATGATCCTGATGTGCGACATGGAGAGTGCCGCGCATTCCCTGAAGGAAATCCAAGATAACATGGGCAAGCAGGGCGAAGCGCTGGGGGTAGAGATCCGTGTCCAGCTCGCTGATATTTTCTATGCTATGCACCGCATCTGAAAGGAGACACCATGCTTGATATAGAAGACATTCTGGCGACGGAGCGCATGTTTGACCAGAACAAGCTCGATGTGCGTACCGTTACCATGGGGATTTCTCTCCTCTCCTGCGTATCCGATGATGAGAAGACCCTTTGCGACAAGATCTATGATACCATCTGCCAAAAGGCAGAGCATCTGACGGAAGTCACCCATGACATTTCCAGAGAATACGGCGTGCCGATCATCAACCGCCGCATCTCGGTGACACCGATTTCTCTCGTGGCAGGCGGACTCACGACGTCTAGCTATGTGCCGATCGCAGAGACACTGCAGCGCGCAGCTGACGCTGTCGGCGTCGACATCTTAGGCGGCTTCTCCGCGCTCGTCGATCGCGGTATGAGCGCTTCGGATAAGAAGCTCATCGACTCCATTCCGGAAGCACTCGCTGCGACCAAGAGCATCTGCAGCTCCGTCGCTATCGGTTCGACCAAGGCGGGCATCAATATGGATGCGGTGAAGCGCATGGGCGAGGTCGTGAAGGAAACGGCAGAGCTCACGAAGGATCAGGATGCCTATGGCTGCACGAAGCTCGTCGAATTCTGTAATGCGGTCGAAGATAATCCCTTCATGGCCGGTGCTTTTCACGGTGTGACGCAGGGAGATACCGCGATCCATGTCGGCGTCTCCGGCCCGGGCGTCGTGAAGCGTGCGCTCGAGGATGTGAAGGGCGCGCCCTTCGAAGTCGTGGCCAAAACGATCAAGAATACGGCATTCATGATCACGCGTCTCGGCCAGCTCGTCGCAGAAGCAGCGACGGAGCGTCTCCATGCGCCTTTCGGCATCATCGACCTGTCGCTGGCTCCGACCTCGGCTGTCGGTGACAGTGTCGCAGCAGTCCTCGAAGAAATGGGTCTGGAAAGCTGCGGCGGCCCCGGCACCACGGCGGCGCTCGCGCTTCTCAATGATGCTGTCAAGAAGGGCGGCCTTATGGCCTCTTCGAGCGTCGGCGGACTTTCCGGCGCTTTCATCCCGGTCAGCGAAGACCTCGGCATGATCGAAGCTGTTCAGAGAGGCAGCCTGTGCTTAGAGAAGCTGGAAGCTATGACCTGTGTTTGCTCTGTCGGCCTCGATATGATCGCCGTCCCAGGGGATACCAGCGCCTCCACCCTCTCTGCGATCCTCGCCGATGAAGCAGCGATCGGCATGATCAATAACAAGACCACTGCCACCCGCCTCATCCCGGTACCGGGCAAGAAGCCGGGCGACATGGTCCAGTTCGGCGGCCTCATGGGCTATGCGCCTGTCATGGGCATCAGCAAGTTCAAAGCAGACGAATTCGTGGCAAGAGGCGGCAAGATCCCTGCGCCTCTCCGCAGCCTGACAAACTAAGCGAAATGGCAATCAAAAAGCACCGGCGTAAGCGGGTGCTTTTTTGTTGGGTTCAAAGGGGGCAAGGGGAGCTCATGGGGCGTGCCGCCCTTTAAGGAAACGCTGATTAAATCACAGAGTCAGATTTTACAAGAATTTTTATACATAGCTTCGTCATAAACTTCCTTAAATAGCTCGCTATTCGCGTCGGGTTATTCCTCGCCATGCATAAAAATTCAAGAGTAAAATCTGACAACGATTTAATCAGTGCTTCCTTAATAGTGAATGAAAGTTTTTCTCGAATGAGAAATGGTGGAGCGTCGCGTAGAAATCAGAAGCGCCGTGATATATAAATAGGGCGATGCCCGCTTGAGACTTTAGACATCAGATATCAGACTTCTGACGTCAGATATCTGACGTCTATCTCTCAGTCTTCAAGTCTCCAAGTCTCCTAGTCGCTAGTCACCAGTCACCAGTCACCAGTGACTAGTCACTAGTCACTAGTCACTAGTCACACTGCGTTCCTAGTTCTCTGATTTCCTGAATTTCCACATATACAGCCCGACGCAGATTACCGCGGAGAGGAGGGAGCCCATCGGGGCGGCAAGGCCCATCGGAGACAGTGTATCGGGGAAGAGGAGGATGGCGAGGTAGGTGCCGGGGACGCGGACGGTGACGATCGAGATCATGTTGTGCAGGAAGGAGTAGATCGATTTCCCGTAGGCAGAGAAATATCCCGAGAAGCAGAAGTGGATACCGGCAAAGATGCAGTCGATGACATAGGTGCGGAAGTATTCACCGCCAAGACGCACGACTTCAGGCTCATGGGTGACGAAGAGGGAGACGACCCACTCGGCGCGGAAGTGGACGAATAGGGTCGTAAGAAGGCCGAAGACGATGCAGACACGGATGCCGTAGCGGAGCGCCTGCCGCCCGCGCGCATTGTTTCCGGCGCCAGCATTCTGCGCGGCGAAGGCGGCGACGGTCGAGAGCATGGCAGAGGGGACGAGGAAGAGGAAGCTGATGACCTTCTCTACGATGCCGACAGCGGCAGCGACTTCGACGCCGCGGCTGTTCGCGATGGCGGTGATGATGAGAAAGGAGATCTGTATGAGCCCGTCCTGACAGGAGATGGGCAGACCGATGACAAGGAGCGTCTTCATGCGGAGGGCATCGAAGGAGAAGTCTTTTCTTGTGAGGGAAAGCCCCAGATTTGCGAAACGGAGATAGAGGAGGCAGAGAAGGACGGAGACCGCTTCGGAAAGAATGGTGGCTGCGGCCGCTCCGGCGGCTCCCATCGCCATGGGGCCGATGAAGATATAGTCGAGCAGGAGATTGATGAAACCGGCGAGGGCGACAAAGTACATCGGCGTCCTTGTATCGCCAAGTCCGCGGAAGATGCCGGCAAGGACATTATAGGCGACGATGAAGTGGATGCCTGCAAAGCAGATGAGAAGGTACGCCCTTGTATCCGCCCATGCTTCCGTCGGGGTCTTTAGCCAAGAGAGGATAGGCTCGATCGCAAGGAGAAGGAGCACGGTGTCGATGAGGCTGAAGAGGGCAAAGAGCAGCACCGAGTTTCCGATGCAGCGGGAGGCTTCCTTCGGATCTCGACCGCCCACCGCGCGGCTGATGGAGACGGTCGTCCCCATGGCGAGTCCGACGATGATGACGGTCAGCATGTGCATCAGCTGGCTTCCGATGGAGACAGCCGTGATCGGTGCGGCGCCATTGAAGAGACCTGTGATGAAGAGGTCGGCCATGCCGTAGAACGTCTGCAGAAAACAGGCGAGAAGGTAAGGGATGGCGAAAGCCATCATCTGAGGGAGCAAGGGCCCTTGGGTAAGATTGATTCCGGTCATGGGATCCTCTTTGTACAATGAATAGCCTGCCGCTTCTCACACAGGCTGCTGCTTTATGGAGACAATCATATCACAGGTGAGGTGCTTACGAAATATGGCTTTCGCAGATGGTAGTCTCCTTCATTTGCTTTTTTTCCGTCTCTGCTATAAGATGAAGGACAAATGAGGTGATTGGTATGTACATGACAGCACAGCGCAAGCGTCTTTTTCAATTCTTCAACGACCATCCGGATGCTTCCTTTTCCGCCAGAGACATACAGACTCTGCTGAATCAGGCAGAAGCGTCTGCGATCAGTCTCAGTGCGGTGTATCGCAATCTGTCTTCTTTGGCAGACGCCGGGCTGATTTTGAAGTCGGCGGCGAGTGATGGGCAGGAGACATTGTATAGGTTCGTTGGGGCGGATGCCTGTCGGGACGAGCTTCATATGACCTGTCTTTCGTGCGGTCGGACGACCCATGTGGACCATGCGACCGCGCGCTCTCTCGCGCAGGCTTTAGCGGGCAATGATGAGTTTCAGATGAATCTGGGGCAGACCACCATTTACGGCTTATGCAAAAAATGCCAGGGGAAATAATTGGTTTCTCTAAAAGAAGGACCCTTTCCGGGGTTCTTTTTTAATTTGAGAAAATTTCGCAAATCTGTTGACAGAAGAGCGGGACGCGATTATAATGGGAGTTCAGATTTGCGAAAAAGTCGCAAATCTCGGAGCGCTTTCTTAATCGTATTGCCGGTTACATGTTATCCCTGTTTTCAAACGTAAAGGAGTTCTTACTATTAAAATGAAAAAAATAGGTCTGTTCATAGCGACGCTTGCCGCTTGTCTGATAGGCGGTGCCGCATTGACAGGCTGCACGCCGGATTCGAAGTCGGCTGCTTCTGCGCCGCCGGAAAAGAAGCTTCAGATCGTCTGCACCAATTTCCCCAGTTATGATTTTGCGAAGCATATCGTAAAGGATCAGGGCGAAGTCACCATGCTGGTGAAACCCGGTACGGATGTCCATAGCTTTTCTCCTTCGCCGAAAGACCTGAAGGCGGTGGCTGACAGTGACCTTCTCATTTATACAGGTGGTGACTCTGATGAATGGGTAGGGAAGGTGCTGGATGCAGCCGGCAAGAAGCCCGGAAGCGTATTTCGGATGATGGATGCCGTGAAGCTGTCAGAAGAAGAACATCCGGAAGGCATGCAGCCCGAAGAGGAAGCAGAAGAGGGCGCAGAAGAGGAGGGCCCGGAAATGGATGAGCATGTATGGACTGCTCCTGCCAATGCCATTGAAATTGTCAAAAAATTAAATGCTTCTATTTCCAAGCTGGATGGTGCGCATGCGGAGGAGTATCAGAAGAATGCAGAGGCATATATGAAAGAGCTCAGCGATCTGGATCAGAACTTCCGTGATGTGATCGAGCATGCAGATAGAAAAGAGATCATCGTGGGAGATCGCTTCCCCTTCCTGTACTTTGTGAAGGAGTACGGTTTGACATATGATGCGGCTTTCCCGGGATGCTCCAAGGATACGGAAGCCAATCCGAAGACCATTGCTTTTTTGATCGATAAGGTCAAGGCGGATCAGATTCCCGTGATTTTCCATATAGAAATGTCCAATCAGCAGATGAGCCACTCCATTGCAGAGGCGACAGGAGCCAAAGAGAGAGAGCTCAATTCCATTCATAACGTCACGCAGAAAGATTTTGATGCCGGCGTCACCTATGTGGATCTGATGAAGCGGAATGTCAAGACCTTGAAGGAGGCGTTGAACTAAATGAGTGTATTGGAGTGCCTAGATCTTTCTTTCTCCTATGAAGGAAGGCCGGTGCTGTCTCATGTGAATTTTTCTTTAGAAAGAGGGAGCTATCTGGGCATCATTGGAGAAAATGGTTCTGGCAAAAGCACTCTCGTCAAAGGGATTCTGGGGCTCAAAAAACAGGCGGCAGGTGAGATCCGTCTCCATTTGCCGGACGCGCAGAAGGGGATGGGCTACCTGCCGCAGCAGCAGACCATGAAAAAGGATTTTCCAGCCAGTGTGTGGGAGGTCGTATTGTCCGGCAGACTGAGCCGGCTTTCATTTCCTTATCGATACAGAAAAGCGGATCGGGATTACGCAGAGCATATGCTGCAGTTTCTATCCCTTTCCTCTTTGAAGAATCATGCATTCCGCGAATTGTCGGGAGGGCAGCAGCAGAGAGTGCTTCTGGCGCGGGCGCTGGCGGCGGGCAGTCAGGTGCTGGTACTGGATGAACCGGTGACCGGGCTGGATCCTCGCATCACGGAAGAGATGTATGACATGCTGGAACGATGCATTCACGAGCTCGGACTGACTATCATGATGGTATCCCACGATCTGCCCCGCGTGTTTCATGAGGTTCATCAGGTTTTATATCTGGCGAAAGGGAAGCAGATGTTTTTCGGTCAGACGGAAGATTTTCTCAAAGAGCATCCCGAAGTCATACGGCAAGGAGGGATCCTCTGATGTCTGTTGTTCTGGAAATGCTGCAGTATCCATTTATGGTGCGCGCGCTGGTGGTGGGGGTCCTGATTTCGATCTGTGCTTCGCTTTTAGGAACCAGTCTGGTACTCAAAAGGTACTCCATGATCGGTGACAGCTTGTCGCATGTGGGCTTTGCGGCATTGGCGGTATCTTATGCCTTTTACCTTGACCCGCTGGTGGTTTCCATCCCCGTCACGATGGGAGCGGCTTTTCTTCTTTTGGAATTGAAGGAAAGCATGCGCATCAAAGGGGACGCGGCGACGGCGCTTCTTTGCAGCAGTGCTTTGGCTGTGGGAGTTCTGGTCATTTCTCTGACCCGAGGGATGAATACGGATGTGTGCAATTACATGTTCGGCAGCATCCTTGCGATGAGCAGCGCGGATGTCTGGCTCACTTTGGCGGCGGGCAGCCTCATCATTCTCCTGTACATTCTCTTTTATCATCCTTTATTTGCCGTGACGTTCGATGAATCTTTTGCGACCGCTTCCGGGGTGCGGAGCCATTTCTATCATCTGGTCCTGGCACTCATGACAGCGGTCACGATCGTGCTCGGTATGCGTATGATGGGTGCGCTTCTGATTTCCAGCTTGATCGTATTTCCTGCCATCACGGCGATGCAGATCTGCCATCGGTATCTGACCACCATCTGGATGTCCACCATTGTGGGACTGGGCTGCTTTCTGGTGGGGATCACTCTTTCCTACGCATTGTCCATTCCCACGGGGCCTTGCATTGTCTTGATGAATCTGATCGTCCTTTTTGCGGTTATCTGTCTGCGAAAATGGAGAGAAAGAGGGCGCTGCGCTTGAAACGATGGGCTTTCTATCTGCTGCTGGGCATGCTTCCCGTACTGGGAGGCTGCGGCAGAGAGCAGGTACCGGACAATATGATACTCACGCACAAAACGGTACAGGCGGCGCAAGGCAAAGCACCTCAGGAAGTAAAGCCTGTACCCGTGGAGCCGTCGGTCTTATCCAAAGGCATGGAGAAGGACAGTCATGGAAATATCATTTACCCTTATTTTGAAATGAAGTATGATATCGCAAAGGATGAGAAGACGTTTCCATATGACCATCCGGACATTGTGGTGGGTGATGCTCACTATATGACGCAGATCAACGACTGGTACATGCATTTTAACAATTATCATGATAAAACCGTGGTGATCGAAGGGTATTTTCTGACGATCAATGGGCATTATTTCATCGGTCGCAATGGACCGACCTGCCCTTACTGCACAGGCGGGTATGTGGATTTTGAATTTAATTCCAGGCAGGATTTCACAGGCTATATTCATGGAGATACATGGATCCAGCTCTATGGGATCCTCCGTGAGGGAACGGGACATATTTCCAAGGATATCACTGCGCCCTTCTATCATCTGGAAGCGGTCAAGGTGGAAAAGATCCCTTATAACGGGAAAGGAACCATTGCTGATTGAGAAAAGTACGGCTCTATGCACGGGAATAGCGATCGGCACTTGCAAGAAAAGCTGCTGCCTTACCGGCGGCGGCTTTTCTTTTGGGATACGTGTAGTAAAAAGTCTCGTATATATGATAAAATAATATAGTTATTTTCTTGTGTCAACGAATATTTTACAAGGGTCATCAGAATGAAACAGACAGATACAGATACAAAATTTCCCCAAGACGTGAAGCATACGGATAGTCCGGGCCACTGGAAGATCTGGTGGGCGATCGCGACCTTGGTGCCTTTTGGTTTTTCCTTTTTCCTTTCTTGGTATTTCGGCGCACCGGGCGGATTTGAGCTTTCTTCGCAGGTGAAGGTCTTCCTGCTCTTCCTGCAGGTCGGCTTCGTGACGGCCTATTTCATCCGGCACCACCTGACGCGGGCAGCCGTGCATCTGTGGATCACCATCGGCTTCCTATGGCTACTCTCGCTCATCGTACCGTACCTATCGACGCAGACGGATGTGGTGCTCGACATGTCGGATATGTCAGGTGAGCTCTCTGCGCCGCTCTATCTTTTCATCTCCTGCCTCTCGGCGGCATGGATCCTGCCGGGGAAATGGCGCATGATCGCGCGCATCGCGTGCGTCGTCCTGATGCTCCTTTATGTGGGCATCCAGTTCACATATGTGGGCTACTACTTTATCACGCATTCTCTGATCTCCATCAATATGCTGCTCGCGCTCGCGCAGACGAATCTCGCCGAGACGAAGGAGTATATCGATGTGAATATCCCGTATGCCGAGCTTATTTTAGGGACGCTTGCGATCCTCATCCTCGCGTGGCTCATCTTCCACAGCAGCCGATTCTCCTTTAATGGCCGCCTTCCCGTTTCCCGCAAAGCGTGGTGGTCGATGGCGCTGCTCTTCTTCGTGAATATCGGGCTCTGCTGCCTCTCCATCGGGGCGACGCGGCTCGCGCATGTGTATCATGAGACTTACGAGACGCTTTCCAGTTTTTCCGATTTCCAGAAGATGGTGGAGAAGCGCCGCAGCATGTCGATCAAGGATCGCATCCTTGCTGCGCAGCTCAAGGCGGCGCCGGACGGCGTCTACGTCCTCATCATCGGCGAGTCCCTGACGCGCGACCACATGGGTGTCTATGGCTATCACAGAAATACCACGCCTTTCCAGACCGAAGCGGCCGCAGACTCGCACTATACCTTCTTCAATCATGCCTATTCCTGCTACACACAGACCGTTCAGGTACTGACCGAAGCCCTGACGGAGAAGAACCAGTACAATGATATGGAGCTGGTCGATGCCTACTCCATCATTGACATGGCAAGGCAGGCCGGCTTCCATACCACATGGATTTCGAACCAGTCCCGCTACGGTGTCTGGGATACGCCGATCGGTGCGATCGGAAGTGCCTGTGATGATCAGTACTGGATCAACCAGTATGTCGGCACAGATGTCGTGACGAAGGACTTCGATACGGCTCTCATCCCCTATCTGCGGAAGGTCGATCCGAAGAACCGCCGCCAGCTCGTCGTCGTCCATCTGATGGGCAGCCACGTCAGCTACTGGGACCGTTACCCGTCCGAGTTCTATCACTGGCCGGAGAGCATGGGAAAGGAACGCTCGACGGCTGATGTCATGAATGATGAGTATGACAACTCCGTCCTCTTCAATGACTACGTCGTCGAAAGCATCATGAACGAAGCCGTGAACTATATGAAGGCAGACAGCGTCCTCTACTTCTCCGACCATGGCGAGCAGGTCACTGAGCGTCCTGGACACAATGCAGACCAGTTCGACTACACGATGGTACACATTCCCTTCTGGATCTACACCTCGGATGACTACCAGAGGAGCCACCCGCGCACCATGAAGACCATGTGGGATAGAAGAAATATGCCATTCACCAATGACATGCTCTACGATACTTTCATGGGTCTCATGGGACTCACAGCGGCTCGTTATGATGAAAAGTCCGACATCCTTTCCCCTGACTTTGATAAAGATGTGACGACGCTCATGACCATGTACGGCAATGTGATGGTCAGAAATGATACCGAGCAGCTCGGAAGCAGCAAGGAAGCAGAGGATGACCGCTGGAACAATGACATCCAGCGTCGACGTCTCTTCGCGCCGTCTTTCGACTGGAGCCGGTATCAGCCTGTCAAGATCGCGGGAGAGGAGATCCCGAATGTACCGAATGCGGGAGCAGGACAGTAGAAATAGGTTTTGCGGGTTCGCCCTTTGATTCTGCTTGAAAGCTTCACTTGAATGAGAAATTAGAAATGAGAAATGCGAAATGGTGGTGCGGCGCAAAAAATAATGAAACGCCGCAGAATATAAATAGGGCGATGCCCGCTGGAGATGCCAGATGTCAGATGTCTAATCTCTCCCAGTCGTTTAGTCTAATCACCAGTTACCAGTCACCAGTCACTAGTCACTCCTAATCCCTAATCCATAGTCACTTTACTTTATCCCCGAAAGGAGCCCTCCATGCGTCTCAGACGTAAACCTTGGATCGAAGAAGCGATCAAAAATTACACCTCCATTCTTTTTCTGGAAGAACCGACCGATATGAAAGGCAAGTGGGAGACACAGTTTCCCCGCCCGGAGCAGCCGCTCCATGTGGAATTCGGCACCGGCAAAGGCCAGTTCATTTCCGGCATGGCCGCGCTCCATCCTGATGTGAACTACATCGGCATGGAAGTGCAGGAAGGCGTCATCTACTATGCCGCACAGAAGACCGCGGAGAAAGATCCGCCGGTAGACAATGTCCGTCTCATCTTAGGCGATGTGAGCGAGATCCTGAATATTTTTGACGAAGGCGAAGTCGATGTGATCTACCTCAACTTCAGCGACCCATGGCCGAAGAAGCGCCACGCCAAGCGCCGCCTCACCTATCGTGATTTCCTGAAACGCTACGCCGTCATTTTAAAAGAGGGCGGTGAGATCCGCTTCAAGACGGATAACAAGGACCTTTTTGATTTCTCCGTCGAAGAATTTGAGGCCATGGGCTGGCAGCTTTCGGACGTGACCTATGATCTTCATGCCGCTCCCGTCCTCGGGGATGTGGAGACAGAGTATGAAGAGAAGTTTTCCAGAAAGGGGAACCTCATATGTCGTCTCGTAGCGAGACGTCCCTGAAGGATACGAAGTATGTGCCCGAGTGTCTGAAATGGATGCTCATCTCGGCCGCCATACTGATTGCCATCGGGGCGATGAATGTCTATAATGCCACCTACTATATGAATATGGCGGCGGGCGATGGGCCGTATGCGCACTTTTTGAAGCATGTCGGGATCCTTGCAGGAAGCCTTTTCCTTGGTGTCGTGGTCGCGAAGCTGCCAAAGCGCTTCGTTCGCGGCGGGGCTTTCCTCTGGGTCGTTTTCACAATTCTGCTGCTTCTCCTCGTTTTTGTGGCAGGGCATCGGGCGAATGGGGCGACCCGCTGGATCATGCTCGCAGGCTTCTCTCTCCAGCCGTCCGAAGTCGCGAAAGTGACCGGCCTCATCTGGGCCGCCTCCTTCCTTTCGAAACGGATCCAGAAAGGAGAGAAAATCACGCTCATCAAGCGTTTTCTCCGTCCGTTCTTCCATGTTTTTGACAGGAAGAAAAAGGAAAACACCTTTCGCTCCATGATTGCGTATTTTTTGCCGCTCTATGGGCCGCTCGCGATGGCACTCTTCGTCTTGATACAGCCGGACATGGGGACAGCGGGGATGATTCTGCTCTTCCCCCTACTTCTCTACGTTTTGGCAGGACTTCCGCTTTTCGAAATCCTCTTGGGGGTAGGGGGTGCGATCGTCACCTTTGCGATTCTCGTCGTCGCCGCGCCTTATCGCATGAATCGTGTGATCGTGCTCTGGGATCCGTTCACCTATGCAAGAAATCTCGGCTATCAGACGGTGCAGAGCCTCATCGCGGTCGGCTCCGGCGGCTTCTTCGGGCAGAGCATCGGCGAAGGCATGTCGAAATTTCTCTACCTGCCCGAGCAGTACACCGACTTTGCCTACGCCGTTTTCAGTCAGGAATTTGGCTTCATAGGCTCTGTTTTCGTTCTTCTTCTTTACCTCGCTTTTCTTCTTGCGGGATTCTCCGCAGCCAGAAAGCTGAAGGAGACCTATGCGGCTCTTCTCGTCTACGGACTCACCATGCTGATCTCCGTGCAGGGCATCGTCAATATCGCGATGGTCATCGGCTGCTTCCCGGTCACCGGCATCCCGCTGCCCTTCATTTCTTATGGCGGGTCCTCGCTCCTCATGAATATCATCTCTGTCGCACTCATCTACGGCACCACGGTACAGAGCCTTCGTGAGACAGATCTGGAGGAGCGAAAGCGCCGGATCGCACAGATGGAAGGGCGCGGGTGAGGAGCTGCTGACCGGGGATCTCCCGGAAGAGGCTTCCTTAAGCGCTGCACCGCATACCATTTCGAGAGCTTCCCGGAGGCTGGCATGAAGTATAATGAAAATGACACGCTCGATGTGCTGACCCGGCGTCTTTCCTTGGCCGCTGCTGAGGGAAAAGGGATCTGTTTTCTTCCTGTGGGCTCCGTGAAGGGGGAGGGAGTGACAGCTCTTTGCCGGGCTGTAGAGGAGATCCGAAAGAGAACCGTGAAGCCTCTTACGATCCTTGCACTGACCATGGACATGGTCGCTATGGGGCGTATGGCGCTTGCTATCAGGGCTTGCGGCTTCGAAGGCGCGGCGATCTGTAAGCAGGATGGGATGCGCTTTCTGGCTGCTGTGCATGGCGGGAAGCTTTCCGCGGAGCGGCTTTCTCCGTCTGACTTTGCATTTCCCGAAGAGAACGAATGGACTCCCTACCATGAGATGGCTTTTTATCTGGGGATCACGCTCTATGCGGCGGGGATGGAAGAGGCGCTCCTTCCTGCGATGGATCGGGCAAGACACATGGCAAAAGAGCTTTTGAAGGACCAAACGGTTTGATCTTATGGGATAATGAATGAAAATAAAGAGTAAGCAAGCAAAAAGCCATGAGAAACGGCGATTCTCATGGCTTTTTGCTTGTTTACAACTTCTTTACAAACTTTACTGTACGATGATAGATGGATTACCAATTTTTTTATATAATTTATTTATGAACAGAACTCGTTTCGCAAGGGGTTCGTATGTCTATCAAGGGAAACACTGATTAAATCGTTGTCTGATTTCATTCTTGGATTTTTATACAGAGTAAGGAATCATCTGACGCGAATAGCGAGCTATTTAAGGAGGATGATGACGAAGCTATGTATAAAAATCCATATGAAATTCGACTCTGCGATTGAATCAGCGTTTCCCAAGGTTCATATAGGTAAGGAAATGCTGATTGCAGCGTCAGACGATGGAGTCCGTGTTTCCTGGGGAGGAGCACGGAATGAATGAAACAGTCAAGATCTGCTTTGGCCTGATCGGCGGCCTGGCGCTTTTCCTGTACGGCATGAATACGATGAGTGATGCCCTGCAGAAAACTGCCGGGGAGCGCATGAAAAAGATTCTCAGCTTTTTGACAAAGAATCCGATCATGGGGGCGCTCGCCGGAGCGCTGGTGACGGCAGTCCTGCAGAGCAGCTCGGCGACCACCGTCATGGCGATCGGCTTCGTCAGTGCCGGACTGATGACACTGCCGCAGGCGATCTCCGTCATCTTCGGTGCGAATATCGGAACCACGATGACAGCACAGCTCCTGGCGTTCAAGCTCAGCGACTACATTTATCCCATCATTTTCATCGGCTTCATGCTGCAGTTTGTCGGCAAGACAGAGAAGCTGAAGAATATCGGCATGGTCATCTTCTCTTTCGGACTGCTCTTTGAAGGGATCGAGATCATGGGACATGTGATGAAGCCGCTCGCAGGCAGCAGCGTCTTTGTCGACCTGATGGCAGAAGTCTCTTCGACACCGGTCCTGGGCGTACTCCTCGGCGGCGTGATGACGCTGGTGGTACAGAGCAGCTCGGCTACGATCGCCGTGCTGCAGAATTTTGCGGCCCAGCCGGCAGCTGACGGCGTCAGCAGTGTCATCGGCCTTACCGGTGCGATCCCGATCCTTCTGGGAGATAACATCGGTACGACGATCACCGCCATTCTGGCATCGATCGGACAGACGAAAAATGCGCAGCGCACCGCGATCGCGCACAGCATTTTCAATATCAGCGGCAGTCTTGTCTGCCTGTGCATCATTCCGTTCTTTGCACAGTTCGTACAGTACATCTCTCCGAGCGGCCGTGAGATCGATGTCATTTCCCGGCAGATCGCCAATGCACACACGACTTTCAATGTCGTATGTACGCTGGCATGGCTGCCATTCATCCCTGTCATGGTCAAGATCGTCAAAGTCATCATCCGCGGGGAAGACAAGAACCTCAAGGCTGCCTATGAGCCGCAATATCTGGATAACAATCTGCTCGATAAGCCGGCCGCTGCCATGTACCTTGTCTCTTTGGAACTTGAGCGCCTGGTCGGACTGGCTGACCGGACACTGAACCAGCTGAAGCTCGTCCTTGACAGCCAGCGAACCGCCAAGGATTATGAGGCCTTTCAAGAGGATCTGATGATCCTCGAACAGCTGCAGGGACGAGTCACCGAGTACATCACCAAGCTGCTTTCCGGCGGCTATCTGACCGAGCAGCAGTCGGAGGAAACGGCGAGGCTTCACTTTGTCACGAATAATATCCAACGCATGGGAGAGCGATGCAGGGATATGGATGAGGTCTGCCGGCAGGTGGTCGCGCAGAATCGTGTGTTCTCCTCTGTCGCCAATGAAGAAATCGTGAAGTGCATCACACTTGCCCAGTCGCTTCTCTCGCGCTCTGTCGAAGCCGTGAAAACAGGCTCCAAAGAGATGGTGAATGATATATTCAGAGACACGGATCAGATGCGCCGCTCGGAGAGACGCTGCAATAAGGCACATCTGAAGCGTGTGAAAGCAGGCGAGTGCCATGCCAATATGACACCATATTTCTCCGACCTTCTCTACAACCTGAGCCGTATCGCGGACAACTGCGTCAGCATTGCAGAAGAAGCAGACACCGGTGCAGGATTTGCAGAGCTTCACAAAAATGCGAAGAAAATGGGATTCGTAGAGGGCAGCTGAGAGTCATGAAAAGGGATGCGCCTTTCGGAGCTTACCGCATCTGTTTTCCGGCGAAGGGCAATAAAAAAGGCGATGTGAAATAACGATCATCTCATTTTCGCGTTCCATCTGCCGCGG
>UQQQ01000048.1 GCA_900543165.1 uncultured Dialister sp. | reverse complement strand
GGGATTAGGTTTGCGATACGAGAAAACCGCTAGTTTCAAAACTCCGCGGCGCTTCCATATTTTTATGCGCCGCACCACCACCGTTGAACCTTCTGAACCTGTTGAACCCGCTGAACCTCTTTCGCACGTAATCAAGGGACGCCCCGCCCTACGGGCTACCCCTATATGCAGGGAAATGAGGCTATCCCCCCCTTCTTTCACCTTTCTCTGGGATCAAACGCATCTCTGAGCGCCTCTCCCAAAAGATGAAAAAGTCCGACCGTCAGACACATGGCCGCCCCCGGTGCCATGACCATCCATGGTGAGAGCTGGAGGAAACGACGTCCTTCACTCATCATAGCGCCCCATTCCGGTGTCGGCGGCTTCACGCCGAGTCCCAAAAAGGAAAGTGCCGCCACCTCCATCATCATCGTCCCGATATCCAGTACCGCCGTCGTCAAAAGCGGGCCAGCCATATTCGGAAGGAGATGGCTGCCTATGATCTTCCAGGAAGAAAGCCCCCGCATTCTTGCAATGTCGATATAAGGCTCCTCCTTCAAAGAAACGGTGAGCCGACGCGACAGCCTGGCATACTTAGGCCATCCGATCGCCGCGAGCGCCAGGACCGCCTGCAGCATGCCCCCACCGGAAACACCTGCCACGGCTAGTGCAAGGACAAGCCCGGGGAAAGCGAGGAAAACGTCCGAGAGCCCCATCCATGCCTGCTCGATCCGTCCGCCATACCATCCGCTTCCTGTCCCGATCCCCGTCCCGATGGCAGTGATGAGCAGGACGACCACAAACGCCCCCGAAATGCTGGTGCGCCCTCCGACAAGGACACGGGCAAGCATATCGCGCCCATATCGATCCGTTCCCAGAAGGTGCGCCGCAGAAGGCGGCTTCTGCGCCATCGATAAATCCTGGGCATAGGCATCCCAAGGGATCAGATACTCAGCGAGCATCACACCCAGCATCAGCGCCAAGAGGAGACCTCCCCACAAATAAAGGCGCAAGCGGGATGAGTTTATCTTTTTCATCATTTCTCCTTCGGGAGCACGGATGGAATCATCGTTTCCCCAGCAGACGCGCCACCACATCCCCCGCGCCATTCACCAAAATATAGATACCGGCCATCCATACCACATAGGCCTGAATGATCGGATAATCCCTCTGCATAATGGCATCCACTGCCAGCTTTCCCACACCATCCCAGAGGAAGATCGTCTCCACCACGGCCGTGCCGGAAAGGAGGGAACCGATGGAAATCGCAAGCAGCGTGACGATCGCCGGACTTGCCATCGGGATGACACTCTTCCAGAGGATCGTCCCCTCACTCACCCCTCGTGCTCTCGCCCCCATCACATAGCCCTTTCGAAGCTCTGCCAGTACGACGCCTCGGATCTGGCGCGTATACTTGGCACTCATCGCGATCGCAAGCGTCACTGCCGGCAATACGACCGAAGGCGACCGCCCCACAGATACGGCGGGGAACCACTTCAGCTTCACCGCCAGCAGATAGATCAGAAGGATCGCAACGAAAAAATTCGGCATCGCATTTCCGAGGAAAGACAACCCGCCCGCCAGAGAGTCACACCAGCCATCTTTCCTGACAGCGGAAAAGACCCCCAGCGGGATCGATACTGCCAGCGTCAGGGCGATCGATACCGCCGCAAGGTACAGGGTATGCGGGATCTTGGATGCGATGAGCGGAAGCACCGCGCGCCCAGACACATAGCTTTCCCCCATATCTCCCGTGAGTGCATGCAGCAGCCAATGCCCATACTGCAGCAGAAACGGCTGATCCAGCCCGTATTTTTTCCGCATGGCATCCATGATCTCTTGAGAAACTGCCGTTCCCTGATTTTCATAGAAATAGGAAATGGCATCTCCGCCTGCCAGATACATCAGCGCAAACGTGACGAATGTCACGCCGAGAAGAATAAGCAGGCAGGAAATCCCCTTCTTGACTATCCACACCATAGGCATCCATCACTTTTTCGCTTCAATGCAAAAATACGGCGTCGCCGCAAAATTCAGCTGCTCCTCCGGAAGAAGGATCTCTTCGGAAATATTCTCATACAGTGTGACCTGCATCCCCATCTCTTCCAGTACCTGCCGGTCCCAGGCAGGACGTTTCTTGGGCGAAAGAGGCATCTGGCGCGCGATGCGTTCGCAGGCCATGACATCGGTCGAAATATAGCGGTCAAAGACCCCCGCTTCTGCGACCTGCTCGCGGTCCCTGTCATAAAGGGCACGGTCTTCTTCGCTGTACAGGTAGTTGTACCAGTTCGCATCGAAATTGAGGAGGATCCCGCCCTTTTTCAGGACACGCTGCCAGCTCGCATACGCCTTCTTCGGATGCGGCAGCGTCCATGTGAGATTTCTCGTCACGATGAGATCGTAGCTGTCTGCGGGAAGCGGCACATCTTCCGCATCCCCCTCGACATAATGGATCCTTTCTGCGAGCGGCCCCGCATTCTTCTTCGCCTCTGCCATCATCGCAGGATTCCGATCCAGAGCCGTCACCTCGCAGCCCGCCATCTTTAGAATGATGGAAAAGAAACCCGGCCCCGCCCCGATGTCAAGCGCTTTGATCCTCGTTCTTTCCGGCATGGCATCCTGTGCACGCTGCATGATATAGGACGTCCAAAGATTCTTCTGCCGTCCGCAAAGTTCTTTCTGATTGATTTCCGAATAGCTTGGCGCCCGCCTCGTCCAATAGTCGATGATTTCTTTTTCCAGCATCATTGGCTCTCCTTACGATAAAGGAAACGCTGACCCCATCACAGGATCAGTGTCTCTCCGGTCTTTTATTCATAATGAGTCTACCAATAAAAAAAGCCCCCCACAAGCCGGGTGGGGGGTTCTATGCGAGAGCATGCGGCTAGGAAAACGCTAATTCCATCGCAGAATCCGTATTTCCATAAAAAAAGCCACCCTTTCGGGTGGTTTTTTATTATTCCGCATCTTCCGGCAGTTCTGCGTTGGTGTACACTTCCTGTACATCATCGAGTTCTTCCAGTTCATCGGTGAGGTGCTGCATGGTCTGAGCAGCATCGCCTTCGAGCTTGACATAGTTGTCTGGAACCATAGCCAGTTCGGAAGCTTCCGCTTCGATGCCTTCTTTTTCGAGGGCTTCGGAGACGATGAGGAAGTTTTCCGGAGAGGTCGTGATTTCATAGCTGTCTTCGCCGGTAGTGACATCGTCAGCGCCCGCATCGAGAGCGATCATCATGACGGTGTCTTCATCAGCTGCGTCTTTGGCTACAATGATAGAGCCTTTTTTCTTGAACATCCAGCCTACGCATCCCGGTGTGCCTACAGACCCGCCGTGATGGGTGAATGCATGACGGATATCAGCGGCTGCGCGGTTTCTGTTATCGGTATTGCATTCGACGATGACAGCTGCACCTCCCGGGCCGTAGCCTTCGTAGGTGACTTCATCGAAGCCTGCACCGCTGGCAGCGCCGACGCCTTTAGCGATAGCACGCTGGATATTTTCCTTCGGTACATTGTTCTGCTTTGCCTTGGTGAGGGCCAGTTTCAGACGCATGTTACCGACGGGATCACCGCCGCCCATGCGGGCTGCGATGGTAATTTCCTTGGAGATTTTAGTGGTGATTCTTGCGCGAATGGCATCAGTCTTGCCCTTCTTACGCTTAATGTTTTCCCACTTAGAATGTCCGGACATAGTACGTTATTCCTCCTTTTGATTCCACCATGGTTCGCCCAGAAGGCGGTCGAGGATGATGGCTACGGCGCTGCGCACGCACAGATGATTGTACGTACCGGCCCCGTAGATAGGTTCCACGATGTAGTCGAACTGTTTCATCATTTCTTTGGTCATGCCGAAGCCTGTGCCAAAGAGGATGAAGATCGGCGTATCTTCTTCGTGGATTTTCCTGCGCATTTCTGTGTAGGAAACAGTATTTGGATAGACCCGGGCGTCCGTGGTCACGATGGCCGGTTTTTTGCCTGTCTCTTTTTCGATCCATGCGATGGCGTCTTCCAGGGTCGGGACAAGTTCCGTTTCCTCGAAGGCTTCCTTCCGGTTCACATTGTAATGCACGCCGCCGCCGGTTTTCCAGTGGTTCATGATGCGGCTCGCCATTTCACGCTGTGCTTCGACAGGATGCACGATGAAGTAGCGCTTCACATCATAGGTTTTTGCCGTTCTGGCTATGTCATGGAGGTCATAGTTGGTCAGAGCTGTAGTGACGACTTCCATGTGCTTATTATAAATGGGATAGTGGATGAGCCCGATATACACAGGTGCCATTACTTCTCCTCCTCTTCTATTTCTGCCATGAGTTTCTGATCGGTCTTGGTCAGTGTGAGCTTCTCCAAAAGATCCGGGCGGCACTTCAAAGTGCGCCTGAGTGCTTCTTTCCTGCGCCATTTCGCAATGTTTGCATGATGACCGGAGAGCAGCACATCCGGCACTTTCCAGCCGTTGTAATCAGCCGGCTTGGTGTACTGCGGATACTCGAGGATCGGCTCATAGAAAGAATCGCTCTGCGCGCTTCCTGCATCGCCTAAGACGCCGGGGACCATGCGGGCCACGGCATCTGCGATGACCATGGCGCCGAGTTCGCCGCCCGTCAGGACATAGTCACCGATGGAAATGAGCTCATCCGCGAGATGCTCTTCGACGCGGTGGTCGACACCTTCGTAGTGCCCGCAGAGGAGCACCAGATGGTCATAGTCGCGATACAGCTGTTTTGCTTTGTCCTGCGTGAAGGGCGTGCCGGCCGGCGACAGGAAGATCACGCGGTCACGCGGGCCTTTTTCTGGCAGCACATGATGCGCGGCATCAAAAAGAGGCTGGCACATCATCAGCATCCCAGCCCCACCTCCACAGATCGTGTCATCGACTTGTCCATGCCGGCTCTTGGTGAAATCTCTGGGATTCGTCACCGCCATCTCCATGAGGCCGCCTTCCAGAGCACGTTTGATCATGCTCTGATGGAAGAAGGCTTCTATGAATTCCGGAAACAGTGATAAGATATCGATTTTCATGGGCTTACTCCCATTCCAAAAGCCTGACTGTCATGGTGCCGCCTGCAGGGTCCACATGAAGGATACAGGGCGGGATCGCAGGGATCAGGATTTCCTTCCCCTCTTCGGAAATGACGCTGTACACGTTATTTGCCTTAGTCTCGATGATTTCCTTCAGGATACCGACAGGCTCTCCTTCTTCAGTCACGACCTTAAGTCCTAGAAGCTCGTGGTAGTAGTAGGTGCCGTCTGTCCGCTTTGGCAGCGCCGAGGCAGGGACTTCGACTTCCATACCACGCATGAGCTCGGTTTGGTTTCTGTCTTCTACGCCTTCCACATGGAGAATATAGATATTCTTGTGCGGGCGGCAGGACATGAGCCGATATCTTTTTCCCCCGATCCAGAGATACTCCAGCGAACGGATCACTTCCGGCCGATCGATATCGGGGAACATACGCAAATCACCCCGCACACCATGCGGGGCTACGATTCGGCCGATGAGTACATTGACATCGGATTTCATATCATTCACGGAAAGCAATAATCTTGCCGTCTTCAACCAGGATTTCCCCGCCTACGATGTTATTCATATCGTCACCGACATGAATGGTCACGAGACGGTTGATCGGTGCGCGGTTGAGTTCCGCACCGATAGCCAGCTTTTCCAGGTGTTCTTTATCGTTCGTCAGCTTTTCCTTCACCTGCTGCATCTGCGCCTTCTGGGCTTCAAAGGAAGCACGGAGCTGGGAAGCTGCTTGGATATTGACTTTAGCCTGTTCAGCAATGCGGCCGTTTGCCTGAAATTCAAGCTGAGCCATATCATGTTCGACACGCGACAGGTTCGTATTGATTTCATTCAGCAAAGTGGTCTTCAGTGCCTCTGTCAGCTTGGACTTCACAGCGACAGGGACAAGGATCTGCATTTCATCCATAGGGCACCCCTTAGATAATATCGACAGCGACCTTGCGATTTTCACGCAGGGCCCCTGCTTTGACTACGGTGCGGATGGCATTCGCAATCCGGCCTTTTCTACCGATCACTTTGCCCATGTCTTCAGGAGCGACGTGGACCTGGTAGATCTCCAGGCTGCCTTTCTGAAGAATGGTGACGGTGACGGCATCAGGATTTTTGACAAGAGCCTTAACCAGTGTTTCCACCAATTCCTTCATCTTGCGTCCTCCTTATTTCTTTGCTTCTGCAAACTTAGCGAGGATGCCGTTCTTTCTCAGAATGGAACGAACAGTGTCGGTCGGCTGTGCGCCTTTTCCAAGCCAGGACAGAACCTTTTCTTCATCGATCTTTACCGGAGCGTCCAGTTTAGCCGGGTCGTACCAGCCGATGGTATCGGTCGGTGCGCCGTTTCTAGCTGCTTTGGAGTCGATAACGATAATGCGGTAGAATGGATTCTTCTTAGCGCCCATACGGGTCAGACGAATTTTTAACATTGATATTTCACCTCCTTGAAATGATCTCGATTATTTACGGAACATCCCTGAGAGACCGCCAAGGCCGCCCAATTTGGATGGATTTAACTTTTTCGGGTTCATACCCTTCATTTTCTTCATGGTCTTCTGCATATCAGCGAACTGCTTCATCATGCGGTTCACATCCTGGATCTTGACGCCGGCGCCCTGCGCGATACGCTTGCGGCGGCTGCCGTTCAGGATCTTCACATTCGCACGCTCTTGCGGAGTCATGGAGAGGATGATGGCTTCGATGTGCTTCACTTCTTTGCCATCAAGGTCGATGTCCTTCAGCTGGTCTTTGAATTTGCCCATACCCGGAAGCATCCCGAGGATGTTCTGGAAGGACCCCAGCTTTCTCACCTGTTTCAGCTGGTTCAGGAAATCGTCAAGGGTAAATTCCCCTTTACGCACCTTCGCCGCTGCGTCTTTCATGGATTCTTCATCCATATTTCTCTGGGCTGTCTCAATCAGCGTAGCGAGGTCGCCCAGGTCGAGGATACGTCCGGCCATGCGGTCCGGATAGAAATCCTCAAGGCCGCCGTCGAGTTTTTCGGATACACCGATCATCTTGATCGGCTTGCCGGTGACGGTCTTGATGGAAAGTGCCGCACCGCCTCTGGCGTCGCCATCCATCTTCGTCAGGATGGTGCCGTCGATGCCCAGATTTTCATCGAAAGCTTTGGCGGTATTGACTGCGTCCTGACCCGTCATGGAGTCAAGGACGAGAAGGATCTCATGCGGATGAACCTCCGCTTTGATGTTGCGAAGCTCGGCCATCAGCTTTTCATCGATCGTCAGTCGGCCTGCGGTATCGAGGATGACGACATCACGGTTGTATGCTTTGGCCGTATCGATCGCGTACTGCGCGATGTGGACCGGATCCACATTCGGCGGCATACGGTAGACCGGGACGTCAGTCTGCTCGCCCAAGACTTCGAGCTGCTTGATCGCTGCCGGACGATAGACGTCGCAGGCTGCCATCATCGGGCGGTGGCCTTTTTTCTTGAATATCAGAGCCAGCTTGCCGGCAGTCGTCGTCTTGCCGGCGCCCTGCAGACCGACCAGCATGATGATCGTCATGCCGGAAGAAGACAGCGAGATCTTGCTCTGTGTCCCGCCCAGAAGCTCCGTCAGCTCGTCTTTGACGATCTTGATGACTGTCTGGTCAGGCTTCAGGCTGCCGAAGACTTCTTCCCCCATCGCCTTTTCACGGACGTGAGCGATGAAATCTTTCGCCACCTTGAAATTGACATCGGCTTCCAACAGTGCGCGGCGGACCTCACGAAGCGCCCCATCAATGTCACTTTCGGAAAGTTTGCCTTTCCCTCGGAGATCTTTGAATGCAGACTGCAGCTTGTCTCCTAAATTTTCAAATGGCATCTGGTCACCTTCATTCTGTCATCACTTTCAAAAGGCTCTCTGCCTCTCCCCGCTCTGCCTGCGGAATGAAATGCAGAAGCCGAAGGGCGGCCTGTTCTCTCTTTTTACGAAGAGAACAGGTGTGCAGCGCCGCCTCATAGGAAAGCAGCTGCTCTTCTCCATGACGCATCGCATCATGGACCGCCTGACGGGAAATATGGAAATAGTCAGCAATCTCAGCGAGCGTGAGATTTTCATTATAGTATAAGTCGAGGCAATCCTTCTGCCTCTTCGTCAGGAGCTCTCCGTAACAATCCAGAAGTTCTCCCTTCTCTACGATGTTTTCAATAGACATAGTTCATCACCACAACGGATGCTATTATACAGGAGAAAAACGCTCTTGTCAAGGGGTTTTGCTTGACAAGGTTTTTGAAAGTTCAGGGTTAGCCCACGAGGCGGCTCGTCCCGTGATTGTTTGCGAAAGAGGGGGAGCAGATTCTATAGGTTCAAGAGGTTCAACGGGGTCGGTGCGGCGCAAAAAAATAATGGAGTGCCGCAGAATTTTGATAGCGCTTCGCGCCGTCGTCATTTCGAGCGAAGCCGAGAAATCTCTATGGCAGTACGCTCATAGTCGCATGTGAAGCAGCACCAAGCCATCGTTTTTCCTCAATGCATACGTGCTGATGATCGCAGTGCCGTAGAGATCCCTCGGCTACGCTCGGGATGACCATGCAGGGAATCCCAGTCACCAGTCACTAGCCACTAGCCACTAGCCACTAGCCACTTAGTCACCAAAAAAGTGATGCCGCCCGCAAGCAGCATCACTTTCCTTTATTTCTCCATTTTCACGCCGGCCTTCTTCAATACTTTGAAGGTATAGTCGAGAATGTTGTACAGTGTCTCGCCGTCTTCTGCGGTGAGCTTCTTCGGATCGAGCTGTTTCATATCCTTGTAGTAGAAGGCGAGCTTCTCACCGATGGCTTCAATGGCTTCGGTTTGGTTCTCCTTTGCTGTATCCTTCTCTTCGACGGCAGCCGCCTGGACTTTGAAGAGTTCTTCCTGAAGGCGCGCATTCTCGTCTTCCAAAGACTCGATGGTGAGCTTCAGTCCTTCATTATCATCACGTTCCTGTGACAGATTCATCTGCAGGCTTTCGACGGTGCCCTTCAGCACCAGAATCAGCTGCCGCGCCACTTCCATGGCTTCCAAAGTATTTGCATTCTGCATGTGTATAGCCTCCCGGGAAAATGGGTCATCGAGTTTAGCGGAAGTGGCGCCATGTATCCCATTTCAGCCACCAGTCACTCCTATCCCCAGCCGCAAATCCCTGAACCATGGAAACGCTGATTCAATTGCAAAGTCAGATTTAATCAGCGTTTCCCTTTTCTTCTATTCTACCACAACTCCAGCAAGCTACTGTAAACTTTTCACAAATTTCTGGACATGCTCACGATACGCAGGGCCGTTGGTGGCCATTTCCATCGTATGACCGGCGCCTTGGAAAAGATAGAGCTCCTTTCTGGGGCTGCCGGCTTCGGAGAAGAGGTCTTCTGCGGCGCCGTAGGGGATGAGCGTGTCGGATTTCCCGTGGAGGATGAGAAGCGGCGAGCGCGCCTTTGCGGACTGCGTCAGTGGATCGAGGTCACGGAGAAGTTTCCTGTCATGCACGAAGAGCGCCGCCTGAAAGAATGGATTCAAAACATCCATGCCGAGCACGAGACGGTCATCGCCTGTGTAGTGCATGATCTTTTCACGGCCGAGCTCCATCAGGCTCGCATAGGAGCTGTCTGCGACATAGAATTTCATCGCCTCGCCCTCTTTGCTGCCGCTATAGAGGAGCGCCATCGCTGCGCCAAGAGAGATCCCATGGATGCCGATCTGCATAGAGGGGTCTTTTGCTTTCAGGAAATCGACCCACGCATTCAGGTCTTCGATATCATGCACGCCCCAGTCCGGGTACTCGCCCCCGCTCTCGCCATGCCCGCGCAGGTCGACCATCAGGACGGAGTAGCCCATCTCACGATAAATATCCGCATATGGCACGCACATGGCACGGTTTTGGTACAGACCGTGCAGCAGGATGACGGCGCGGTGGTTTCGATTTCCACTCTCAATGTACGAGCCTTTGAGCCGTGTGCCATCCTCTGAGGGCACCGTCACCGACTGCCAGCCGTAGCGATTCTCCATCGCATGTATCTGAGAAAGATCCCGCCGATGATTCTCGATCCCGAGGATCTGGTCCCACGGCGCGTGAAAAAGCTCTTCATACACCATATTTCCGGCAAATCCCCCCGCCAAAAGCAGCGCAAGCAATGCCATATAGATAAGGCCCTTAAACAGGCTCCATAGACAACCCATGTGATGCACCTCGTCAATCATTACAATGAGGAATGGCGGCGCGGCATACGAAGAGAACGCCACGATCGTATCAGTGTTTCCTTCGTCACCACATTCCATTGACAGCTATAAGTATAGCACAAGAAAAAAGAGTGGGAACACGATTTCCTTCGCGGTTCCCACTCTTTTCATCCAAAGGTCTTTGGTGCCTTCTAGGGAAACACTGATTAAATCGTTGTCGGATTTCATTCTTGGATTTTTATGCAGAACGAGGAATCATCTGACGAGAATAGCGAGCTATTTAAGGAAGATGATGACGAAGCTATGTATAAAAATCCATATGAAATCCGACTCTGTGATTTAATCAGCGTTTCCCTAGGCAAGAAGTTTATCCTCATTTCCAGGCAGGCGTCTATCTTCCCACGGAATGGATCCCCAGCCCTTCCGCTGTCTCCGCAGCCTCACCCAGCGCTTCTTCGATGGAAGGATGCGGGCGGATGATGGCTCCGAAGTCAGAGACAGTGAGCCCCTTCGCGATGGCCAGCGTTATCTCGCTCACCAGATTATCCGCATCGCGGCACATGATCTGCCCGCCCAGAATTTTTCCTTCGCTGTCATTGAAAAGTTTCATGTAGCCGGCTTCGCCTGCGATGAGGCTCTTTGCATTGGCCCCCATCATCACGCGGCTCACCGTGAGCTTCTGTGCTTTCGCTTCGTCTTCGCAGATACCGACCGAAGCAATTTCCGGGATGGTATACACGCACTGCGGGACAAGCGCCAGACAGATATCTGAGGATTTCCCTGCGATCGCCGCTGCCGCTCTCTTGGCACGGGCCTCGGCCGCGTGTGCAAGCGGCGGCATGCCGCTCGTGATGTCGCCGATGGCATAGAGATGCGGACGGCTGGTCAGACCATTCTCATCGACCCGGATGACATGCTGCTCCTCGTCAAGGTCAAAGGGGAGGATATCCCGCCATGCGGTCCGCCGTCCGGTCGCGATGAGGACACCGTCTGCCGCGATTTCTTTCTTCTCACCTGCAAGCTCATAGGTGACGATGAGGCCGTCTTCCCCTTGGGAGATCTCTTTCACTGCCGCTTTCGTCACAACGCTGATGCCTTTCTTTTTGAAATCTGCCGCGAGGTGCCGTGCGAGATCTGCATCAAACGGGGGGAGGAGACGCGGCATCATTTCCACGACGGACACTTCCGCGCCAAACCCATGATAGGCTTCCGCAAATTCCACACCGATGACGCCGCCGCCAATGATGACGAGACGGGAGAGCTGCGGCGGCTCTTTCAAAAGAGTGTCACTGTTGTAGACGCCGGGAAGATCTCTGCCTGGAATCGGTGGCATAGCCGGGAAGCCGCCTGTCGCAAGGACAATGTCTTTGGCCATCAGGACTTCCTTCCCCGCTTCGGTCTCCACTTCGACCTCTCCGTCAGCGATGACGCGGCCGAAGCCATGAATGACCGTGACTTTTCTCTGCTTCAAAAGTTTCGCGATGCCGCCGCGCAGGGTAGAAACGACATCCTCCGCACGCTTTTTCAGGAGCAGGAAATCCGGTGCAGCCGCACATCCCGTGATGCCGTAAGTCTCCTGCTGCTTCATGCGCTTCAGCAGATCCGCCGAGAAGAGCAGTGTCTTCGTCGGGATACAGCCGCGGTTCAGGCAGGTTCCGCCGAGTTCGTCTTTCTCAATGAGCGCGGTCTTCAGACCGTACTGGGCGCAGCGGATGGCGCAGGTGTAGCCGCCCGGTCCGCCGCCGATGATAACAACGTCATATGTCATAGCGTGTTTCTCCTTTATTCTTCTAGGGAAACAGTCACCAGTCACCAGCTACTCATCCCTGATTCTCCCCGTCTCCACATTCGGAGCGAGGATTTTTTCTTTCGCATACTTCCAAAGGACGCGGGAGCCCTTCGGCGTCAGCTCATTTCTTTTATAAATCTTGGAAAGCGATACGCCGAACTGCCGCCACGCTTTTCCATCGGTATAATCATTCAGCATCATCGGCTGGATATTATCCATCGCGTGTGCAAAGCGCGCCTCCGCCGTCTCACCGGCCTCAAACTCCTGCCACAGAGCATAGAGCTTCTCCCCCTTCTCCTTCGGCAGCATCCCGAAAATACGCGCTGCCCCATTCTCTTCCTTGGCATGCTGCTCTTCTTTCGATACGCCGCTGTACGCATACGTATCCCCCGCATCGATTTCTACAAGGTCATGAATGAGCAGCATCGTCACCGTCTTCAAGACATCGATGGGCTCATTGCTATACTCAGAAAGAAGCACCGTCATCAGCGCCATGTGCCATGCATGCTCCGCATCATTCTCCCAGCGCACAGCTCCTGTCACATACGTCTTTCTCTCGATCAGCTTCTCCTTGTCAATTTCACGAAAGAAATCGAAGAGCGCATCCAGTTCTTTCATTTTTTCATCCATAGCTCGTCCTCTTTGGTATAATGGAATGTATTAAATGATGGTTTAATGTTTTTTTTGGGGGTAGTCCTAGAAATCAGGGGTGAGTGACTGGTGACTAAAAATTAGTAGCTAGGGATTAGTGGCTAGGGATTAGGTTTTCGATACGAGAAAACCGCTAATTTCAAATCTCCGCGGCGCTTAGGGAAACACCGATTAAATCGCAGAGTCCGACTTGGCTCTTGTACTTTCATACAAGGCGAGGAATACGCCGCCGCGAATAGCGAGCTATTTAAGCGAAGCATTGTATGAAAATACATGCCAAGTCGGACTCTGCGATTTAATCAGCGTTTCCTTAGATCCTTCGACTCAGTTCTCCTATTTCAGATAAGCCATTTCCTAACACACGACGTTTTTCTCCGCTCAGGATGACGAAATGCACCGCACCGCCCTCGCCCTACCTATAGAACCTGCTGAACCTTTTTCGCACGTAATCAAGGGGCACCACGCCCCATGGGCTACCCCTGAACCCACCCCCATTATACCAAAAGGAGTCTCCCTTGCGTCCCATTCTACATTCTTTTCTCCGCTTTGCGGCCACCGGGCTTGCTCTCTTTGCCCTTATCTACGGACTCAACTTCGCCGTGACGCGCGAAGTCTTCCCGCCATGGAACGACGCATCCATCTTCTTCACCTGCGTGACGCTGTCCCTCCTCTTCACCTTCTACCGCCCCGCACTCTGGCAACTGCCGCTCCTTTTCTTCGCCTTTTCCGCGATTTCCATCCGCTTTCTGACCGGCCTCCTCACCCCTGTCTGGGATTTCTACGACTCCCTCGCCTTCTCTGCTGCCGCATGGGGCATCCTCGCACTTCTTTCGCCGCCCGCGCGCTCCGTCACAGGCAGAGCCTGCTATGTCTTCCTTGCCGGATTTCTCATGACGCTCCCCGCCCTCGTGACATGGGGCTGCTACTTCCTGACAGGCAGCTTCCCTGAAGCGGAAACGCTTCTCGCTCTTCTGCAGACAAATGTCAGTGAAGCCGCCGGATACCTCTCCGGACATTTCTCCCCTCCTCTGCTGCTATTCCTTCCGCTCTACTTCGGCGCACTCTGCCTGATTTCCAGAAAAAGCAGCACAGGTGAGATCTTCACCTGCCCCGCTCCCCTTCCACGCCTGACTCTTCTCCTTGCGGCCCCCGTCAGCCTCACCCTTTCCTACAGCAATCCCATCACTACGCCGTGGATCGACGTGCAGGACTATAGGAAAGCCTACGCCGACTTTGAGCAGAAATCCAAAGAACGCACAAGCCGTCTCACGGATCTCACGATTTCCTCAGCTCCCGGACTCTACGTCCTTGCCATCGGCGAATCCGAGAACAGCGAGCACATGAGCGTCTACGGCTACCCGCGTCCGACCACCCCTTGGCTTTCTTCGCGCAGAAACGACCCGCGCTTTCTCTTCTTTGATGACGCCTACAGCTGCTACGTGCAGACCGTCCCCGCGCTCTCCTATGCTCTGACAGCGAAGAACCAGTATAACGACATTCCCCTTGCAGACGCTCCCTCCCTCATCGAAGCCGCCAAAGCCGCCGGATTTCATACCGTCTGGATCAGCAACCAGGTCCGCTTCAGCGCATGGGATACCCCGACCACCATCATCGCCTCCGAAGCCGACGAGCAACACTGGCGAAACAGTCACATCGGCACCACCGCCGACCTTGACGTCTACGACGATGCCCTCGCCGAAGAGCTCACACGCATGAAGAGCAGCGAGAAGACCCTCGTCATCCTTCATTATATGGGAAGCCACATGCCCTACGCCTACCACCATCCCAAAAGCTACGAGAAAATCCACAGCGACGACCCCTATCGCGACCAATATGACGACACCATCCTCTTCCACGACTACGTGATGGAAAAGCTGTATGAGACACTCGCTGCCCGCCCCGACTTCCAGACACTCCTCTACTTTTCCGACCACGGCGAAGGCATCGACCTGCACCTCGACCACAATCCCGCCACCTACGTCCCCGCCATGACCTACATTCCCTTCTACATGGCCTTCTCCGACACCTACCTCTCCTCCCACCCGAAGCTCATAGGAAATCTTGCCGCTCACCAAAAGAGCCGCTGGACCAATGACCTCGTCTTCGACACCCAGCTCGCCCTGATGGGCATCCGTCTCCCCGATCTCTACGAGCCGGAAAATGACATCACCTCCGATCACTATGATGATACACCGGATCGGTTTAAGACCCTCTTTGGGACAAGAGCGATCACTGCCAAATAAAAAAGGGCTGTAACAAAATGAACTTTTTTGTTCATTTTGTTACAGCCTTCTTTCTTTCC
>UQQQ01000047.1 GCA_900543165.1 uncultured Dialister sp. | reverse complement strand
CCTGTACGCCGCGGGTGCGGACGGTAAAGTAGAACCCGGCACCCACCAGAAGAATGATGATCACCGAGGACCAGAGAAATCCATTGATTTCTGAAACAATAGCGTTGAGCGCTTCCATGATACCTCCTTGGAAACTGAATGCGAAAAATAATGAAACCATCTTATTATATACGTTTTTGAAAGGAGATACAATTGCGTGGCTAAGGCGGCGCTTCTTTTGCCAGCCGCTAGTGACCAGTGACTAGTCACTGGTCACTGTGTTTCTTATTTACAATTTCCCAATTTCTGAGCAGTACTTTTTTCCCGCGCCAGGCGAAAGCGTAGGAGCGGAAGGCTTTATCGAAGGCGCGGTTGGAGTAGGTGTCCATTTCTTTCTTTGACAGTGTAGAGATCCGATGCTCATGGATCTCCGGAAGCGGAGAGGGGAGGGCTTTTTGATTGAAAGGACAGAAGCGCTGGCATTCATCGCAGCCAAAAATGTAGGGTGTCCGCTGCAGGATCTGTATTTCTTCCGAGGAGAGATCTTCCTTCTTTTGCGTGAGGTAGGACTTGCATCGGAAAGGATCGAGTCTGTTTTCTCGGATGGCACGCCCGGGACAGCGGATGAGGCATTCGCGGCCGCTGCCGCAATCCAGCGTGAGCGGCTTATTAGGGGTAAGTGATAGTGTGGTCAGGATGGATCCGATGGTGACGAAGGAGCCGTATGTCGGATGGATCAGGCAGTGATTTCTTCCAAAGAACCCAAGCCCGGCGGCGTAGGCGAGCCAGCGGTCGACCATGGGAGAGGTATCCACGAGTGGGAGAAACTGCTCGCCCGGGTAAAATGGGGCGGCAGTCTCTATGATTTTCTGAAGATAGCGGTGGATGACTTTGTGGTAGTCCATGGGTCTTGCGTAGAGCGCGATATTTCCTTCTTCCTGCTTGAGCGGTCTGTATGGAAATAGAATCACAAAGAAGGAGCGCGCCTCTTTTAGGAGCGCGGAAGGATCCAGTCTTTCTGGAAGCGAAGAGGGCGCGAAGGGGACGGGGCCGGCCTTTTGAAGCTGCTCTTTCAGCGTGCTGCCGAAAGAGGCAGAGCATGCGCCGCAGGCATCCAGATGAAGCAAGGCGGCGATCTGGGTAAGGTGAGATATAGGAGTCATAGGGTTCAAGGTTCAGGATTCAGGGTTCAGGATTCAAGGGTAGTCCACGGGGCGTGCCGTCCCTTGATTGCGTGCGAAAGAGGGGCAGGTTCTATGGATGGGTTCAGTGGGTTCAAAGGGGGCGGTGCGGCGCATACATAAAAAAAGGAAGCGCCGCGAAGTTTTAAAATATACGTTATCCGCAAAGATGAGAAACCTTTTGAACCTTCAGAACCCGCTTAATCTATGAGGATTCGCATAAAGGGGAGATTGTTCTTTCTGCTTTCAAACTTCAGGGTTCGAGAAAATGAGAAATGAGAAATGGTGGTGGCGGCTTCGCCGAGATCCTTCGACTCAGATCTCATCAGTTCTGGCTGAGGCTATCCGAATAAACGTCGTTTCCCTCCGCTCAGGATGACGAAAACGGGGCGATGCCCGAAAGTAGTATTTAAGGAAACACTGATTAAATCTGACAACGATTTAATCAGTGTTTCCTTAAGTCACTAGTCATTCGAGATTTCTCATTCCTCATCATAAAAAAGAGGCCTTCCGGCCTCTTTTTATTTTGTCATTCGTTTCGCAAGAAGTTCACTGACTCGTTCTGTGGGCATATCATCACTGTCATAGAGAAGCCCTTTGGGGCTTTTGATGATGAGCCGATCCATCAGATCCTGTACAATGAGGTCATTGGTGGCAGAAAGGAAGGAAAGGCATGCCTTGTCATGCTGTTCTTTCGTGATGAGACGGGAGAGTCCGGGCGCTTTCAGACGCTGCTGCAGGAAGAGCTGGTGGATGGCCTTCCAGCTTTCCTTTTTGGGGCAGGCCCTAAGAAGCACGCAAATGGTATAGCCGCGTTCTTTCAGATAGCGGATGTACTCTTTGGTGTGGGAGACATCTTCCAGAGATCCTTCCTGAAGGATGTGGTAGCGCTCTTCGGCAGCCTGCTTCATGGCAAGGTCTGAGAGGTACTGCCCCTGAGCCATGGAGAAATAGGCACAATATTGCCCGTATTTCTTCATGAGGGCTTTATAACGAGGGTGGAAACCGCGGAAATTATCACTCATGGACTGTACGATATTTCCATCATACTCTTCGATGATCATGGAAGACATGCGTGTCTTGCCAGAGCCGGGCTGCCCGGCGATGATGAAGGCGGTGGGATGCTTCTGCCCGCCTTTCTTTCCCTGTCGGATCGATGGCCAGATGGTCTTTCGGAAGAAGGCGTTCATCTCTTCTTTGTCAAAAGCACTTTCCTTCTCGATGAGTTTTTTCGTCAGCTGTACGCTGGAAACAGGGCGGAAGATCTGATCCGCCATGTACTTGGTCTCTATGTCATAGGCTTCGCGCAGCATCGAGATCTGCTCGGACATGGGGAGGCCGCGGCCTTTCCGAAGCTCGATCAGTGACATCTCATGGATGGTCTGCCGCCAAAGTTTGTAGAGGCGTGCTTCATCGGAAGGGGAAATGTCTTTCTCGTCTCGCATGGTGCAAAGCAGGTTGTGAAGCGTATTAAAAATTTCCGCATTCACTTCCAGCTGGATTCCTATAGGGGTGATTTCTGCAGATTCGCTTAATTCACAAAGTGTCCGCTCGTCATAGGGCATAGCCGTACCAACTCCTTTTTAAAACAGAAATATTTTGCTCTTATCATAGCAAAGGCGTGGGGGTTTGTCCATAGGAAATAAGGGGCAATGCGGGTGAGAGCTCTTACCGCTGACAGCTCGTGGTATAATGAAGTGCGGAAATGCCAGCGACATCGGGGAGGGTGTCATACGTGTTTCTTGGAATTCATTCATTAAGGAAACGCTGATTCAATCGCAGAGTCAGATTTTACAAGAATTTTTATACATAGCTTCGTCATAACCCTCCTTAAATAGCTCGCTATTCGCGTCAGGTTATTCCTTGCTATACACAAAAATTCAAGAGTAAAATCAGACAACGATTTAATCAGTGTTTCCTTGAAAAGAGGTTGACCCATGCATCCCACCATCCATCCTCTCGCTGTACCGGGAGCCCGGCTTCGCGTCAGCGAGGATAGTCTTTTGATTTCCTTTGATAAAGAGCATCTCTCACTTTCGACAGCGATCTATGGCGGCGGTCTGCGCCGCGTGACAGCGGTGATGAATCAGCGGCTTAGAACCTTTTACGGGGAAGAGTCAGATTTTCCCGGTGGATCGGTGGCTGCATATCTGAGACGCTGTATCGAAAAAGAGGGAGCCGATCCGGAAAGTGCCAGTGCGCTTCTGACAGCAGCGAAGGTGTATCAATACTCGCACAAGGTTTTCTCATCCGGAGATCTTATGGTAGAGATCATTACCACGGGAGGCGTGGAAAAGACGGCCTGCCGCGCATCGTCAAAGCCTCTTTACCGAGAGAAGGACGGTCACTTTGCACCTGTCGGAACCATCAATATGATGGTTCTCATCCACGGAAGTCTTCCCGAAGGGATCATGGCGAGAAGCTTCATCACGCTGACGGAAGGAAAGAGCGCAGCACTTTCCGATCTGGGCATCGCGGACGTGAATAACGGACGCCCGGCTACCGGAACAGGGACGGACGGCATCACGCTGGTGACGGAGATCGGCGCAGAGCGCTATACGGATGCAGGTCCGTTTTCCGAATTGGGGTCATTCCTTGCCAAAGCGGCTTATGACTCTGTGACGGAGTGCCTCGTCACTTACGATAAGCCTTGGAATGCTTTCGAAGAGCTTCAAACCCCAAAGGCTGTGAAGCTTGGGAAAGACTGATTCGATCTGCAGCCATTGGATCCCTGTTTTCAAGAGACGCCAAAGAGTGTGAAAAAACGTGTCGAGCTGTTTAAGGAAGGCTATCCGGAAGAGCCTGCAGAATCGCCTTCGCATGTCAAAAGGGGGATCTTCACGGGTAACACCCCCTCCTATATGATTGAAGTCAAAAGGAAAATATGATACCATGTAACTGATTTGATTTTACAAAGTAAGGAAAGTATATAAGGAGTATCGATGTTTATCATTCCCTACCTGGTGCTTGCCGGGGTCGTTCTTCTGTTCTTTGCGGTGACCTGCCTCATGGTATTCGGACTGCCCGGAAAGAAGAAAAATGCAGAACCTATCATGGCCGATCTGGATAAGACCATGGAAATTCCTACGATTTCTAAAGAAAAAGCAGCCGCTTCTCCGATCGCCGGAAAGCCTGCCGTCGATGATGCGACAGAGATCCTTCCGATCATCCGGAAGGACAATGCCGAGGAAGAAAAGACGCGTGTCTTTGCCAAAAAGGATTTTGAAAATACAGCGCCTTTCGAAGCTGTGGCTTCTGCGGAAAAGAGTCCCTTCCCGCCTGAGCCTGCGCCTAAGATTCTGGAAGACCAGCCCAGGGGGGATACGCTCGAGGAGTATTTTGTCCGTCATTTCCTGAACCGTTATGGTGCCGTATCGCGGACAGTAGAGCAGGATACACGCAAAGTGACGCATCATCTCATCGAGAAGCTCGCTATGAGCGACCGGGAACTGGTGGATACGCTGACACATATCATGGTGCAGGAAGCGATGCAGAATGCCCAGCGCACCTATGTCATGATGCCGACCCCGGTCGTACTCGCCATGGTCTCGGATGCCTTCTCGGATGTGGCGCACGGAAACAGGTCGGATACAAAGACCATCCTTGCCTACGATGCCCTGAAAGCCATGCCGCGCATGGAGGAGACCGGATTCCACGCGCTGTCTTTGCTGCTCATTTTCCACTACTCCAGAAATACGGATAACGTGGATGCCGTGCATCTCAAAAAATATACAGAGAAGTACATCACGCCTTTTGTGGGTGAGCTTCCGAATGAATACAGCGGCTATCAGCAGCTTGAGTACCTGCACTGCATTTCTCTTGAAAATAAAGAGGATCCTTTCGGACAGGTACTGCATGATTCATATCCCTTCGTTTTTGCCTTCCGCGGCTGCATGAAGAGTGAGCTGGAAGCGGTGCGTCCTTCATGGCCGGCCGGTGTCATGGTCAATAGCTTGTATAATTCCTACTACAAGCTGGCGGCTGTCGACGAAGCCATGCTGACATCACTTCTGGATGATCTTGGCATCGAGGATGACGTCATGAGAAGTACCCTTCAGGCGCTGACAGAGTCTCGTCCGGCGCCGTATGACAGGAAAGAAATGAGCTATATCCTCGGCCGTATTTCGCCGGATCTGGTCAAACTGCAGGATGCCTGGGATACGAGCCTCCTTCGTCGTTCGTCACTGACACTCATGGGCATGTACATCGCCAAGATCTGCATCCGTGAGACCATTGGCGAAGACTTCGACCTCAGCCACTGGATGTGATGTGGCAGATGAACGGGCAATGCCTTTTGACAACTACATGTATTATTGATTCAATGCCGAACTTCACCCGTGGGGCGATTGCGCTTGAAGGAAATCTGCCCTTTGGGGCAGATTTTTATTATGGAATCAAGAAAAGACTGATTACATCGTTGTCAGATTTTACTCTTATTTTTTTATACATAGCGAGGAATCATCTGACGCGAATAGCGAGCTGTCGAGCTATTTAAGGAAGACTATGACGAAGCTATGCATAAAAATTCTTGTAGAAGCTGACTCTGCGATTGAAATCAGCGTTTCCTAAAGTCACCCGTACTTCTTGAACTGACGCTGTAGTTATAGGATAAGGAGAATAAGAAATGGGAATTTTCGATATCATCGGGCCTGTCATGATCGGGCCATCCAGCTCGCATACCGCAGGGGCGGCCCGCATTGGGCAGGTTGCAGGCCGCATTCTGGGAGAGCCGCTGAAAGAGGCGAAGATTACACTCTATGGTTCTTTTGCAAAGACAGGGAAAGGCCATGGGACCGATCGCGCACTGGCAGCAGGGCTGATGGGCTATGCTCCGGACAGCGGCTCCATCCGTGATGCACTGCACCTTGCGGAAGAGAAGGGCATCCCGATTTCCTTTGCCCTTTCAGAAGATGACATGGGGCATCCGAATGTGGCCAAGATCGAAGCCCGCGGAAAAAACGGCGCGCATGTGACGGTCGTGGGCCGATCGCTTGGCGGAGGTCGTGTGTTGATCACGGAAATCGATGGGTATCCTGTCGAGATCACGGGAGAAGAGTACACCGTCCTTACACGTCATCACGATGTACCGGGGGTCGTGGCTGAAGTCTGCCGCGCGCTCGCTACCGAAAAGATCAATATTTCCAATATGCGTCTTTTCCGCAAAGGAAAAGGGGATGAAGCAGTCATGATCATCCATACAGACCAGTGCGTCTCGCAGAAGCTTGTTGACCGGATCGCCGCTTCGAATGCCAACATCGTGTACGCGATGGCGATGGATATTATTTAGGGCTAGCCCGTTGGGGGGTACCGTCCTTTGATTTCGTTTGAAAGATTTGCGTTTTCTAGTTAGGAGTGAGAAGTTAGGAGTGAGGAGTGGTGGTGCGACGCATAAAAATATGGAGGCGCCGCGGCGTATAGATGGGATGCCCGAAGATGGCATTTAAGTCACTAGTCACTCCTAATCCCCAATTCCTAATCCCTAGCCACTTATTCCCGCGTTCAAACTTCGGGGTTAGCCCGTGGGGCGTGCCGCTTCGTGATTCCGTTTGAAAGCTTTGGCTTAAATGAGGAATTAGGAATGAAGGTGGCGGCTTCGCCGCAAATATATTTTGCAGCGAAGCTGCCACCACAACCCTGAACTCATCAACCTGAACCCTAAACCTGCCCTCCCTTCAGAACCTATTGAATCAACAGCTACTTATTCCAAGGAGACGACCATGCTTACTTACCATACATTATCTGAATTATTTGCTGCTGCTGATGCGGCGCACTGTGCTCCGGGGGAACTCGCCTGCCGCGCAGAGGCAGAGGAGAGCGGAAAGTCTTTTGAGGACGTCTGGGAACGTATGAAAAATATGATCCCCATTTTCCGGCAGTCGATCCAAGAAGGACTGTCCGATACGGCGAAGTCTTCGAGCGGCCTCGTCGGAGGCGATGCCAACCGCATCTTCCAAGGCAAGATGTGGTTCCTCTCTCCGGTCTGTCAGCGCGCGGCGGCATATGCCGTTGCGACAGCGGAAGCGAATGCCAAGATGTATCGCATCGTGGCGTGCCCTACGGCAGGCTCCTGCGGCATTCTGCCTTCGGTGCTGGCTGCGGTCTCGGAAGAAGTGAATGCCACCATGAATGATATGACACGCGCACTTTTTACAGCGGGCGCGATCGGTAAGGTTGTGGCAGAGAAGGCATCGATCGCAGGGGCGGTCGGAGGCTGCCAGGCTGAATGCGGCACTGCGACTGCGATGGCGGCAGCGGCGGCCGTGGACCTTTTGGGCGGGACGAATGCACAGATGGCGGATGCCTTCGCACTCGCTCTGAAAAATATCCTGGGCCTTGTCTGCGATCCTGTCGGCGGGCTTGTCGAAGTCCCCTGCGTGAAGCGGAATGCGTTCCATGCTGTCCACGCTCTGGTTGCGGTGGAAATGGTCATGAATGGGGTTCAAAGTGCCATTCCTGCGGATGAAGTCATCTCGGCCATGGCAGATGTCGGGCGCAGACTTCCTGTCGAACTCAAGGAAACCAGCCGCGCCGGTCTTGCTATGACAGAAACCGGTAAGCGTATCCAAGCGAAGCTCGATGAAAAAGCGAAACATTTTGGCTGAGCACTCGCGTTCCCCCTGATGGGCAGCGATGGGAGCGTGTCAATAAGAGGAGTCCGGGCGTCGGATTCCTCTTTTCATTGGCAGTGATTCATGATAAAATGAGGCCATGCAAGCCTGAAAAAATTGTTTATAAAGGCAGGATTGCCCGAAGAATATCGCTTTGCTTATTTTCACGAGGTACTACTATGTCAAGTCAGATACAGGGACTCTTTATGACCATGCGGCTTTGGGATGTGCTGGACATCCTGGTAGTCGCTTTTTTCTTATACCGTATTTACATCCTGATCCGGGATACCCGAGCGACAGCTCTTCTGAAGGGGCTGGTATTTCTCGGGCTTTTTACCGTGCTGGCGGGATGGCTGCAGCTGCATGCAGTCAGCTGGATTCTGGATAAACTGATGACTGTCCTCATCGTCGCATTTCCGGTCGTTTTTCAGCCGGAGCTGCGCCGGGCGCTGGAGCAGATCGGCCGCGGGAAATTCTATGTTTCCTCCCGCATGATGAATGAGATCGAGTGGGATCATGTGATCGATGATGTCGCCGATGCAGCCATGGTCATGTCTGCGAATAAGATCGGCGCCCTTATCGTTTTCGAGAGAAGCGTCGGTCTTGATGACCGCATTGATACAGGAATCCGCATCGAGGGTCTGGTGTCCAAGGAGCTTTTGGGGAATATTTTCATCGTGAATACCCCGCTGCACGATGGCGCGGTCATCATCCGAGAGAACCGTGTCATGGCGGCAGGCTGTCTGCTTCCGCTGACGCGTGATCACAGCCTTTCTTCCGAGCTTGGTACCCGCCATAGAGCGGCTATCGGGATGAGTGAACAGGCAGACTGTGTAGTGGTCGTCGTCAGCGAAGAGACAGGTATCGTATCCTACACCTACGGCGGACATATTTATCGCGGGCAGGATGCAGAGAGCCTTAGAAATATCCTTCGCAACTACCTGATGCAGGGTAAGCCGAAGAATGTCAGTGATGTATTACAGAAATGGAGCCCCCTGAAATGAGATTTGCCAAACATGAGTGGTGGCTGCCCAAAATCTTCTGTCTGATCGCAGCCTGCGCCCTTTGGGTGTACGTGATGAATGAACAGAATCCGATGGTGGAGAATACCTACACGGTCCCTGTGGAAGTCAGAAATCTGGATCGTTCGCTGGTGGCGACCAATGTGCCTCTCAAAGTCAAGGCAAAGATCCGCATGCCGAGGAGCGATATGGTCTACATGCGTTCGGATAACATCAAAGCCTATGTGGACCTTTCCGGTCTTACCGATGGCGATTTCCCGAATACAAAGATCCATATTTCCGTACCGGGGGATCAATCCGTCATCTCTGTCACACCGGAGTATTTTGACCTCAATATCGATACCTATGCCGTGAAGACACTCCCTGCCGTGATTGAAGTCTTTGGCACGCCGGATGTGAATTTCTCGGTCGAAAGCCACAAAGCGACACCGGATACCATCACGATCGCAGGAAGCGCTTCCAAGATCGCAGAGGCAGACCGCGCCGTGGTCTCTGTCAATGTATCCGGCAAGGACAAGAACTTTGTCGAATTTGACAGTGTGAATGTACTCGATGCAGATGGCAATACCGTCACCGGTCTTGATGTGATGCCGAGCCAAGTCCGCATCAATGTAAAGATGAAAGAGGAAACAAAGATCGGCAACCTGCCCATGAAGGTGGAAACGACAGGTGAACCGGCCAAAGGATACAAGGTGGGGAAGATCACCATCAATCCGCCCGTTGCTACACTGACTGCGCCGATCAGTTACTTTGAAAAAAACAGTGTACTGAGTCTTGATCCTATCGATGTCACGGGAGCCAGCGATACGATCCGGAAAACCGTGACCATCCCGAAGCCCACGGGCGGCAGTATCACCGTCGGACAGACGACGGTAGTTGTGGAAATAGAGAAGGACTAAAAGGGTAGCCCGTGGGGCGTGCCGTCCCTTGATTAGGGATAAAAGCTCTGCTCGCCCGTTAGGAGTGTTGGTGCGGCGCATAAAAAGTCTGAAGCGCCGCGGAGTATAAAAAATAGGGCGATGTCCGAAGGTGGCATTTAAGTCACTAGTCACTGACCACTTATAATCCCCAACCCCATCCAGTTGACGAAATGCCCCCTTCGCGGTAGAATACGGAAGTTATCTAGAAATTTTTGGGAGGAAATAAAATGGTTACATTATTTGGTACCGATGGTGTGCGTGGACTGGTCAATTCCACATTGATGCCGGAGCTGGCGTACCAGCTCGGACGCGCGGCAGGCACGTACTTCTGCAAGGCAAGCGGCAAGCATCGCTTCCTGATCGGTATGGATACCCGCATTTCCGGCTCCATGCTGACGGCGGCTCTTTCTGCCGGTCTTTGTGCGTCTGGCGTCGATGTCGATCTTGCCGGCGTCATTCCGACACCGGGCATTGCGTACCTCACCCGCACGGAAGGCTATGATGCCGGCGTCATGATTTCTGCTTCGCACAATCCATTCCCGGATAATGGAATCAAGTTCTTTGATAAAAATGGCTATAAACTGCCAGACCAGACTGAGGAAGATATCGAAAATATCCTTCGCCATGATGAAGAGATCCCGCGTCCGACCGGGGATAAGATCGGCGTGATTTCGCATCGCGCTGAGCTGGCTGATAAGTACAGAGCACATGTCCTCTCGACGGTGCAGGGCGATTTCAAAGGGCTCAAGATCGTGACGGACTCTGCGAATGGCGCAGCGAGTGATTTCCTGCCCGCGATGCTCAAAGAACTCGGGGCGGAAGTCACCGCGATCTTCCATGAACCAAATGGTGTGAATATCAATAACGGTTGTGGCTCCACGCATATCGAGACACTGCAGAAGAAAGTTCTGGAGCTTGGTGCCGACTGCGGCATCGCCAATGACGGTGATGCAGACCGTTGTCTCTTCGTCGATGAAAAGGGACAGGTCATGGACGGTGACCATCTGATTCTCATCAATGCCCTCCAGATGAAGAAAGAAGGACGTCTCCATGAGAATATGGTCGTCGGTACGGTCATGAGCAATCTTGGCTTTGGCAAAGCACTGAAGGAAAACGGCTGTCAGACGGTATCCACGCAGGTGGGCGACCGCTATGTTCTTGAGGAAATGCTGAAGCATGACTACTCCATCGGCGGTGAGCAGTCCGGCCATATCATTTTCCCTGAATTCAATACGACAGGCGACGGCCTCATCACTGCGGTGCAGACGCTGACAGTTCTGCGCGAATCCGGAAAGACCATGTCTGAGCTCAATCACCTCATGGTCACATATCCACAGATCCTGAAAAATGTCGAGGTCTACAGCAAGAATGGCTGGGAAGACAATGAACTCATTCGTGACTCCATCCGCGCTGCGGAAGAAGAACTCGGAAGCGATGGCCGCATCCTTGTCCGTGCATCCGGCACGGAGCCGCTCATCCGTGTCATGGGCGAAGGCAAGGAAATCAACCAGCTTGAACGCATCATTGATGACATTGCTTCCGTCGTAGAGCATGAGCTCGGAGTGGAAAATAACTAAGCTATTTAAGGAAGGCTATGACGAAGTCATGTATAAAAATTCTTGTAGAATCTGACTCTGCGATTTAATCAGCGTTTCCTTAAGTTACAGGGTTAGCCCCGAGGAAGTGCCGTCCTTTGGTTCTGCTTGAATGCGAAATGCGAAATGAGAAATGGTGGTGCGGTGCAAATAATAATGAAGCGCCGCAGAATTTTGATAGCGTTTCGCGTCGTCGTCATCTCGAGCGTAGCCGAGAGATCTTCCTTGCAGAACGGTCAGTGTACCAACTGCGCTATTTCAATCACCGCTTTCTCCTAATCCCTAGCTACTAGTCACCAGTCACTAGTCACTAGTCACGAAATCCCCTTGACAGAATATCCCTATTCCATCTATAATAATCAATAAGCATCACAGGTCTGTGGCTGAAAGTCGATGGCAGTCGCAGCCAAAACGATCCACGTAACGCAGTCAAAAGGGTTGCTGAGCATGGTGCGGTTTAGAAGTAAGTCCTGCCGGGAAAACCGAGAGAGTGAGTTGTGAGAGGCGAGCGCCGGGTAGCTAAAGCTCCAGCAGGCGAGTGTGGGGTCAAAAGCCAGGTCAGCTGTAGATGCTTCATTTGTCAATATCATATGCAGGCGATGAACAGAAGAAGTACTTTCGAAAAGCTTTTCAGAGAGGATAGGACCGGTGAAACTATCCAGGTGATTCGTAAGGAAATGCATTTGGGAGCTGAAAAGGGGAAAGCAGGAAATACTGTTCCTACGATCGATCAGTGTTTTCGCAAGTATCCTTTTCCGTGATGTGTTTGCGATAAAAACATTTTGCGCGGCTTCGGCCGACAGAGTGGAATAGCGGGCCACCGTCTCTGTGAGGCGGTGGTTTTTGTTTGCCAAAAACATCGAGCTGTTTCGGGCGCCATAGGAGGAAGCCCTGATTTCTATACGTGAAAATCAGAAGATGGCATGACAGGCTTCCTCATGTCATGCAGCGATTCAAAAAATTACATATATAATTAAACAGGAGGCTTTTATGGAAGAGATCAAAGTATATAACACACTGACAAAAGAAAAAGAAGTATTCCATCCGATCACAGAAGGGGAAGCGAAGATCTACGTCTGCGGCGTCACCCCATACAATCATCCGCATATCGGCAATGCCCGTCCGGCCGTCACTTGGGATATCATCCGCCGCTATCTGGAATTCATCGGTTACAAAGTGACCTTTGTACAGAATTTCACGGACGTCGATGATAAGATCATCAATAAAGCCAATGCGGAAGGCAGCGACTGGAAAACGATCTCCGATCGTTACATTGATGCGTACTTTGAAGTCATGGATAAGCTCCATGTCCGCCGTGCCGATATTTATCCGAGAGTGTCCGATCACATGAAGGACATCATCGATATGGTGAAGACACTGATCGAGAAGGGGCATGCCTATGTCCTTGGCGGCGATGTTTACTATGACATTTCTACATTCAAAGACTACGGCAGACTTTCCGGACGCAAGATCGAAGATATGCTGGCTGGCGCCCGCATCGAAGTCAATGATGAAAAGAGAAATCCGGGAGACTTTGCACTTTGGAAAGCGGCAAAGCCCGGCGAACCATTCTGGGAAAGTCCGTGGGGCAAGGGACGCCCGGGCTGGCACATCGAATGCTCGGCCATGTCCACCCACTATCTGGGCAATACACTCGACTTCCATGGCGGCGGCAGCGATCTGATCTTCCCGCATCATGAAAATGAAATCGCACAGTCCGAAGGCTGCACCGGCTGCCACTTCGTAGACTACTGGCTGCACAATGGTTTTATCACCATCAATTCAGAAAAGATGAGCAAATCGCTGAATAATTTCTTCCTTGTCAAAGATGTACTGGAAAAATACTCCGGTGATGCGCTCCGCTATTTCCTGCTCTCCACCCATTACAGAAGCCCGCTCGACTTCTCTGATGACCGTCTGGAGGAAGCGGAAAAGAATATGGAAAAACTGAAAGACGTCATTGCCCGCGTGAAGGAGCTCTCTTCTTCCGAAGGGAGCACAGTCACAGAAGCATCCAAAGCGCTTGTTGATGCTTCCGGTCATGCGATGGCAGTCTTCCATGAAGCGATGGACGATGATTTTAATACCGGCCTTGCCACAGGTGCCATGTTTGAAATCGCCAAAGCCATCAATGTATACTACAATGAAGTCCATAGCGGTATCGCATTCGACAAGGCGGCCTTTGAAGAGGCTGGCAAGACCTTCAAGACCATTCTCGATATCCTCGGCATCCTTGAAAAGGAATGGAAGAAGCAGGAGGCCTATGATGACAAGGACTACAACGATCTGATGGATGTGATCCTTGCGGTCCGCCAGTCTGCCCGCAAAGCCAAGCAGTACCAGTTGGCAGATGAGATTCGTGATAAACTGGGGGACATCGGTATTGTGATCGAAGACACCCCGACAGGAGCAAGGTGGAAGAAACGTGGAGTTTAAAAGAGTTTTATTTCTGAAAAAACAGATGGTGCAAAAGATGGGAAAGCAGGCTGCGCTCCTCACGGAGCAGGATGCTTTTTCTATGGATGCACTGACGCTCGCCTACATGGGAGATGTCGTCTGGTCCCTCTTCATCCGGGACACACTCATCCACACCGGTATCTACCAGGTGCAGATCCTTTCGACGCTGACTTCGGAAATCGTATCGGCACGCTGGCAGAGCCGTATCCTTTTTGAGATCCGCGAGGTTCTGAATGACAGAGAGCTCAAGATGTGCAAACGGGGAAGAAATACATCAAGCACGGTGCCGAAGAGCGCGACTGTCGAAGAGTACCGCGAAGCCACCGCTTTTGAAGCTCTTCTTGGCTACCTGAAGCTTTCAGGAGAGGAGGAACGCCTGCAGTTCATCCTCCAGAAAAGCTTGAAGTATGTGGCGGGAGAATTCCAACATGCAGACTAAAAAGCAAAGCAATAGAAACCAGAGGAGAGAGAAACCGGCGGAAGGCCGGTTTCCTTCTGCCCGGCACACGAAGAAAAGACCGCCGAAATGGAGAAGCAGTGAGGGAGATCGTCCTGTAAAAGATGACTCACTCATGACCTTCGGCAGAAACAGCGTCACGGAATTCCTGCGGGCTGATCGGGTGCGCAGGGTTTTCATCAAGGAAGGCCGGAAAGACGAGAGGCTCGCCCGGATAGCAGAAGAAGCTGTAAGCAGAGGACTTCCTGTCTTGGAAATCACGGAAGACAAACTGGATGCCATGGCTGGCGGCGTCGTGCATCAGGGGGCGGCTGCACTCCTCAAACCGTATGAATACGCAGATCTTGACAGGGTGCTCTCGGACTGGGAGGGTAAAGATCCCATCCTCATCCTTTTGGATGGCTTGGAAGATGTGAGAAATCTGGGCGCCATCGTCCGCACGGCAGAGTGCGCGGGCGCGGCGGCTGTCCTCCTTCCGAAGCACAAGAGCCCGCCCGTTACGGCGGCGGCCATGAAGACAGCGGCCGGAGCCTTCGCCTATCTTCCGGTGTGCCAGACGGGAAACATCCGCCAGACACTGGAGGGGCTGAAAGAAAAAGGCTTCTGGGTCGTGGGCGCGGATATGGATGGGGAAAGCCTCTATTATGATGCCAATCTCAAAGGGCCCTTGGTCATCGTCATGGGGGCGGAAGGGAAAGGCGTCTCGCCCCTCACAAGAAAGCTCTGTGACTTCTGTGTCCGTATACCGATGAAAGGGAAAGTCTCTTCTCTCAATGTCTCAGTGGCAGCCGCGCTCCTTATTTATGAGGCGGCAAAGCAGAGAAGTGAGTGACAGATCTCCGGCGTGAGTAATGCTATTAAGTTAAGCAGCAGAACGTTCTTGGCTCCCCATCGGGGGAGCTC
>UQQQ01000046.1 GCA_900543165.1 uncultured Dialister sp. | reverse complement strand
GGAAGGCTGCGATACGAGAATACCATCTTCTAAAAAAAGGCGGCGAAGCCGCCACAAGAGCCCTGAACCTTGAACCCTGAACCAAATGAAAACAAAGTAAAAGGAGCTGTGAAGAAATGGGAATTCATTTCTTCACAGCTCCTTTCTTACTTCATCATATCGGTAAAGTTCTTGATGATGACGATCGGTGTTTTCTGATTGTCATTGCCGAAAGGATTATCGATCAGGATCTTGGCGATCTGCTTCGGGTCAAGCCCCTTGCTCTTTCCGAGGACGGCCGCGCGTTTCAGATCATTGACATCTGCGATGACCGCGCCGTAAGCTCCGGTCGCTTTCTTGATCTTCTCACAAACATTGTCGGTATCCGCCGGACCATAGACGAGGCATTTGTCGAAAGGCGGCATGGTGCCGGTGACATCATCGATCAGAGATGCCTGACGGCAGCGGGCGTAGAATACGCCGTTCTTACCAAAAATCTTTGCGACAGCGCCGAGGACGAAGGAGAAGAGCATGTTCCATTTCCCTTCTTCATCCATGGCTGCCTGCATACCGTAGATGCTCGCCATGGAGCCCGCAGCCGGTACGAAGCGGTTCATGAGACGGGCCTGCCAGCAGACGTTCAGCTCTTCCGGGCGGACGTAGCGGTTCTGTGTGATGGCGACGACGGACTCTGCACTGCAGACGATGTCATGGTCGGTGATCTTGTCGCCGGCGTATTCCAGAATGGCATCGACGATGTTGTCGTGATGGGTGAGGATGCGGGTGTGGATCGGTATGAGTTCGAGTTCTGCCATTTATCTCACCTCCGTTTTGTATTCATAGAGCGCATTTCTGAGTTCTTCCTTCGAAAGAACGATGCGGGACTTCGCATAGTAGTAGTCGCTTCTTGCAACCACCTGATAAATGACGTCCATCCCCATCTCCGGGAAGGTCTCCAGATCATGCAGAATGCTGTCGCCCTTGCCCTTGATTTCCAGCGTGATGAGGAATTTCTTTGTCTTGCCCGGCTCCAAGATGAAGGCCTGCCAGTAGTCATCGGGACGCGGCGTGTCGAAATCGGTCAGGTGCGCCGTGACGACGGCTTCATCGTACTGCTCAAAGGGCAGGTACACGCGGACAAAGGCGTCCATGATGGTGCCGAGCTGCTTGCCGACATTCTTCATCGGCAGCGTGCAGGAGAGCGTCACGCTCTTCATATCCATGGACTCCACATGGAAAGGCGTCCTCTTGGACTTCATCACCTTCAGCACACAGTCGCCTTTGACGATGGCGATGGCCCAGTAGGCAATGAATCCCAGGCAGATCAGGAAGATGATGACTGCCAGAATTTTCGTGATCAGTAACATGATTGTCACACTCCTAAATGATAAATCAGTTGTCGGGTTCGGGGTTCAGGGTTGTGGTGGCGGCTTCGCCGCGAGTATATATGAGGCGATGCCCGAAGATAGCATGTAAGTCACCAGTCACAAGTCACTAGTCACTCCTAATCCCCTAATCCCCTAATCCCTAATCCCTAGCTACTCATTTCTGCTTTCAAACTTCGAGGTTCAGGGTTAGCCTCTGGGACGTGCCACCCATTGAATCCTGAACCCTTTATAATTCCAAACTTCCCTTTTCCACCTTCACATCACCGAAGATTTTCTTCACAAGCGGCACGGAATTTTCAAGGCCTTCGGTGAAATAGAAGACCTTCTCCTGCGGCGCATCCGCCAGCGCGTCATGGGCGCGGAGAATGTCCATCCCTGTTTCCACCGTCGGAAGTGCAGGGTCAAGGAAGCGTACCTTCGGCAGCACCTTCCTGAATACGTCAGCGATCAGCGGATAATGGGTGCAGGACCAGATCGCAGTGTCTGCATCTAATGCATGATACTCCTCTGCCACCTGTTTGACAAGGGCAGAAAGGGTATTTTCGTCCGCATTTCTTTCGATCGCGGAAGCCAGTCCGTCGCAGGGGACCTCCACGAAATCCAGCTGCGGGTATTTTCTCTGAAAATATGCCTTGTGCGCATGCGTCGCGATCGTCGCAGGCGTCGCAAAAACAGCGAAGCGCTTCGCGTCCTCCGGCACCTCCACCTCCATACTCATCTTGATGACGGGGATATCCCCTTCAAAAAAAGCAGGCGGCACATTGAAGGAGATCGTATTGCACGCGATCAGGATCATCTTCACCTGATGCTTCTTCAGGAAATCCTTGATGGCAAAGGAGAAGCGCACAATGTCATCCCTGCTGCGTTCCCCGTAGGGATTTCTCTTCGTATCTCCGAGAAATACGATGCCTTCTTTCGGGTACTTCTCATGCAGCACGCGGGCTACGGTAAGACCCCCGATGCCCGAGTCCATGATACCGATCGGTCTGTTATCCATTTATCCTGTCTCCTTCCGAGAGCTTCACAAGGCCTTCGATCTTTTCCTTCGGAATGCGCGCGATGCGGCCCGTCTTCATATTTGTGTATGTATTGACCGTATGCCCCGTCGTCAGAAGCTCGCCCGTGGATTCGCGCACGACTTCATAATCGAAGTCCAGCCGCACGCGGTCGACGCGGCGAAGGTAGGTCCTGATGAGGAGCGTATCATCATAGCACGCAGACTTCAGGTACTTCACACTGACCTCGACGATCGGAAATACGATCCCCTCTTCCATCAGCTCATTCAGGTCAAGACCGCCCGCACGCAGATACTCCACCCGCGCCTCCTCAAAATACTTGAGGTAGTTCGCATGATGCACCACTTTCATGCCGTCAGTCTCGTAAAATGTCACTCTTCTTTTATAGGTAAACATAGCGGTATCCTCCATTAGTCAATGGAGATATTATAGCACAATCAGTAGGATGGTTTAAGGGATTAAGGGTTCAGGGTTACGGGTTCAGGGTTGAGAATTGTTGTGGCGGCTTCGCCGCGAATGACAAAGATTTCTCGCTTTGCTCGAAATGACGATACGAGAAAGTCCCTAATCACTAGTCACCAGCCACTAGTCACTTCTTCCCAAACGCGAAGAAGCTCTTCACCTTCTGCCAGAAGGACTGGACTCGGGATAGCTTCACGGGCTGCTTGACGGCCTGCGCTTTCTGCACCTGCCGGACAAGAGTCATATTCCGATGCGCAGTCCTCGTCACGACGCGAGGCGGCGCGGTGAAGGTCTTCTCGCTCTTCGGCTCGGACGCATGCGCAGATGCCACGCTGCTCTCCACAGCGCGGATGGTACGCTTCTGATGGCTCTTGTCGACAACCTTGAAAGAAATCTCTTTCTCGCCTCCGCGTGACTTTGGCGGCGCAGCTGGCGCTGTCTTCGCCGTAGCGCCGGCTCCCACGATTTCTCCGGTCTTCAGATCAAACTTCGCAAAGCCTGCCTTCGCTGCAAAGGGGCTCTCGGCAAACGTATGCTGCGGCGCTTTCGCACTTGCGCTCTCCGCCTCCACCGCTTTCCCCCGTCTCTTTTCTTCGCGCTCGATCTGCTGCATGAGACGGTTCTTCGCCCGCGGATCAAAGGCAGGCTCCCGCTCCGCCCAGAAGCCAGACTGCTGAATCTTTCTCTGGTCCAGATCATAATTGATTTTGGCCCCGCAGTGATTGCATCGGATCGTCCCCTTCCTTTTCTTCACATCCAGATCGAAAAGGGTGAGCTTCTGTCCACACACGTGGCAGGTCAAAGTAAATGGCATAGTGCCTCCTGGGCGATAAAAAATGAAAATCAGAAATAAAGCGTAAATTGATATAAGGGAAACGCTGATTCAATCGCAGAGTCAGCTTTTACAAGAATTTTTATGCATAGCTTCGTCATAGCCTTCCTTAAATAGCTCGCTATTCGCGTCAGGTTATTCCTCGCTATGCATAAAAATTCAAGAGTAAAATCTGACAACGATTTAATCAGTGTTTCCCTAGTGTTTCCAAAACAAAGGTTTTCAGACCGCTTAAAGGATGAGCGCAGTCACCAGTCACCAGTCACCAGTCACCAGTCACCAGTCACCAGTCACCAGTAAGTATAGGGCATGAAACCATTTTCCACAATGGGAAGATGCGGCTCTCTGCCGCCCCATGCCATTTCCCTTCCTGCTATGCCGCTTCGCAGGGAAGCCCGCACCGCCCTTTCTTCCTTTGCAAGGCTCGCAAAAGGGCGATGTGAAATAACGATCATCTCATTTTCGCGTTCAATCTGCCGCGGGGGACTTGCAGCTCTCATAGGAGTGACCGGGAAACCTTATCCCAACTGTCTTTCATGCCATAGTCACCCTATCCGCCCCTGCGGGGCACCTTCCCCTAGAGGGGAAGGCTGCGATACGAGAATACCATCTTCTAAAAAAAGGCGACGAAGCCGCCACGAGAGCCCTGAACCTTGAACCATGAACCAAATGAAAGCAAAGTAAAAAGGGGCTGTGAAGAAATGAATCCTCATTTCTTCACAGCCCCTTCAGATCAACGTTTCTCGATTATTTCTTGTCAGCGAGGTACGCTTTGAGCGCATCAGCGAGTCTCTTTACGCCTTCTACGGTGACATCGTCGTCATTGTAGGAGAAGTTCAGACGGAAGAAGTTCTTCTTGCCGGATTCCGGGAAGAAAGCATCGCCCGGTACGTAAGCGACTTTTCTTTCCAGTGCGTACTTGAAGAGGTCGCGGGAGTTGCAGCCTTCCGGCAGTTCGACCCACAGGAAGAGGCCGCCATGCGGATAGGTGCATTTGACATCCTTCGGGAAGTATTCTTTGATGGCATTGCACATGACGTCACGGCGATGTCCATACAGCTTGCAGTTATCCTGGACGTGTCCTTCGAAGTCATAGTTCCTCATGTACATAGCGACTTCACGCTGGGTGACGGATGGAGTAGCAAGGTCGGTGGAGCCTTTGACGAGATCCATCTTCGCGAGGATTTCATCATTGCAGACCATCCATGCGAGTCTCATGCCAGGAGCCAGCGTCTTGGAGAAGGTGCCGGAGTACATGACGAGGTGTTTCGGATCCATGGTGATGAGCGGAGCGATTTCTTCACCTTCGAAGCGCAGATCGCCGTAGGGGTTGTCTTCGAAAACCGGGATTTCATACTTGGTGACGAGTTCCATCATTTTCTTGCGGCGTTCGAGGGACATGCAGCGGCCGGTCGGGTTCTGGTAGTTCGGAATGACGTAGATGAATTTGACGTTCGGGGTGGATTCCAGATATTTTTCCAGTTCTTCCGGAATGATGCCGTCATCATCGGTCGGGACTTCGATGTATCTTGGCTGTTCGAAATCAAAGGCACCGATAGCGCCGAGGTAGGTCGGGCTTTCGCAGAGAACGACGTCGCCTTTGTTCAGGAAGACACGGCCGGTGATGTCAAGACCCTGCTGGGAGCCGGTAACGATCATGATGTTCTTCGCTTCAACTTTTTCCATCCCCATCGGCATGTACATTTTGTTCATGCGATCAGCGATGGCTTCACGCAGGCCGAGGAAACCGAGGGACGGGCCGTACTGCATAGCGCCGGCGCCATCTTCTTCACGGACTTTGATAGCGACTTCGGTGAGTTCCTTCAGCGGGAAAGTCTTCGGAGCCGGCAGACCGCCTGCAAAAGAAATGATATCCGGCTGCGCGGTCAGAGCCAGGAGGGGACCAAGGTCAGAAGGACCCATCTGTTCGAGTACATCAGAAAAACGAATTGCCATAGCAATCTCTCCTTTCAAAATAAGAAGACTGTGTCTTCTGTATTGCCTGTTGTTCTATAAAAGAATGAGTCAGCGGGTTCAGGGTTCAGGGTTCGGGGTTCGCTCGTGGGGTGCCTCGTCCACTGATTGTGGATGAAAGCTTTGCTCGCCAGTGAGGAGTTAGGAGTTAGGAGTTAGGAGTGCTGGTGCGGCGCATAAAAATATGGAAGCGCCGCAGAGTATAGATAGTGGCGATGCCCGAAAGTGGTATTTAGTCACCAGTCACTAGTCACTCGAGGCTCCTAATCCCTCATCCCAGCTTTCAAATGCAGCAGTCCGCGTTCCTTTCGGAAGAACAAAAAACGCCCCTACTTCCTTTCGGAAGTAGGGGCGACATGCGCGGTACCACCCTACATTATACTCAATTCGTCCCTAACGCGGACCTGCGCCTTTCCCTACTCCGTTCGAAAAAGGGGCTCACAGGGGATAATCATCCATCATGACCGGTACTGCTTTTCACCATCCAGCAGCTCTCTGGGACTTCCTCATGATCGATCCTGTCCTGTTCTTTGCCTTTCCTGCCCGTAACGCCGGCGGCGTCAGAGACTTATCATCCCTGAGACTCCCGAGTGAGCTGCAGCGTCTTCTGCACTGACTTCCACCATCCGTCAGCTCTCTATGCCATCTGTCGCTGTTTCTCTCGTTCTCTGTCTTTCATTCTTTTATTGTATATCTGATTTTACTACTCTTAGAGGAAATGTCAATAGAAAGTTTGAGGGAAGGTTGATGGGTTCAGGGTTCAAGGTTCGGGGAAGGTTCAACAGGTTCTATAGGTTCTGAAGGTTCAACAGGTTTCCCATCTTGCATGAACGACGTATTCTCATATATTTAATCAAAACTCCGCGGCGCTTTTTTATTTCGCGCCGCACCGCCCCCGTTGAACCTTTTGAACCCGCTGAACCTTTTGAACCCATTGTCCCCGAAGTTTGAAAGCAGGGGGTAGGGATTCGTAGCTAGGGATTAGGGATTAGGAGTGACTAGTGACTAGGAGACATCAGACTCTCGTATCGTCATTGAAAGCGTTGCCGAGAAATCTTTCTTGCAGACCGCTAAACGAAGGATGTGTGAAAGCAAAAATACGTAGCACTAAGGCGTCGTTTCCGTACCGGTGCTTATGTGATACTGACCGCAGTGCAAGAAAGATCCCTCGGCTACGCTTCCGATGACGACAGCACGAAGCACTATCAAAATTCCGCGGCGCTTCTATGTTCCTATGCGCCGCACCAACATTTCGCATTTCTCATTTCTCGTTCTAGTGAGACTTTCAATCGTAATCAAGGGGGCGCGACACCCCATAGGCTAACCCTAAGCCTATTTCCCCATGACAAAAGCCCGCACTCCAAAGAGTGCGAGCTTTCCGATTCACATTTCTTAGGAATACACTGATTCAATCGTTATCAGATTGGATCAGCGTTTCCTTAGTTTCCTTCTCTGAAATACGGCTTGAAATTCGATTCATGCGCGCCCTTGCTGTCCTTCCCGCGGTTATCGCGGCAGCCGTTTTTGTTATTATCGAAACGGCGGCGGCGTCCGTCGAAGCGGCGGCCATCACGGCCTTCTGCCCCATCGCGGCCTTCCCCGTGGAAACGTCTTCTCGGGCGGTCTCCGCCATCGAAGTGGCGGCGCGGGCCATTGCCTCTTCTTCTGCGGAAATTCGGAAGCTCTTCGGTGATATTGACCGGAGTGACGTCCGGCTGCTTGGTGAGGAGCTTGATCGCTGCAGCGACGAGAGAGATGGAGTCGACATCATTCAGAAGGTCTTCGGCGCTTTCTCTATAGTCTTCGAGCCCTCCTGCCTGCGCGGTATCCGAGAGACTTTCGATGGCAGCCTTCTGATTTCCTTCGATGACCTGAGAGAGAGTCGGGACTGCGCGTCTCTTGATGCGGCGGCGGATGACGCGCTCGATGTCACGGAGCTGGCCCATTTCTCTGGAAATGACGAAGGTCGTCGCAAGTCCTGTCTGTCCTGCGCGGCCGGTACGACCTACACGGTGGACATAGATCTCCGGATCCTGCGGCATGTCGAAGTTGTAAACGTGGGTGACGCCGGAAATATCAAGACCGCGGGCAGCGACGTCGGTCGCTACCAGAATGTCGATGGTGCTTTCCTTGAACTGACGGACTACGGTGTCTCGTTTCTGCTGCGAAAGGTCTCCGTGAAGTCCTTCGGCCATGTATCCTCTCTTCTTCAGAGCTTCTGTCACTTCATCGCAGCGGCGCTTCGTGCGGACGAAGACGATCGCGAGCTCCGGATCCTGCATGTCGAGCAGACGGCAGAGCGCATCGAATTTCTGACGGTCAGGCAGCTCGATGTATTCCTGCTCGATGAGATCGATGGTGACAGTCGCTGCTTTGATCTTCACGATTTCCGGTTCCTTCAGGAAGGTTTCCGCCAGCTCGCGGATCGGTGCGGGCATGGTCGCGGAGAAGAACATGGTCTGGCGCTCTTCCGGAATGCCGGCCAGAATGGTGCGGATATCATCGATGAATCCCATATCGACCATTTCATCGCCTTCGTCCAGCACGAGGATCTGCACATGAGACAGATCGATGGTGCCGCGCTTCATGTGGTCCATCAGACGGCCCGGGGTCGCGACGATGATATTCGGGTGCTTTCTGAGCGCTTTGAACTGGCGCTCGATATCCTGTCCGCCGTAGATCGGCAGTGCATGGATCGGCATGTACTGGGCCAGATGGTTGATCTCTTCCGCAGACTGGATGGCAAGCTCACGGGTCGGCGAGAGGACGACGGCCTGCGGTCCCTTCTCGGAAATGTTGATCCGCTCCAGGATCGGAATGCCAAAAGCAGCGGTCTTGCCGGTGCCGGTCTGCGCCTGTCCGATCAGGTCTTTCCCGGTGAGCGCGGTAGGGATAGCGGCTTTCTGGATGGGGGTCGGTTCTTCAAAGCCCATATCCTCTACGGCTTTCAAAATTTCCGGCTTCACGCCGAGTTCGGTGAATGTGTCGTACATAGTTCCTCCTGTGTGCGCTCATGGGTACGCTGGGCGTCCTCCGCCCTTTTGACTGTTTATATGATATGTATGTATATAGCAGGCTCTGGGGGAAATCCATTTCCTCATGCGTTTCGCATCTTCCGGCGTCTCGCCGGGCATAAAAAAAGAGAACGCTGCAAGCGTCTCTCCCATGACTGTTTCGTTCGATTGTCCGTTCTCTTGATGCCTGCATAGCATTCTTATTATAACATAGGCGAAAGGGGTAGGAATAGGCTGATATAAAAATTAGAAATAAAAGTAGAGCAGAGATTAGGAACCTCGAGTGACTAGTGACTTGTGACTGATGACTTGAATACTACCTTCGGGCATGCCATCGCCTCATATATACTCGCAGCAAAGCCGCCACTTTCATTCCTCATTCCTAATTCCTCATTCGAGCAGAGCTTGCATCCACAATCAAAGGACGCCCCGCCCCACGGGCTTGCCTTGTTTGATATCTGATGTCTGATACCCAGTCACCAGTCACTATACCAGTTACAAAAAATATTCTAAATTCCCCTTGCATGTTTATTCTCTTAGTTGTATAATTATCACAATTCAAATCAAGACTATTTACGAAGAAGGCTCGTTTTACCCAATATTTACAAGGAGTTCTCACTTTCTGAAAATGAATAGAACTGTATAATGTGCATAAACCAGCTTTCTTCCTCAAAGGAGAATCACTCATGTTTGAAAAAGAAATCAAAGAAAAAGTCAAAGAAATCACACCACAGGTCGTGACATGGCGCCGCCATTTCCATACCTACCCGGAAATTTCCGGTGAAGAAAAAGAGACATCCCTCTACATTCAGGAAGAGCTCAAGAAGCTCGGCATCCCATTCGAGACAGGCTTCTTCGGCACCGCCGTCCTTGGCACGATCAAAGGCGACCAGCCCGGCAAGACCGTCGCTCTCCGCGCAGACATGGATGCGCTGCCCGTCACCGAGCAGACAGGACTCCCCTTCGCCTCGAAGAACAAAGGCAAGATGCACGCCTGCGGCCATGACAGCCACATGGCGATCCTCCTCGGAGCGGCCGCTGTATTGAACCAGATGAAGCCCCAGCTCAAGGGGACAGTCAAGCTGGTCTTCCAGCCGGCTGAAGAAGAGGCGGCGATCGGCGGCGGCCGTCACATCGCAACGAGCGGCAAGCTCGATGATGTCTCTGAGATCTATGGCCTTCACGTCTGGCCGGAGCTCCCCGTCGGCGTCATCGGCTTAAAGCCGGGCAATCTCATGGCCGCTTCGGACCGTTTCTACGTCCATGTGAAAGGGAAATCCACCCATGCAGCGCAGCCGCACAACGGCACCGACGCACTGGTCGCTGCCGCGCACTTCATCATCGACGTGCAGTCCCTCATTTCCCGCGAGATGAACCCGATGGAAAACGTCGTCTGCACCATCGGCCTGATGAATGCAGGCACCCGCTACAATGTCGGCGTCGAAGATGCCTACCTTGAGGGCACCGTCCGCACCTACACACCGGCGCTGCGCGACAAGATGGAAGCGCGCCTCGGTGAGATCCTGAAGGGACTCGATGTGATGTTCGGTACACACTCGGAGCTGAACTACGTCCGCGGCCACAGCGCCACCATCAATACGCCGGAAAAGATCCAGTTCCTGCAGGAAATCGGAAAAACTTACGTCGGTGAAGAACACCTGACCCAGCCGCAGTACCCGTCCATGTGCGCCGAAGACTTCTCCTCCTATCTGGAAAAATTCCCCGGTGCCTTCCTGTGGCTCGGTACCGGCAAACCGGGCACACCGGCGCTTCACAATGCCAGCTTCGCCATCGATGAATCCATCCTCCCCTTAGGCGTCACGATGGAAGCCGCAGCGGCGATCGAAGCGTTGAATCAGTAAATGACATAAACCACGCGAAATTTGAAAGCAGGGATGAGGGATTAGGAGCCTCGAGTGACTGGTGACTGGTAACTAAATGCCACTTTCGGGCATCGCCACTATCTATACTCTGCGGTGCTTCCATATTTTTATGCGCCGCACCAGCACTCCTAACTAGCGAGCAAAGCTTTCATCCACAATCAGTGGACGAGGCACCCCGAACCTCGAACCTCGAACCCTGAACCCTAAACCCATTGAACCCCATAGGAGATCCCACCATGAACCCAGTCTTACATCAATCCTTCCTCACGATGCTCGACTATACGCCCAAGCAATTCGCCTACTACCTGGACCTCGCGGCCCAGCTGAAAAAAGATAAAAAAGAAGGCAAAGAAGCCCAACTGTTAAAGGGCAAAAATTTTGCCCTTATTTTTGAGAAAGACTCCACCCGCACGCGCTGCGCCTTCGAAGTATCCGCACGCGACCAGGGAGCCTACACCACCTACCTCGGCCCGACCGGAAGCCAGATCGGCAAGAAAGAGTCCATCGCGGACACCGCCCGCGTGCTCGGCTCCATGTTTGATGCCATCGAATTCCGCGGATTCGCCCAAAGCGCTGTCGAAGAACTCTCCGCAAAAGCCGGTGTCCCGGTCTGGAACGGCCTCACCGATTACGACCATCCGACACAGACGCTCGCGAATTTCCTCACGCTGAAAGAACATTTCAAAAAGCCGCTGAACCAGATCTCCTATGCCTATGTCGGACACGGCCAGTCAAATATGGCACACGCCCTCATGGCGGGTGCCGCCCTTGCCGGTATGGACTTCCGCATCATCGGGCCAAAGCAGTTCTTCCCGGAAGATGACTTCACCGCCAAGTGCAAGGAAATCGCAAAGAAGACGGGCGCGACCTTCACCTTCACTGATGACCCGGTCGAAGGCGTCAAGGGTCTCGACGTCATCTACACCGGCGTCTGGGTGACGATGGGCGACCCCTATGAACTTTGGGGCGACCGCATCAAGCTCTTTATGCCCTACCGCATCACCATGGACATGATCAAGAACACAGGAAATCCGGACACCGTCTTCTGCCACTGCCTGCCGGCCTTCCACAATACAGAGACCAAAGTCGGAAAAGACATCTACGAACGCTTCGGCCTGGACGGCATCGAAGTCTCCGACGACGTTTTCGAAGCACCGTTCTCACTCGCCTTTGAGGAAGCAGCGAACCGCCTGCCCACCATCAAAGCCGTCATGGTCGCTACCTTTGCTGACTATCCCATCGAAAAGTAAGAGAGGAGGAAATCATTATGACTACGCAAAAACTGCCGAAAGTATTCATTGTTGGTGAATCGGGGACCACGGGCCTGAGACTGCACGATCGTTTGATTTCCCGAAGCGACATCGAGCTCCTCTCTCTCCCCGATGAAAAAAGAAAAGATATCCCCACCATCGTGGAATATGCCAAGAATGCAGATCTCATGTTCCTTTGTCTCCCCGATGATGCCTCCCGCGAGATCGTGAAAGCCACCGAAGGCACCGGCATCCGCATCCTTGACACCTCCACGGCCCACCGCACCAAGGAAGACTGGGTCTACGGCTTCCCTGAACTCTCCGAGGAGCAGTACAAGGCCATCAGCCAAGCACAGAAGGTCGCCGTCCCCGGCTGCCACGCCAGCGGCGCGATCTCTATCCTGTATCCGCTCGTCCACGCAGGCGTCCTTCCGATCAATTACCCGCTCCACATCGTATCCCTCACCGGCTACAGCGGCGGCGGCAAAAAAATGATCAAGGAATACGAAGAGGAAAAGACTCTTCCGCTCGCCTCTCCCCGCCAGTACGGTCTCTCCCAGAAGCACAAGCATCTTCCGGAGATCATGAAGGTCTGCAATCTCTGCGAGACACCGCTCTTCTCGCCCATCGTCGCGGATTACTACGCCGGCATGGAAGTCACTGTCGGTTTCCACACCGGATTCCTCCAGCTCCCCTGCGGTCTTCCCGGCGACATCACACTGGAAGACTTCCATACCATTTTTGAAAAACAATACAAGGACTCGAAATTCATCAAAGTCTCCCCGCTCTCGACTGAGGAAACCAATGCGCTCTTCCTCGCCGCCAATGAAAATGCAGGCAAAGACTCCATGACCCTCTATATCACCGGCAACGATGAACGCATCCAGGTCGTATCCCTGTTTGATAACCTCGGCAAAGGCGCCTCCGGTGCTGCCATCGAGTGCATGAACATCATGCTGGGTCTTCCTCCGGAAACAGGGCTTGTGGTAGACTAAATGCTGGTGACTAGAGACTGGTGACTGGTGACTAAATACCACCTTCGGGCATCGCCCCATATATATTCGCGGCGAAGCCGCCACTTTCATTCATAATCCATGGGCGCCCCGCCCACGGGCTAACCCTGAACCCATTGAACCTGTTTTCCCCCACAAAGGAGCTCCCATGACTACAGACAATGCCATTCGGGCGGAAATCCTGACACAGGCCGTCCCCTACATCAAAGAATATACCGGTAAATACGTCGTCGCCAAGTACGGCGGAAATGCCATGACCGATCCCGTCCTGAAGAAGAACGTCATGCAGGACATCCTTCTTCTCCATCTCATCGGCGTGAATGTCATCCTCGTCCATGGCGGCGGTCCGGACATCAATGCCATGCTGGACGCTTTGAAGATCGAGTCGCACTTCGAGAATGGTCTTCGCGTCACAGATAAAGATACCATGGACGTCGTGCAGATGGTGCTTGCCGGCAAAGTCAATAAAGGCCTCGTCGCCTACCTTAGCGCCCTTGGCGGCAAAGCCATCGGCCTCTGCGGCATCGACGGCGATATGATCCAGGTCCACACCAAGAACGAGAAGCTGGGACTTGTGGGAGAGATCGACCAGATCGACACGGCCGTGATCGACAGCGCACTCTCCGCCGGATTCATCCCCGTCATCTCCTCCGTCGGTGTCGACAGCCAGGGACAGCCGCACAACATCAATGCAGACACGGCCGCTACCAAGATCGCCGCGGCGCTGAACGCTGAGTGTCTCGTCTTCATGAGCAACATCGACGGCGTCATGAAAGACCCGAAGGATAAAGACAGCCTCCTCCATAAGCTGACTGTCGTAGAGACGGAAGCCCTCAAAAGAGACGGCACCATCAATGGCGGCATGATCCCGAAAGTCGATGCGTGCACCGATGCCATCAAGGATGGCGTGAAGAAGGTCTTCATCATCAATGGCGAAGTCCCCCACGCCCTTTTGATCGAGCTCCTCACAGACGAAGGACTCGGAACTATGTTTGTCGAGTAGTGACTGGTGGCTGGTGACTGGCGACTGGCGACTGGCGACTAGGGACTAGGGACTGGCGACTAGGGACTAGGGACTGGTGACTAGGGATTAGGGATTAGGGATTAGGGATTAGAAATTCCGCCCAAACCAAGCCTCGAGAGAAAAAGTAAGTGAAGCTATCGTCCTCTCGTATCGTCATTCCGAGCGCAGCCGAGGAATCTTTGTTGTATTCCTTTGAAAAACTCTCTCGATATCCCTATGCATGAAACGCCGTATTTCCAGGGAAACACTGATTAAATCGTTGTCAGATTTCATTCTTGGATTTTTATACAGAGCAAGGAATCATCCGACGCGAATAGCGAGCTATTTAAGGAGGATAATGACGAAGCTATGTATAAAAATCCATATGAAATCTGACTCTGCGATTTAATCAGCGTTTCCCCAGCTTTCCTATAGTACGGTGTTTCCTATTTCCCTTCCTCTAACAGTCATAATTAACCGCAAACGAAAAAGATTCCTCCACTTCGATCCTTATGACGATACGGGAGTATCGCTCATCTAAAATTTACGACGCTTCCATATTTTCATGCGCCGCATCACCCCCATTGCACCTTCAGAACCTCATGAACCCATTGAACCATTCCTCAAAGGAGCCTATATATGAATACCATCGAAAAAGATCAGAAATACATCGCACATGCCTACCACCGTTACCCTGTCTGCTTTGTGAGCGGCAAGGGATCGATCCTCACCGACGAGGACGGCAAGGAATACATTGACCTCGGCAGCGGGATCGGCGTCGACATCTTCGGCATTGCCCACGAACCATGGATGGCCGCTGTGGAAAAGCAGCTCCACACGCTGAACCATATCTCGAACCTGTACTATACGAAGCCCGATGCAGAGCTTGCCGAACTGCTTTGCGAAAAGACCGGCATGAAGAAGGTCTTCTTCTCGAACTCCGGCGCGGAAGCGAATGAATGTGCCATCAAAGGCGCGCGCAAGTACTCCATCGACAAGTACGGCAAAGACCGCAACGTCATCGTGACCCTCATCAACGGCTTCCACGGCCGCACCGTCACGACGCTCGCTGCGACCGGTCAGGACGTTTTCCATCAGAATTTCTTCCCGCTGACCGAAGGCTTCCTCTACACCCCGGCGAATGACCTTCCCGCCTTCATCGACCTCTGCGAAAAGAATCCGAATGTCTGCGCCGTCATGATGGAGTCCATTCAGGGCGAGGGCGGCGTGCATCCGCTCGACAAAGATTTCTTCGAAGGCGTGAACAAGTATGCCAAGGAGCACGACATTCTCCTCATCGTCGATGAAGTACAGACCGGAAACGGCCGCACGGGCAAGCTCTACGGCTACATGAATTTCGATGTACAGCCCGATATCGTCTCCACCGCCAAGGGCCTCGGCGGCGGTCTGCCGATCGGCGCGACGATGTTCGGCGAAAAGACGCAGGACGTCTTCACCTACGGCACCCACGGCTCCACCTTCGGCGGCAACCCGATCGCCTGCGCCGGTGCGGTCTCCATC
>UQQQ01000045.1 GCA_900543165.1 uncultured Dialister sp. | reverse complement strand
CAGTCTCTTTTATGGTTTGTTTTAGACCTTGAAAGCTTGTGTAAACTCAAGAAAATCTTATTTACACAAACCATTCTACACTCTCGGGAAACCTGTCATTCCGCCTTTCTTCGGGCATCGCCATGATTTATACTCCGCGGTGCTTCTGACTTTTTATGCGCCGCACCAACCCTTTTGAACCTATAGAACTTGCTGAACCTCTTTCTCGTGCAAGTAAGGAACCGCACGCCCCATTGGCTAAACCTTGCCCCTATTTTCCCCTCACTCTTTCTCAGAAATTCAATTTCGGTTATAATAGATTTATAGAAATACTCATAAACTACTGACAGAAAAGAGGCGTCCGTATGATTCCGAAAGAATTAGATGAAACCGATATCAAAATCATCAATGCACTCAAAAAGAATGGCCGCATTTCCATGACAAATCTGGGGCGGCAGGTGTACCTCACGAGTCAGGCGGTGAAGAATCGGCTGGAGCGGCTGCAGGATCTGGGCATCGTCGAGCGCTATACGGTCAATGTGAACTGCCCTGTCTTCGGCTACGCCGTCCACGGCATTTTCGAGCTCACGCTGCATGAAGATAAGAAACAGGATTTCCTCGCTTTCGTGAAGACGACAGAGTACCACATCCTTCACAGCTATGCGGTGGATGATGGAAAGAAAATTTTCATCGACGCACATTTTGAAAGCGAGGCCTCTCGCGCCGCGCTGCTCACCGTGCTCTCTGCCTATGGCAGCTGCACGCTCCATCCCGTGACCGCAGAGATCCACAGCAATCATCCGGCGGATGAATGAGAGTGGCTAGTGGCTAGTGACTGGTAGTTAGCGGCTGGGGATTAGGGATTAGAAGTCGTACTGACGATACGCACGAAGCGCTATCAAAATTCTGCGGCGCTTCATTATTGTTTGTGCCGCATCACCATTTCTCATTTCGAATTTCTCATTCCTCACTCGAAGTAGAGCTTTCATCCGCAATCATAGGGCGGCACGTCCCACGGGTTAACCCTGAAGTTTGAAAGCAGGGATGAGAGGCTAGGGATTGGGGATTAGGAGTGACTAGTGACTGGTGACTAAATACCACGTTCGGCCATCGCCATTATTTACACTCCGCGGCGCTTCTGATTTTTATGCGCCGCACCACCCCCTGTTGAACCCGTAGAACCTATAGAACCTGCTGAACCTCTTTCGCAAACAATCAAAGGGCGGCACGCCCCATGAGCTAACCCTGAACCTTGAACCTTTTTTCTAAGGAGTCCCCATGTTTGACTTTCTCGACCTATCTACGTTAATCTATCGCGCTCCGGCGCTCCTCATCGCGCTCTCGATGCACGAGTACGCGCACGCCGCCGTATCCGATGCTTTGGGCGACCCCACGCCGTCCCGTATGGGGCGGCTGACCATCAATCCGATGGCGCATCTCGACATGATGGGGACTCTCCTTCTCGTACTTTGCGGATTCGGCTGGGCGAAGCCGGTAGACATTGATCCACGCTATTATAAAAATTATCGCATGGGGATGCTGAAGGTATCCTTCGCAGGCCCGGGCATGAATCTTTTCCTGGCATTCCTTTCGCTGCTTCTCATCACGATCTTGGGGCGTATCGGCATGCTCGGTGACGGCGGCTTCTATTTCCTGCAGTGGATCATGATGTACAATGTATGGTTCGCTTTCTTCAATCTGATCCCGATACCGCCGCTCGATGGCTCGAAGATCGTCTCTACCGTGCTGCCCGGAGAGCTTGCCTGGAAATTTGAAAACTTTAATGCGCGCTACGGCTTCGTCATCCTGATGCTCATCGTATTCTCCGGCTGGGTGAACCGCATCATCGGCCCGCTTGCACAGGGCTATGTGAATCTCTGCTATGCGGCGTTGCGTGTGGTATTTTGAATAGCGCTTGATATTTCTGAATATGGGTCAATAGAGCGGTGAAACATTTGCGCTAAAAGTGAGGAGTGAGGAATTAGGAGTGAGGAGTGGCGGAAGGGGCGCACAAACTTTATGGCGCCCCGATACCCCTTTTTATATTTCCATTTATGTGCTACTTATATAAAATTTCACAGCGCTTCCAAATTTTGTGCGCTGTACCTACACTCCTAACTCCTCATTCCTAACTCCTAACTATATCCGACATATTGCCTAGTGTTCCCCCTGAACCCTTTTTCCATTTTTTCAAAGGATCTCCCATGACCATCACCTGGCTCATTTTTGAAACGCTCGGCACCATCGCCTTTGCCTTTTCCGGCGCTGTGGTGGGACTGTCGCGGCGTATGGATATTTTCGGCATCACCGTGCTTGCTGTCATGACCGGCGTAGGCGGCGGGATGGTGCGTGATGTGCTCTGCGGCATCACGCCGCCGTCGGTGCTTCGCAGTCCCGGCGGGCTCTTTGTTTCCATCATCACGGCGCTCATCATTTCTTTTCTCTATCCGGTCTATCGCGTATCGAGGGAGAATGAGCGCTACATCACTTTCATGTACAATATCTCGGATACGGTGGGGCTTGCGGCTTTCACGGTGACGGGGGCATTGACGGCCTTCTACCAGTACCCTGACTCGTACCGTTTCCTTCTGCCGACCATGCTCGGGCTTATTACGGCGGTCGGCGGCGGTATGCTGCGGGATATGATGGCGCGGCGCATGCCTGTCGTGCTGTACATGGATGTGTACGCCATCGCATCCATCGCAGGCGGCCTTGTCCTCTGCTGTCTGCGTCATTTCACGGAGCTGGAGCTCTCCGTGTCCTCTTGGATCGCTTTTTCCTGCGTGACACTTCTTCGCTTCTGTGCGATCCACTTCCACTGGCAGCTCTATCATCCGCATAGAAAGAGGAGAAGGCAGTGACTGGTGGCTTGTGACTAGTGACTAGTAGCTAGGGACTAAGAGACTAGGAGATATCAAATTTCCCCGCATCTCCGCTTTCCTCATCTGTCTTTCATACCGCCTGTGCCCTATCCGCCCCTATGGGGCACCTTCCCCTAGAGGGGAAGGCTGACAATACGAAGGAAGCCGCCACCACAACCTTGAGCCCTGAACCAAGGATGAGTGGCTAGGGATTAGGGACGCAAAGTGACCGGTGACTTGAATGCTACTTTCGGGCATCGCCATTATTTATACACTGCGTCGCTTCTGATTTTTATGCGCCGCCCTAAGGAAACACTGATTCAATCGTTGTCCGACTTGGCTCTTGTATTTTCATACAAGGCGAGGAATAAGCCGCCGCGAATAGCGAGCTATTTAAGGCGGGTTATGACGAAGCATTGTAGAAAATACATACCAAATCGGACTCTGCGATTTAATCAGCGTTTCCCTAGCATTTCTCATTTCTCATTTCAGAAAGGAGTCCTCTCATGGATCAGAAACGTATCATTGATGAATTTAAAGAACTGGTTTCCATCGAGGTCCACTCGCGTGACGAGCGGGCGATCGCTGATGTGCTGAAGGAGAAGCTCATGGCGCTTGGTCTCACCGTGACGGAAGACAAAGCAGGCGAGGTGCTCGGAGGCAATGCGGGCAATCTCTATGCACGGCTTCCCGGAAATACGGATGGCGAGCCTATCCTTTTCTCCGCGCATATGGACCGCGTGGGAAATCATGGGCACATTGTTCCTATCGTGCAGGAAGCGGAAGGGAAGATCGTCTCGGACGGGACATCGATCCTGGCAGGCGATGACATCGGCGGCGTCACAGCGATCCTTGCAATGCTTCGCGAAGTGAAAGAGAAGCAGATCCCGCATGGCTTGATCGAAGTGGCCTTCTCTGTCTGTGAGGAAACGGGCGTCGAAGGCTCGCGCCAGTATGATTTTTCCCAGTTCCGATCGAAGAGTGCTTTCGTATATGATGCCTCCGGCAAGGCGGGGACCATCGTCCTTGCCGCTCCGAGCAAGGGGCGTGTCACGATCCGTGTGCATGGCGTGACGGCGCATGCGGGCAATGAACCGGAAAAAGGACTGAATGCGCTGAAGGTAGCTGCGGATCTCATCATGCATCTTCCGGATGGCCGGCTTTCACCGGTATCGACGGCGAATTTCTCTATCATCGAGGCGGGAAGTGCGACCAATGTCGTCTGCGATCTCGTGACGATCACCGGCGAGCAGAGAAGCCGCGATGCGAAGGAGTATCAGCAGATCTCTGCCGATATTCAGGCGGCGGCAGACAAGATCTCCGAGAAATACCATACGAAGATCGAGGTCGAGCTGCATACGCTTTACCATGCCTTCAAGCTCGAAGAGACCGCGCGTCCCTGCGTGCTGGCCAAAGAGGCGGCAGAGGCAGTCGGGGCAGCACCCTTCTTCAAGGAAGGGGGCGGCGGCATGGATGCGAACCATTTCAATGAACACGGCATCGCCGCTGTCGGGATCGGTACAGGAAATTTCAAATGTCACACCAGTGAGGAATATCAGGTGATCGATGACCTCGTCAAATGCGCCAAGCAGGCGGTGGAAATCGTGAAGCTCGCAGCGGGAAAATAAGGAGGAACAGCGGCGGGGCCGGCTTGGCTCTGAGCGCTCTCCAAAATAAAAGCGTAAGTGATTATCGGTGCGATATCACTTACGCTTTTATTTTTTAGTGACTAGTCACTAGCAACTAGCAACTATTTATCCAAAGATCACGAAGTTCGCGACGACGATGAGTATGCAGGAGACAGTCATCGGGATGGCTGTGCGTTTCACAAGGTCAAAGGGGCTGATGCCAGCCATGCCGGAGGCCACGATAATGACACCGGTGATCGGAGAGATGGCGCGCGCAGAGCTCGCGATGAGGTGCATCGGGAGGACCATGAAGGAGGCTGCTACACCTGTCTTGGCAGCGATCGCCGGGACGAGATTGGCAAAGGCAAAGAAGGGAGCATTGCCGCTGCCCATGAGGATGGCGCAGACTGCGATGATGGCGATCATGACAAGCGTCAGGCCGGATGCGCCGAAGCCGGTGGTCTGGGCGCCCTGGATCATGGCATCGATGGAGCCTGTGGAAGTGAGGCCTTTCGCGAAGAATTCGCCGGCGATGACGATGGTGATGACATTGGCGAGCTGCTTGCCCATGCCGTCGAAGAAGATCTGGATCTCAGAGAAGGTCTCCTTCAGGTCTCTTGTACGGAAGAACTGAGCGATCATGCCGATGGCGGTCCCCATGAGCATCGCCATGATGATGTTCATTTTGATGCCGGGGAGGCAGAGCGGCGAGAAGATGAGGATGAGAGCGAGAGGAATGATCGGAAGAAGGGCATAGATCTTCGGCGGATGGGAAAGCGCGGCTTTCTTTTCATCCTCAGTCTCGATATTGACAGAGACTTCCGCCGGATCCAGAGCGCGCACGATGTGCCCGTCGCGCTTATCCATGATCTTCTGCGTGAGGTAGTGGGCGATGGCGACACAGGGAATGACGGCGCAGGCGATCGGGATCTGGAAGGTGTGCCAGTAGATGACGGGATCGAAGCCTGCGATCTCAGCGGCAAAGATGGTGCCGGTATCTGACGGACTCCAGTCAAGGCAGAGCGTGGTCGCGATGGCTGCGGTCGCAGAGATGCGGGAGACACCGAGTGCGACAAGGATCGGGAACATGGTCACCATGAGCAGCATGGCCAGGCCTGAGGCACTATTGATGGCCAGCCCAAGGAACATGCCGAGTACCCAGCAGGCGCTCATGACGATGTAGGGCGATTTCAGCAGCATCAGCGGACGGATGGTGAGGGCGACCAGCGCATTGCTCGCGCCGATCTTATCCATGTAACGTGCAAAGCCGCCGACAGCCATGATGTTGAGGCCGAGGCCGGAGAGTCGGTTCGCAAAAAGAGTGCGGATGAGTTCAAAAATATCGAAGCTCCACATGCCGGTGCTCTTTCCGGCGGGAAGGATCGTGCCCCAGCTCATAATCATCGAGCCGGCGAGAAGAAGACCGCCTGCTACGAAAAGGACGGTCTGCGGCTTGTACTTCTTCAAAATGAGCCAGGCCGCCCATACGACAATGAGTGCAGTAAATAGCAGGTTCATAAAAGTCTCCTTTCATATCATACGCATTATAGAATACAAACTTACATATCTATTTTATTATATATCGACCAAATGCGCTATTATAAAAATGATTTATTAAGGGGTAAGAAAGGAGCGGTGAAGAAATGAACCCTCATTTCTTCACCGCCCCTTTTTACTTTGCTTTTATTTGGTTCAGGGTTCTCGTGGCGGCTTTGCCGTCTTTTTTTAGAAGATTGTATTCTCGTATCGCAGCCTTCCCCTCTAGGGGAAGGTGCCCCGTAGGGGCGGATAGGGTGACTCTGGCATGAAAAACAGCTGGGATAAGGTTTCCCGGTCACTCCTATGAGAGCTGCAAGTCCCCCACGGCAGATTGAACGCGAAAATGAGATGATCGTTATTTCACATCGACTGAAGTTTGAAAGCAGGGAGGAGTGGCTAGAGACTAGGGATAAGACTAGGAAACATCAGACATCAGACATCAGACATCTGACTTCTATCCTCCGATCTTCGGGCATCGCCCCGTTTCGTCATCCTGAGCGACGAGAAACGTCGTATGTGAGATAATGAATGCCAGAACAGCTGCGACCTGAGTCCTCAATCGCGGCGAAGCCGCCACCTCAACCCTAGGTACCAGTCAACGCACTCCACTTTTCTCCCTCCTTCCTTTGGAAGGAGGTGCCCCGAAGGGGCGGAGGTTGGCTGCGTGAAGCGGTATTTTCACATGCGAGGATGCCAACCCCGCCTCGCTTCGCTCGTCTGCCCCTTCCAGAGGAAGGGGCGAGAATGATTCTTAATCGGTCATTGCCTCATACATACTTGCGGAGAAACCGCCACCACACCCCTGAACCCCGAACCCTTTATCTATGCTATAATAATATGAATATGTTCGAATCGAAAGGAGGCGCGCTATGGAACCCAAAGACGTACTGAAGGAATATTTTGGCTACGACACATTCCGCACGGTACAGGAGGATGTGATCTCTGCCATCCTTTCTGGGAAGGATGTGATGGCCATCATGCCGACAGGTGCGGGGAAGTCGATCTGCTTCCAGATCCCGGCGATGCTGCTCCCGAAGGGGACGGTCATCATTTCTCCTCTGATCTCCCTCATGAAGGATCAGGTGGAGGCGCTGACGGAGCAGGGAATCCCGGCCTCCTATGTGAACAGCACGGTCCCCTACGAGGAGTCGATCGAGCGGCTGCGTGACATGTATCGCGGACGGATCAAGCTGCTCTACATGGCGCCGGAGAAGCTCGAGCCGTCGTATTTCACGCATTGTCTCTCCATGGTGCCGCTCTCGATGATCGTCGTCGATGAGGCGCACTGTGTGTCGCAGTGGGGGCATGATTTCCGTCCCTCGTATCGGAAGATCAAAAGATTCATCGACAGCCTGCCGCAGCGTCCCATCGTGACAGCCTTCACCGCGACGGCGACGCCGCTCGTCGAGCAGGATATGAAGGAAAGTCTGGGGCTTTCCGGGGCGGCTGTTTTCCGCACTGGGCTTGACCGGCCGAATCTCTCCTTCCGCGTGATGCAGGGCAAGGATCGCGAGTATTTCATCCTGCGCTATGTGAAGTCGCACCGGAAGGAGAGCGGCATCATCTACTGCGCGACCCGAAAAGCGGTGGATGAGATGTATGACAGGCTCTCTCAGGCGGGGATCACGACAGGGCGCTACCATGCGGGCATGACGGACGAGGAACGCAGGCAGGCGCAGGATGATTTCTCCTATGACAGGACGACAGTCATGGTGTCGACGAATGCGTTCGGCATGGGGATCGACAAGAGCAATGTGCGCTATGTCATCCATTACCAGATGCCCAAGAGTCTCGAGTCATACTATCAGGAGGCGGGGCGCGCGGGACGCGATGGAGCGAAGGCGGAGTGCATCCTGCTCTACAGCGGGAAGGATGTACATATCCAGACATACTTCATCGAGAATGGCAATCAGAGCGAGGAGCAGAAGCGGATGGATTACCAGCGCCTGAATGCGATGATCGACTATTGCCAGACGTCTTCGTGTCTTAGAAATTATGTCCTCGCCTATTTTGGGGAAAGGGTGAAGGAGCCCTGCGGGCACTGCAGCAACTGCGAGAACCGGACGGCCAAGGTCAGGATCACGGATGCGGCAGTCCTCATTTTCCGTACCGTTCTATCCCTCCGCGAGCGATACGGAGCGAGCATCATCGCCGCTGTCCTTAAAGGAAAGAAAACAAAGGAGCTCATCGAGAAGGATCTCCTCACGGTGCCGACTTTCGGCAAGCTCTCTTTTGAGAAGCTGGGCCATATCAAGAGTGCGCTGAACGGCTTCGTCGCGGATGGCTACCTCTTCCGTGACGGACAGCCCTATCCCGTACTCAAGCTGACGGACAAAGCGAAAGAGGTCCTTGCGGGGAAGGCAGAGGTCTACGGCCTTGCCTTCGGCGCAGAGGATGCGATGAAAGACGCCGCGGTCGAGCGGGATCTCGATCCCCGCCGCGAAAGCCGGGACGGCCTTTTCGAAGCCCTGCGCGAGCTTCGGCGGACACTGGCGGCCGAAGAGCATGTGCCGCCCTTTGTCATCTTCTCGGATGCGACACTGGAAGCGATGGCACGCGAGCGCCCTGAGTCCATGGAAGCTATGGGTGCGGTGCATGGCGTCGGCGCATTCAAGCTGCAGAAATACGGCGAGCGTTTTCTGGAGATCATCCGGACCGGCGCAGAAGAGCCTGTCATCGAAGAAAAGGATCCAGATGCCCAGCTCCTGCAGCAGCTTTTCTCTGTCCGCAATGCGATCGCAGCTAAGGAAGGACTGGCTCGGAATCGCATCTTCACGGATGAGCAGCTGCAGGAAATGGCCTTCTGGCGTCCCAAGACGAAGCTGGAGCTGAAACGCATCCGCGGTATAGGCCCGAAAAAGGTCGATCGCTACGGAGAAGCGATCGTGAAATGCATCTGGGGAGATCGGGTGTAGATTTTAGAGGCAGCCTGTGGGGCGGCGGTTCCATAGATTGCGTTTGAAAGATTCGCTTGACTGAGAAATGAGAAATGGTGGTACGGCGCATAAGAATGTAGAAGCGCCGCAGAATTTTGATAGCGCTTCGCGCGTTTCGTCATTTCGAGCGAAGTCGAGAAATCTTTCTTGCACGCCGCTGCTCATGACCATTGACGCAAGCAGTTTGCAGGAGAGACCGACCCCACGTTTGCAGGATACAGGTTTCCTGTTTTCCCTTTTCGAACATTCACGCAAATACCGCAAACGACAACGATCCCTCTACTTCGGCCATCATGACGATACGGGAAAACGCCAGTACCAATCCTAATCCCTAACTACTCATCCTTGGTTCAGGGTTCAAGGTTGTGGTGGCGGCTTCGCCGCTATAGGGTGCGATGTCCAAAGGTCTCTTGATAGCAGGCTTCCCTCGCATCGTCAGCCACCCCTTGCGGGGAAGTACCCCGTAGGGGCGGATAGGGTACAGGCGGTATGAAAGACAGACGAGGAAAGCGGAGATGCGGGGGAATCTGGTGTCTCCTAGTCTCCTAGCCTCTTAGTCCCTAGCTACTAGTCACTAGTCACCAGTCCCTAGCCCTTAGCCACCCGTCACTTCTAATCTCAAATCCCTATTCGCCTCTATTTCCAGACAACATACAAGCAAAGGAGTCACTACCATGAGTCTTGCTGATCAGGAATATCTCAGCATCGTAAAAAACATATTGGACAAAGGCGCACTCGGCGAGAACCGCACGGGTATGCCTGCCTACAAACTGCCGCATCAGATCATGCAGTTTGATCTGGAAAAGGAATTTCCCATCCTCACCACGAAATTCGTCGCCTTCAAGACAGCCGTGAAAGAGATCCTCTGGATCTGGCAGAAGCAGTCGAATGATGTGCGTGAGCTGCAGAAGTGGAACTGCCATGTATGGGATGAGTGGATGCGCGAGGACGGCACCATCGGGAAAGCCTACGGCTATCAGCTCGGCAAGTACCATCAGGTCGACACCCTCCTTGACATGCTGAAAAAAGACCCGGAGAGCCGCCGCATGGTGGTCGATCTCTGGAATGTGAAGGATCTTCCTGACATGGCACTCTATCCCTGTGCCTTCCTCACCATGTGGGATGTTTCGAATGACGGCCGCCTGAACTGCATGCTCGTCCAGCGCAGCGGAGATATGGGGCTCGGCGTGCCCTTCAACATGACCCAGTACGCGGCGCTCATCTGCATGATCGCGCAGGTGAGCGGTCTTCGACCGGGACTCTTCACGCATGTCATCAATAACGCGCACATTTACGAAAACCATGTGGAACAGCTGAAGCTCCAGCTCTCGCGCCTGCCGGAGGCTTATGCAGCGCCGAGACTCGTCCTGAATCCGGATGTGAAGGATTTCTATGACTTTAAGCCTGAAGACATCCAGCTGGAAAATTATCGTCACCATGACAAGATCGCGATGGAGGTGTCCGTATGAGCCTTTCTATCATTGTTGCCCGTGCCAGAAACGGTGTCATCGGCAAGGATAACCAGCTCATCTGGCACCTTTCCGATGACCTGAAGCGGTTCAAGACTCTCACCATGGGTCATCCCATCGTCATGGGGCGAAAGACCTTCGAGAGTCTGCCCAAGGTCCTGCCCGGCCGTGTCCATTATGTGCTGACAGGAAATCCGGACTACAAAGCGCCGGAGGGCGTCCTTCTCTTCCACGATGTCAAGAAGCTGCTTGCGGCACTGCCCGCAGGAGAGAGCTTCGTGATCGGCGGCGAGCATATGTACCGTGAGCTCCTGCCCTATGCAGATACGATGTACATCACAGAGATCGAGGAAGATTTCGAGGGCGATGCGTACTTCCCGGATTTCGATCCTTTCCGCTGGAAGCTGGAAGAGAGCATAGAGGGGGAGGGAAAGCTCCCGCATCGCTTCTGTACATATCGCAAGGTGACTGGTAGCTAGTGACTGGTGACTAGGGATTAGGTTTCCCTTGTTCCGCCTGCCAATCTCCGGCGCTTCGTGCCACCTCCTTCCAGAGGAAGGAGAAAGAATCCAAACGAAAAACAACAAACAATACGCAATACAAAAGCGGCATGCCAAATGCATGGCGCTTTTTGAATGCCTAAATTTAAGAATAAGCCCATATGATTTTTGTTATCATCCTAACCTGTATTAGACGATATAGTAAATAATCATATTGCTAATCTAATAAAAATATTTCGGGCTATTGACTAATTTTAAAATGGGGAACTATAATATTGGCGAAAGTGAAGAAATGAAGAGTTGCATTTCAGAAAGAAGGATGCCTATGATGCCTCTGGTATTTGCCAAGGCAGGAGACACCGTGACGATCACGCGGATCTCCGGGAAAGATGAGATTCGCCAGCATCTGGCAGATCTGGGATTCGTCGTTGCGGCGAAGGTACTCATTATCAGCCAGATGGGAGGCAACTTGATCGTACAGGTGAAAGGCAGCCGTGTCGCGCTCGATCGCTCTATGGCAGGGCGGATATTCTTTTAACGGGGAGTCTTTTTCACCATCCGCCGGTCACACCGAATCACTTATCCCTTATCAAAACGAAAGGACGAATAGAATGACACTCAAAGAAGTGGCTGTCGGAAGCACAGCCAAAGTCAAGAAAATCACTGGCGCAGGCCCGCTGCGCCGCCGCATCATGGATATGGGTATCACGAAGGGCGTCGATGTCTATGTCCGCAAGGTCGCTCCGCTGGGAGATCCCATCGAGCTCACCGTCCGCGGCTATGAGCTCTCCATCCGTAAGGATGAAGCCGAAGCGATCGAAGTAGAATAAAATGAGAAATTAGGAATGGTGGTGCGGCGCATAAAAAATTGAAGCGCCGCGGAGCTTTGATAGCGCTTCGCGCCTTCGTTATTTCGAGCGTAGCCGAGAAATCTCTATGGCACAACGCGCATTGCCTGATGTGAGACAGCGCCAATACATCGTTTTACCTCGGCGCATACACACTGATTCCCGCAGGGCAGTAGAGATCCCTCGGCTGCGCTCGGGATGACGATGCCGGAGAATCCAAGTCACCAGTCACTCCTAATCCCTAACTACTCACCCCTGCTTTCAAACTTCAGGGTTCACGGTGAGTGCTGACGCATTTCCAAAAACTCGCGGCGCTTTCTAAATTTCCGCGCCGCCACCATAACCCCGAACCCTGAAACCACTAACTAGAACCAATCCCACCCAAATGCCAAAGAAGGAGAACACAAAAATATGTCTATACGAATCGCCCTGGCGGGTAACCCGAACTGCGGGAAGACGACATTATTCAATGAACTGACCGGCAGCTCCCAGTACGTAGGGAACTGGCCCGGTGTCACAGTCGAAAAGAAGGACGGCATCCTCAAGGGACACAAGGATGTCATCATCCAGGATCTGCCGGGGATCTACTCCCTTTCTCCGTACACGCTCGAAGAAAAAGTCGCCAGAAACTATCTGGTGAACGAACAGCCGGACGTCATCCTGAACATCATCGATGGCACGAATCTGGAACGCAACCTGTACCTTACGACACAGCTGGTGGAGATCGGTCTGCCGATGATCGTGGCTATCAATATGATGGACCTTGTCAAAAAGAATGGCGACATCATTGATTTCGACAAACTCTCCTCCGAGCTGGGCTGCCCGGTCGTAGAGATCTCTGCCCTGCAGGGCAAGGGTTGCCGGGAAGCGGCTGAAAAGGCGATGGAGCTTGCTATGAATAAGAAATCGCTTCGCCTGCCGTCTGTATTCACCGGCAGTGTCGAGCATGCCATCGCACACATCGAAGAATCTATCTCCGATAAAGTCGAAAACCAGTTCGTTCGCTGGTACGCCATCAAAGTATTCGAAAGAGACCAGGATGCGACGGGAGCTCTGCAGCTGGAGCCGAAGCTGATGTCTCATCTGGAAGGCCATATCAAGGACTGCGAAGACGAGCTCGATGATGATGCCGAGTCCATCATCATCAACCAGCGCTATGGCTACATTTCCAAGATCATAGACAGTGTCATGAAGAAAAAGAAACAGGGCGTCTCCATGACGACCTCGGATAAGATCGACCATATCGTCACGAACCGCATCCTTGCGCTTCCGATCTTCTTCCTCATCATGACGCTTGTCTATTTCATCTCTGTCACCACCGTCGGCGGCTGGGCGACAGACTGGGTGAATGATACCTTCTTCGGGGAGATCGTGAATGACGCAGTGACTGGCTTCATGGAGTCCATCGAAGCGCCGGACTGGATGTCTAGCCTCGTCGTAGACGGCATCATCGGCGGTGTCGGCACCGTTCTCGGCTTTGTGCCGCAGATCCTCCTCATTTTCTTCTTCCTCTCCCTTCTGGAAGACTCCGGTTACATGGCTCGTGTTGCCTTCATCATGGACCGCATTTTCCGTAAATTCGGGCTCTCCGGCAAGTCCTTCATCCCGATCCTTGTCGGCAGCGGCTGCGGTGTACCGGCTGTCATGGCGACCCGCACCATCGAAGACGTGCGTGACCGCCGCATGACCATCATGCTCTGCACCTTCATCCCATGCTCGGCAAAGGCGGTCATCATTTCCATGATCACCTCCGTATTCTTCCCAGACTCCATCCTGATGGCGCCGGCCATGTACTTCCTCGGTATCGCGGTCATCATCCTCGCAGGCATCGCTCTCAAAAAGACAGGTGCTTTTGCGGGTGATCCGGCTCCTTTCGTCATGGAGCTTCCGGCTTACCACTTCCCGTCCATGAAGGGCGTCCTCATCCATATGTGGGAAAGAGCGCGCGGCTTCATCATCAAAGCCGGCACCATCATCTTCGCGGTCTGCGTCGTCATCTGGTTCTTCTCCGCATTCAATGCAGGTCTTGAAATGGTAGAAGACATCGAAGACTCCATGATGGCTGCCTTCGGTCATGCGATCTCCTGGATCTTTGCTCCACTCGGCCTCGGTGACTGGAAGGGCGCTGTTGCTGTCATCTCCGCAGAAATGGCGAAGGAAAATGCAATGAGTACCCTGGCTGTCCTGAATGGCGTCGCAGCAGAAGCAGAGGACGAAGAAATCATGGCTGGCATTGCGAATATGTTCACCCCGATCGCTGCCTTCTCCTACATGATCCTGAACCTCTTTGACCCGCCATGCGTCGTTGCGATCGCGACCATCGCCAGAGAAATGGGCGACCGCAAATGGGCGGCTATCGCTATCGGATTCCAGGTCGTGCTCGGCTATGGCATGGCTTTCGTAACTTACAATCTGGGCAGCTGGCTCTTCTACGGTGCAGCCTTCGGTCTCTCTCAGGGCATCACCATCGTCCTCTGTCTCCTTTCTCTCTACTTCATCTGCCGTCCGGCTCCGAAGGAGAAAGAAATCTCCAAAGCCGTTGCTGCGAAAGCGTAAGGGTAGCTGGTGACTAGTGACTGGCACCACCATTTCGCATATCTCATTTCTCATTCCATCGAGGCTTTCAAACGTAATCAAGGGGCGGGCCGCCCCAGGGGCTAACCCTGAATCCATCCAGACCAGATTACGAAAATAAATAAGTAAACACGAATTAAATCCGACAACGATTTAATTCGTGTTTCCACAAAAGGAGACTTCCTATGAATCCCGCTGTCTATGCCGTGGTGGCGGTGATCGCCATCCTCTTCGTTCTTGCCTGCCGTCACATCTATCATGCCACCATCGGCGGCGGTGGATGCTGCGGTGGGGGCGGAGACTGCCCCGCCTGCCGCGAAAGGGAAATGAAACTTCACGGCGGACTCAAGAAATCAAAAATGGAATCGCGAAAGCGGTTCCTTTTTTGATGGTTAGTGACTGGTGGCTGGTGACTTGAAGGCTGCTTTGGGGCATTACCTGCAGAGGAAAAGAGGGGCCGCGCCAGCGGCGCTTGGGTACTCTCGTAAATCGCCTGCTTGAAACGCATTCTCCCACTCCCTTTCATATCGCCACTGCCCTATCCGCCCCTTCGGGGCACCTTCCCCTCGAGGGGAAGGCTGGCGATACGAGCATAGTAGCATCTCAAAAGATCTTCGGGCATCGCCTCATATATATTTGCGGCGAAGCCGCCACCACAACCCTGAACCCATGGAACCTGCAGAATTTCTTATGCCCTGTATCCATGGTCGAGGCGAACCGGCAGCTTTTATTTCTGTATGATGAATTTATCATAATGAATGTAAATTCATGCTAAATACTCATTTATGTATGCATCTATATTCTCAAAAGACGCAAAACGTGCTATAGTAAAGCTATGGATTTTCATGTGTGTCTAAGAATGCACAAGGTTCCAATTTCCTTTTGGAGGCAAAAATGGCAAGCTACAATCCTTATGAAAACATGCTTCATATCCTCGACAAGGCAGCGAAGGTGCTAGGCTACGGGGAGAGCGACTACGCATTTGTCCGCTATCCGGAGCGCGAGCTCACCGTGAGCATCCCGATACAGATGGATGACGGGCATGTCGAAGTCTTCTCCGGCTACCGCGTACAGCACTCCACCGCACGAGGCGCAGCAAAGGGCGGTATCCGTTTCCATCCCGCATCCGATGAAAACGAAGTCAAAGCCCTTGCCGCGTGGATGACCATCAAGAATGCCATCGGCAATATCCCTTATGGCGGCGCAAAGGGCGGGATCAAGGTCGATCCTCACAAGCTCTCCACACGTGAACTCGCCCGTCTGACACGCGGCTATATCAGAAAGATCTATCCCATCATCGGACCGGATCAGGACGTACCGGCACCGGATGTGAATACGAATGGCCAGATCATGGCGTGGATCGCCGATGAATATACAGCGCTCTCCGGCAAGTGGGAACCCGGTGTCGTCACCGGCAAGCCTCTTTCCGTGGGCGGCTCTCTCGGCAGAAATGAAGCGACGGGCCGTGGTCTGCTCTTTACGCTGGAAACATGGTGTGAAAAGAATCATAAGGACATGAAGGATCTCACCATGGTTGTACAAGGCTTCGGCAATGTCGGCTCCGTCGGCTCTCTCCTCATGCACAGGAAGGGCGTCAAGATTACCACCATCGGCGATATCAATGGTACGTGGCACAAGGAAAGCGGTCTTGACATCGAAGCGATGTACACCTATGCGAACAGCCATGGCCGCTCGCTCAAAGGCTATACGGAGGAAGGGGCGGTCATGATCCCCGACAGTGAACTTTTCGCACAGGACGTCGATGTCATTTTCGTTGCCGCGATGGAGAACCAGCTGAATGAAAAGACCATGGGCAAGGTGAAAGCCCGTCTCATCCTGGAAGGGGCGAATGGTCCGACCACGGAGGAAGCCGATGCCTACTTCGAAGAGAAGGGGATCGAGGTCCTCGCAGACGTCATGAGCAATGTCGGCGGCGTTGTGGGCTCCTATTTCGAATGGGTGCAGAACCGTACCGGCTACTACTGGACGGAAGAAGAGTACAATGAGCGCCTTGCCAAAAAGATGCGTGAGGCCTATGAGGATGTGTACGCACTGAAGGAGAAATACCATGTGACCTATCGTCTCGCCTCCTACATGCTCGCGCTCTCCCGCGTCGTAGAAGCGGAGAAGACTAGGGGATTCTTAGGATAAAGAATCAGGTGCAACGGGTCCCTTTTGGAAATACATAAACGCCGCTACTAGTCACCAGCACCCATCAATCAAAAACCGCCAGCCGAGAGGCTGGCGGGGTTTTATCATAAAT
>UQQQ01000044.1 GCA_900543165.1 uncultured Dialister sp. | reverse complement strand
GCAAAAATCGAAAGTCCTTTTTTGTGTTCATGGAGCTATTATTTCACAGCCCCTTGTTTATTCCTACTCCCTTATTCCTAATCCCTAGTCACCAGCCACCAGTCACTAGTCACTTCTTATGCTTCACGATATACTCTTTCAGATCCGCATGGAGGATCTTCTTATAACTCTCGACCCCCGGCTGGTCATAGGCATTGACACCCGCAAGAGCCCCCTCGTAGGCGATCGTGAGGAAGAGGAAATACATGAGCGCCCCCACATGGAACGGCGTACACCTTCTCATGATAAGGTCACAGCTCATGCGGCCATCATGCGCGAGCGTCTCCTCATCCGACCGCTGCGCCGCACGCAGCATGTAAGAAAGCGGGACCGGGCCGCTCTCTTCCCCCTCATCACAGAGGATATCCGCGTCTTCGCGGGCTTCCCTGACTGAGATGAACTGCACGAGCTTATTCCGTTTCCCCTCCTGATGCTCCTGCGTCAGAGAATGCATATCCGTCGTTCCCACCGCCGCGACCGGGATACGGCCATAGTGGATCTCTTCTCCGGAGACCGTGAGCGCCTTGCCCAAAGACTCACCCAGAAGCTGTGCATACCACCAGCCGAGCGAACGGAGACTGTCCCCATACGGCATGATGATCTCCGCATCGACACCATGATTTTCCCGCGCCAGATACTTACGGACCGCCAGCTGCAGCGCCGGATTCTCCGAAAACGAAAGACTGCGGCATGCCTCTTCCGTCATCTTCGCCCCGCGAAGGAAATCCCGGATATCGATCCCCGAAAGCATCGCAAAGACCAGCCCCACCTGAGAGAAAATGCTGAAACGTCCGCCGATGCCATCCGGCACTGTGAAGCACGGCCAGCCATTCTTCTCCGCCAGAGGACGCAGCGTCCCCTTCTCCTTGTCCGTCACCGCGATGACGCTCACCTCGCAGAACTTCCCCAGCATCTCACGCAGCGCCCGCTCTGCCATGACCGGCTCCAAAGTCGTCCCGGACTTCGAATTCACGACCAGCAGCACCTTGTGCTTCCACCACGCCGCCTGCGAACTCCGCCGGATACGGTCCACCAGCGAGAGAAGACTCACCGGATCCAGATTTTGCCCCGCAAAGTACAGCTGCGGATACCTGTGGCGCTCCTCCTTCGTCATCAGATTCCAGTACTGTCCGCAGAACAGATCAAAAAGCACCTGATTTCCAAGATACGAGCCCCCGATACCGATCGACACCACGATATCCTGCTCCTTCGCCAGCCTCGAGAGAGCAAGCAGCCTCTCCCTCTCCTCTTTGGAGATCAGGATCTCTTCCTCCAGAAGATACGGCAGATGCGGGAAAAGCACGAGACTGCCGTCCGGCCCCTTCCCGCTCTTCCGAAGCCGCTCTACAGAAAGCGCCGCCTCACGGATGCGCTCCTTGCAGGCATCGATCTCCTCCTCCGTGATCCCCCAGCCCTCGCCGGAAAAATGCGTCATATCGATGGTCAATTCATCCTGAAAATGCATACATATACCCCTCTTCACCGGGCAGCCCATAGCTGCTGTCATTTATCGATAATTATTATATCATGTTTTTGTCCTGCACGGGAGTATGTTACGCCAAAAGGCGAATTAAAGAGACGCTGATTAAAAGAAAGGAATCTGTGATCCGCGCGATAAATTCGCGTCTTCCTCAAAAGAACCACCAAAGCATAAGCAAAAGCCCTATTTTCTATCTCATACTTCCGTAAATAAAAACACCCTCCGGTGAGATAAGAGACTCATCAGAAGGTGTTTTATTACATGATGTTATGAGATCAGAAGGCATAAGAGGCCTGCAGCGTCCAAGTGGAGCTGTCTGCGCTGCTGCCGGTCTGGTACGCATAGCCTACGCCGAATGTGCAGACTCCTTTGGAGGCAGTGACTCCTACTTTGCCAAGGAAGCTGCCTGCATCAGCCACGTCATAGGAGAAGACATCTGATGCCGTGCCGAAGGATACGGTCTGATCGGCATTTCTATCGCCCATGGTCCAAATGTAGCTAAGGCCTGCATACGGTTTGACATCCCAGCTGCCGCGGTTCAGATGGAGGGAATAATCTACCCCGATCGGCAGAAGGAAGAGGTTCTGGTTTTCTTTGTCATAGGAAAGACCCGCACTGGAGGTGTAGCTGTCTGTGGTGAGACGAAGATAGCGAAGGCCTGCATAGGGCGTCAGGATGCCCTCTCCCAGATCATAGTCCTTCATGGCTTTCACGCCAAGAGTCCATGCTTCAGTATCCGGTTTTGCGGTGATGACTTTATCTGCATTATACTGGATGATGTCATGGCTGCCGCCCACATAGGAGAGATCCGCTGCCAGACGATAGCCCCCGAGGTCTTTCAGACCGTATAAAGATGCTCCCAGATAGGTCGCATCATTTCTGGTATAAGCGACCCCATCAGAGCTGCTGCTATTCCCATCCGCATAGGCGATAGCTACACCTGCAGTGATATTGGCTTTCCGATAGAGATCCATACCGACTACAGTGCCATTGTACTGGGTATCCAGAGAGAGACCGCCGCCCTCAAATCCAAGACCGTCGATGTTTTCTTTGCTATGGAACCCTTTAGCCCACAGATCCTTTTCCGGTGTATTTTCACGGTCCGTGAGAGCATCCGTGAAAAGGCCCGTCACGGCATAGGTGCTGTGCCCGATGCCACCTGCCTGTCCGATGCCAATGGCATCATTATAGGAGGTTTTCCCATTTCTAAGGAAAGCAGACATTTTTTTATCATTCTTGCCTGTCGCAGCAATGGCGACAGATGGTGCGATATAGCCAGCAATGCCCTGCTGATTGGCCTCGGTGATACCGGCCTTGACCGTCCCCGCATCATCCAAATACTGGAATGGATTGTCAAAGCTGGTATTTTTCGCCTGCCAAAATTCGAGCGAGCTTGTATCATCCTTTTGATATAAAGCAGCCCCCGTATCAGCCCCTTTGACAACCAGCTTGGCATTTCCTTCTGCGGTAAATTTCCCGGTACCTCCGACGGAAACCAGAGCCTTTGCCCCTAGAGAATCGGCATCGATGACCGTGGTTGTCTTATCTTTCACCGTGACCATGCCGCCATCTGCTACGTTGATTCGACCGCTAAGCTGAATGGTAGTATCATTCGTACCATTTCCCATAGTCAGCTGAGAGCCATGCCCCACATCAGCAGCCATCTCCTTTCCGGAGATCTGAACCACGCCTTGATCCCTATTCGTGCCTACGTTCACTCTAGCATTGCGCCCCAATAGGAGCGCGGTTCCATTCCGGCTCACCACATTGACATTGGCTCCGGATACCTCGATATGAGATACCGCCTGGGTATTATGATCATTTTTCACATTAGCCTGAATGGCATTGCCAGAGGAGAGAATGGATACATCTCCCTCCTCGGATGTGATAGCAATCTTTGCCTGATTGGCATCACTGCCACCAATATTCAAGCTGCTGTTAACTCCGATCCCATGATCGCTCCTCAGTGTGACCCCTTTCTTCCCGGCGATCGTAAGGTCCACATCACCACCACCCACCAATTGGTCTGGTCCTCCCCAACTGGTTGCTACCACATTGACAACAGCCTGCCCTGATTCAGATCCGGTCACATGGAGAGCAATGGTTCCGTCTGCGGTGATCTTTGATACCGCTGTACCACTTTCTCCCGGCGTCTGCTGATATGACTGGGTTCCGACAAGCGTACGATAATTGCTGGTCAGATCGATATTCTGATTCGCATGAACAGTCAGTTTCCCCTGATGGACAGTATTGCCGCTTTTCACACTCTGGTTCATGAGAAAACCGGATCCTCGTACGTTCCCATAGATATTGTCCGCCTTGACATCTATGGCCCCGCCATAGGCATGAAGCCCCTGATCAGCTTTCAGTACTGTATCTTTGCTGCCAAAATTCAGATTCTTGACGTTCATGGTTACAGAAGCGCCCTCAAAAGCTTTAAGAGCACCATCTACAGACTGCTTGGCTGTAGTGGAATCCAGCTCTTCCTTGAAATTTAAAGAGTCCAGGTTTTGAATTTTCAAGGATGTGCCTTTTGATACCGAAATAATATCGCCCTGCTTATCCCCTTGGGCCGTCTGGTTTTCCTTGGTCCAGGTAAAAGTTCCTGTTTTTGAATCATATTTCCCATAGGTACCCGGATTACTGCCAGTGACTACAAAGTTTTCTTTCGGCAATGTCGACAAGTCAGACAAGCCGGCAGCAAACACCCCCCCCGAAATTTGGAGTTAACAATGCAGTCATAACTGCCATCATCAATACAGATTGTTTTCTTTTCATCATAGAGCCCTCCATATAGAACGACCAGTCATATAGCAGTATGCGTTGTATTTTTCCCCCGAGGAAAATAACGCATGCTATCTATTTCTTATTTTAATATACTCCTCCATCGCCACCATATCAAGCTGTCATTCATTTTATTCCAACAGCAACGAAAATGAATTTCAAGAAAAAGACAACCGACACCCCAAGGATCATGCCACAGCTGCCACCGGCTCCCGTTCTTTTTCCGGGACATTCTCTTCATGCAGTCTTCTCTGTGCCTGCGAGCTGTCACATAGCAAAAAAGCATCCCCTCATAATACTCATGATCAAATATGTCTCACTCTAAATATGTCTCACTCTGAAAGGATACAGCGCACCATCCCTTCGTGGTCGAACGCACTTTTCCCCAAAAACAAAAGAAACGCTGCCATGCGCAGGGCTTCTGCTCTATGTACATAAGTCCAAACACGAAAAAGCCAGCACCGTGATCGGTACTGGCTTTCAGGCTGGTGACCCAAGAGAGATTCGAACTCCCGACACCTTGATTCGTAGTCAAGTGCTCTATCCAGCTGAGCTATTGGGCCATGTGGCAGGGGCAGAGGGACTCAAACCCCCAACCTACGGTTTTGGAGACCGTTGCTCTATCAATTGCGCTATGCCCCTATCTATTTGATGGAAGTCATCATCCATGTGACTTGTATATAATAACAAATCTTTCTGGAAATTGCAAGGGGTTTTTGCAAATATTTTTGAAAAAAGATTTTGGTGCAAAGTTCAGGGGCCTCAGGAAAAAGGCGCAACGGGTCCTGTGAAGTCAATGGGGTGGTGCGGTGCGTAATAAAAGCACCGCCCGGTCATACAGTATTCTTCCAAACGGAAATCCCGTTGAATTTTTTGAACTTTGCACCATCACCGATTTCTGCTTCTTATCCACGGAGGTGAGAAGTTTTCGCGATCCGCGATCATTTAATATATGCGGTCGCTTTCAGCATGAACATGTTGTCCATCTTCTTGCCGCCCATATCTTTGGCGTTGAAGCCGTAGTTGGCTTCGACAAGGAGGCCGCGCATGGGAACGAAGGAGGCTTTGGCAAGGTAGAATTTCGCGCCGCCGTATTTCTTATCCGGAGAGTCGGTGCCACTCAGTATCGCATCGAGCTTATCCGCAAAGTAGGCCGGCATTTTTCTTCCTTGCCAGTTGCTGTAGACATGCCCCATGTACTGGTCGACGATATCATTGCTGGAGCCGCCGAAGTAGGTGCCTGCCTGGCTGTAGACGTAGTCGACGCCGATGGAGAAGGACTTCGCCTTGAGGACATTTGCTTCGCCGTAATGGATGCCGTAGTTGTAGCTGTACGGACGTTCATTGTTCAGCGGAAGCTTTCTGAGGTTCTTGACGAATTCCCCCTGAACGCGGAGCATCGGGGTGACATTGTAGGAGCCGGCGAAGCCGTAGGCTTTCGCGATATGGCCGACAGGCCCGCAGGCTTTCATGCCGTAAGCGTGAACTTCCCACTGGCCCGGTTTCTTGTAGATATAGGAGGCGTAAGCGACCGGTACGTCTTCATCATCGCCCCAACCCATATGTACATTATCCATCGGGAAGTAGTTGTATGCGTAATCTTTGTCGCCCATGGCTTCCAGCTTGCTGGCAAGTCCGCTCAATGTGGGATCTCCGGAAGCCAGCAGTTGGTCTTTCAGTCCTTTTAATACCGCTACCTGTGAAGAACCCGACATAGCGTTAAAACCATTGATACCACCGAATGGTCTCAACATTTCATTTACACCAGCTTCACCGTATTTTTTCTTTAACACGCTAAGCAGTTCTGATTTCTTCAGGGCTACGCCATGCATCATCGGGCCGGTATATGCGTAGTTGATATTCGTCGCACGACCGAAGGCGAGGGTGAGGCGGCCGCCTTCACGGTAGTCGCCGAAAGCAGCGAAGACACCTTTGACTTCGCCATCATAGGTGTAGCCGGTGACGCCCATCTTGACGGGGAACTGGCCGATGCCGATGAGGTTCTTGGACGGGCCGTAGGGGAGGTTTGTCGTATCCTGCTTCGGTCCGAAGTGGTAGGTGGTCCACAGACGGTTCAGGTGGAAATCACCATCGCCGTAGCCCGTGCGAGGCTTGGTCTGGCTCTTGTCCTTCGGATCGATGCGGTTCACGTCGTAGCTTTCTTTGCCATTCATGTCCAGGATGGTCTCGAGCTGTCCATAGAGGTGGACGCGGTCGTTCACGGGGGTGATGGTATTTAAGCGGACGCGGGTGGAAAGCTCGTTGTGCTTCTGGACATTTCCTTTGAATACATCGTCATAACGGTCGATGCTCTGGACGCGGAGCTCGGTGATGAGATCGGTCGCACCACGCTTCTTTTCAAGTTCTGCGATGCGGACACCGAGGTCCTTGAGTTCATTCGCATACTGAGAGGAGAGCTTGGCGAGGGTCTCCTTCTGGGAAGCATTCAGTGTGTCTTCCTTCGCCATCAGGCGGGCAACGATCTGCGCGATCTCATAACGGGTAACATGCTTGTCTCCGCGGAAGGTGCCGTCCGGATAGCCGTCGATGACGCCCTCATCGGAGAGCGAAGCGACGGCCTGATAGGCCCAGTCGTCAGCAGATACGTCGGTGAATGGATTCGCTGCGCTTACGGTCACTGCGGCGCAGGCAAAGCAGGCTGCAATGGCTGCTTTCAAAAAAGCGTGTTTCATGGTCCCTCTCTTCTGAAATCGGAGCCGCTTTCCCCATGGTGCGCTCTCGATTTCTCATGTAAAAATGTGATAGTAAAACTTACGAATGCTATATGTATTATTTTTTACTCACAAAACTAAAACATTATAGCGTAATATGTGGGAGAGTGTCAAGAGAGAAAGGGGTTCAGGGTGATGGGTTCAGGGTTAGCCCGTGGGGCGGCTCCGTCCACTGATTATGAAGGAAAGCTTTGTTTGAATGAGGAATTAGGAATGGTGGTGCGGCGCCAGATCCTTCGACTCAGTTCTCACTGTTCTGCCTTTACATGATCGAACATCCGACATTTCACTCCGCTCAGGATGACGAAATGCGCCGCGAGTATAGATAGTGGCGATGCCCGAAGGCGGTATTTAGTCACCAGTCACAAGTCACTAGTCACTCCTAATCCCTCATCCCTGCTGTCAAACTCCAAGGTCAGCCCACACAAAAAGCCCAGCCGCCGACTTGGGGACTGGGCTATTTTATTTCCTTACATTTTTAAAAATTCCGTTTGAATCACTTTCATGCCTTTCAACACGGCGAAGGCGATGACGCAGCCTGCGCCGCAGGAGACGGCGAAGAGGGAGACGTAGAAGAAGGCGCCTTTGGCAGAGCCCATGAAGAGGGCGGCGATCGGGTAGGAGAGGAGACCGCCGATGATCGAGGTGCCGACGAATTCTCCGATGACGGCTGCCCAGAGTTTATGCGTGTGGCTGTAAAGGTAGCCGGAGAGGAAAGCGCCCACCATCGAGCCGGGGAAGGCGAGAAGGCTGCCGGTGCCAAGGAGATTTCGAATGAGGGAGGTGCCGAAGGCAGCCGCGGTGCCATAGCGCGTGCCGCAGAGGACAGCGAGGAAGATATTGATCATATGCTGCAGGGGAAAGGCTTTCGTCACGCCCAGCGGAAAGGAGAACACGGGGGAAAGCAGTACGCCAGCGGCGACCATCAGCCCGGCAAAGATCCATTTGCGCAGGGCGAGACTTTTTTCATCGGTAGATGTCATAGGAAAGACCTCGTTTCTTGGAAATCGTGGACAGTGAGCGGTTCGCTGTTTCCTATAGCATAGCACAGATGGGAAGTGAGATAAAGGGTTTAAGGGTTCAGGGTTAGCCCATGGGGCGCGCCGTCCTTTGATTACATGCGAAAGAGGTTCAGCGGGTTCAACAGGTTCAGAGGGTTCAAAGGGGGTGGTGCCCGAAGGCAGTATTTAAGTCACCAGTCACTAGCTACCAGTCACTTGCGGCTCCTAATCCCTAGCTACTAATCATCCCTGCTTTCAAACTTTAAGGGTTCAGGATTAGTCCCTTGGGCGTGCCGTCCTTTGATTGCGTGTGAAAGAGGTCCAGTAGATTCTATAAGTTCTATAGGTCGGGCGGGGGTTGTGCGGCGCACCTCTCCGCTTTCCTCATCTGTCTTTCATGCCGCCTGTGCCCTATCCGCCCTTCGGGCACCTTCCCCCATGGGGAAGGCTGACGATACGAGGGAAACCTGCCATCGCAGACCTTCGGGCATCGCTGCATTTATAAAATCGGTGCGAAGCGCCGCACCACAACCCTGAACCTTGAACCCCTAATCCCTAGCCACTAGCCACCAGCTACTTTTTTCCAAAGACCATCCCGAGCGCGCTTCCGAAGAGGAAGAAGAAGATCCAGGAAAGTCCATAGCTGGCCAGCGGGAGAGACTGCATGAGGCCGTCGAGCGCGCCGAGGGAAAGGCCTGCGGTATGACATCCGTCGTAAAGGGCAGGGATCAGTGTGAAGAGGGTGGCGCAGACATAGACACTGCGTTTCCCGCCGAAGAGGTGATCGCCGAAGGTCAGGAAAATGAGGGAGATGGTCAGTGGATAGAGGAACATGAGAACCGGAATAGCCGCGGAGATGATGGTGGTGAGACCGAAGAGGGCGACGCCGAAGGAGATGACGGAGAAGACGGTCACCCATGCTCTGTAGGAGAGAGCGGGAATGAGTTCCTTGAAATATTCGCCGCAGGCGGTGATGAGGCCGACGCTGGTGGTGAGGCAGGCGAGGAGGACGATGACGCCCATCAGGATGCGGCCGTAGCTGCCGAAGTAGTGGTGCGCGGTGCCGACCAGGATGTCTGCCCCATTTTTCAAGAGTCCCAGCTCATTGACAGAGCAGGCGCCGATGATGGAAAGGAAGATGTAAATGACAGCCAGGCAGGCGCCAGCGATGAGGCCGCTCTTCAGGGTATGGGAGGCGACTTCTTCATTGCTTGCCGCGCCATACTGGCGGACTGCATTGACGACGATGATGCCGAAGACGAAACCAGCCAGGGCGTCCATGGTGTTATATCCATCGAGGAAGCCCTGCGTCAGTGCTTTGATGGAGGGCTGATAGGATGCCTGTGCTTCCTGCCAGCTGCCCATCGGGAAGAGTGTCGCGGTGATGAAAAGGATAGCGAGGAAGAGGAGAAGTGCCGGGGTGATGATTTTCCCGATGCGGCTGACCAGTTTCGACGGGCTGATGGAGAGCCACCAGGAGATCACGAAAAAGATAAAGGCGAAGGCATAGAGCGCGGTCTGCTGCATCGATTCGCCGAAGAAGGGCGCGATGCCGATCGCATAGGAGGTCGTCGCTGTACGGGGGATGGCAAAAGCCGGCCCGATGGTGAGATAGAGGCAGACGGTGAAGAAAATGGCGTAGCCCTTGTGGACACGGGAGGCCAGTGACTCGAGGTCGCTCCCCGCATAGCCGATCGCTGCGACGGCGAGGATCGGGAAACCTACGCCTGTCAAAAGAAAGCCCAACGTCGCAGGAAGGGTATTCACGCCTGCATTCTGGCCCATGTAGACAGGGAAAATCAGATTCCCTGCGCCAAAGAAGAGGGCAAAGAGCATCAGCCCGATCGGGATCAAGAAATTTTTCTTCATAGTAAACTCCTTTCGTGAATAGGGGAAGCGTGCAGGGCTGCTCAAGAGGCGTGCCGTCCTTTGATGGCGGATGAAAGCTCTGCTCTCTAAGTTAGCAGTGAGGAGTGAGGAGTGGTGGTACCCGAAGATGCATTTAAGTCACCAAGCACTCCCAATCCCTAATCCCTAGCTACCCATCCCTGCTTTCAAACTTGGGGTGCGGGGCGTGCCGTCCCATTGACTACAGGCGAAAGCGGGGGAGCGGGTTCTATGGGTTCAAGAGGTTTCAAGGGGTCGGGGCGGCGCATACCAATCAGAAGCGCCGCGAAGTTTTATGGAAACGCTGGTTAAAATATGCGGGATTCACAAACGATGAGAAGCCTGTGAACCGTTCAAACCTTCAGAACCTGTAGCACCTATCACTCATTTCTGCCAACAAAAAATCCCTGCCGGAAAACATCCGACAGGGCACATTGCGTGAGGTACCACCTTGCCATGGAAACAGACTGCTGTTTCCTGCTCGATTGGGCGATAACGGAGCCGCCGCTTTTCTCTACACTGCAAAGAGTATCAAAAAAAGGACTCTCGGGTGACGCGGCTGCGTCCTTTTCAGCAGTTTTCACCATCCACTGCCTCTCTGAGAAAAATCATCAGCCTGATTCCGATCCTGGTCTTCTTTGAAATTGGACACATTCTACCATGATTTGAATAGAAAGTCAAATGAGTTTTGGGGATGGACTTAGGGCCGTCCCATGGGGCGTGCTGCCTTTTGATTGCGTGCGAAAGAGGTTCATCGGGTTCTATAGGTTCAAAGGGGGTTGGCGCGGCGCATTCGTCATCCTGAGCGGAGAAAAACGTCGTATGTTAAGGAAACGCTGATTAAATCACAGAATCAGATTTCATATGGATTTTTATACATAGCGTCATCGACATCCTCCTTAAATAGCTTGCTATTCGCGTCAAATGTCTCCTCGCTATGTATAAAAATCCAAGAATGAAATCCGATAACGATTTAATCAGTGTTTCCTTAAAAAATGGCTTATCTGAAGTAGGAGAACTGAGTCGAAAGATCTAAGCACCGCAGAGTAGAAATAGGGCGATACCTCCCAGTCACCAGTCACTCCTGATCCCTAATCCCTAGCCACTCATTCCTTATTTAATAAGTACTCGCACACCTTCCTCGCCGCTTCGACATCGAGCATATGGAAGGGGGAGAGGGCCTTGACGATGCGGTAAAGGACGCCATGCTTCCTGAAAAGGCGGATCGCATTTTCGCGCGTCTCCTCTCCGCCTTGCGCGAGATAGCCGCGGTCCAAGGCTTCCATGCGATGTCCTTCTTCTCTGTAGTCTTCGCGGGCAAGACCATGGAGGAGGAGAATGAGGTCGATGGCCTTCTGCTCTTCGATGTCTCTGGTGAACAGGCGGTTTTCCCAGTCCAAAAAGGTGAATTTCCCATCTTTCCATGTGATGTCGCGCAGTGCCGGACGGCCATGGACAATGCCCGCCTGATGAAGGGCGCACAGCGCGCGGCCGGCCTCTTCGAGAAGCTGTTCCTTGTCTTCTTCCGGCATGTCGGAATCGAGCCAGTTCTTCAGCGTGCGCCCGCCGTCCCTTGTCACCATATAGTCCGGCGTCAGCACCAGAATCTCCGGGCTAAGCTCCGGCGCGGCGCGGAAGGCGATGGTCATCTTCGCCACTTCGAAATAAAATTCCTTCTCGACGGAGTACTTGACGAACTGCTTTCTGCCATTGCTCATCTTCCTCTTGATCCAGTACGTCTCGCCATCCAGCGTGAAGGAAATCACGCGCCGGTCCACTGCCTTTGCTATCGCTTCCTCCGCCGCTTGTTTCAGCCGCGGATCATTTTTTATCTCACTCATACTTTGCCTCGCTTAAACCATTTTTACTTATATTTTACCAAAGGGAAGGCGGAAAGGGCAAGGTTTGGGAGAGGGGACTAGTGACTGGTAGCTAGTGGCTGGTGACTAGTGGCTAGGGATTAGGGATTAGGGGGTAACTAGGGACTAGGGCTGGAAGGCTCATAAACCGAGAGACACCAGCCCCCGCATCGTCATTTCGAGCGGAGCGAGAAATCTTTTTCATTTGCGATCCGGCGGTCGATGACAGGAAACCAAAACGGGAAGCTGCTATCAAGAGACCTTCGGGCATTGCCCCGTTTCGTCATACTGAGCGGCAAGAAACGTCGTATGTGAGATAACAAATGCCAGAACAGCTGCGACCTGAGTCGAAGGATCGCGGCGAAGCCGCCACCGATTAGCCTTCCCCATTGGGGAAAGGGGACCGCGGAGCGGTGGATAGGGTACTCTCATAAACGACGTACTTGAGACGCTCCTTCCCGCTCTCTTTCATACCGCCTGTGCCCTATCCGCCCCTTCGGGGCACCTTCCCCTCGAGGGGAAGGCTGGCGATACGAGGGGAACCTGCGCTTAAGAGCCCTTCAGGCATCGCCCCATTTCGTCATCCTGAGCGGAGTGAAATGTCGGATGTTCGATCATGTAAAGACGGAACAGTGAGAACTGAGTCGAAGGATCTGGCGCCGCACCACCCCCGCCCTATCCATAGAACCTACAGAACCTGATAAACCTCTTTCACACTCAATCAAAGAGCGCCCTCCACGGGCTAACTCTGAACCTTGAAGTTAGAAAGCAGGGATTAGTAGCTAGGGATTAGAATCCTCAAGTGACTGTTGACTGGTAGCTGGTGACTTAAATACTGCCTTCGGGCATCGCCATTATCTATACTCGCGGCGAAGCCGCCACCTTCATTCCTCATTCCTAATTCCGCATTCCTAATTTTTCCTCTTGCGCCCCTGCCCGTTTTTCTACCCACATCTTGTGCATATACAAGAGACGAGGGAAATGGTACAATGAAGTTATTCACAAGTCCGTTTAAAAGTTACGGAAAAGTGTGTGGAAAAAGTGCAGGAAGTATACACTAATTCACAGACTTATCCACTTATCCACAAAGATATTCAACCGCCGCTTTCTCCGATGCCGTCAAGCCTCTTTCCAAAGAAGCCGATCGGAGAAAACGCCTTATTCACAATTATTCACAAAGTCATTCACATACTCACAGCCACGGCGGCTGCCCTATGTGTGGCAAGCGAGGTACCCTATGGACTTCTTTCAATTATGGGACCAGATACTGGACTATATCGACCAGTATGACCACCCGTACTATGACATGTTTTCCAACGAAGTCTTTCCTATCTCCATGACAGAAAGCACACTGACGATTTCGCCCAAAAACAAACGGCGGAAACCATGGATCGAAAATGTATATAAAGGAAAGCTGGAAAAAATTATTTTCGATATCACAGGGAAGCAACTTTCCATCGAGATTTCCGATATCATGAACCAGCCCGCGGAACCCGCGCCGATGCCGACGCCGTTTCCGGAAGCCGGTGCATCCAGAAAGGCAGCGGAGAGCGATGCTCCCTTCCCGATGATCCATGAGACCGCCGATACCCCCTATGAAAATACGCCGGCGCCTCTCCCGGAGCCTGATATCGATGATCCCTTTCCGAAGGAAGCCATGCCGCCGGATTTTTCCAAAATCAAGCCGATGACAGCCGATGAGGTCCCGCTCCCCGACATCCGGGAGCTCGGAGAAACCTCCCTCTTCGATGCGCCCGTGCGCAGTGAGCCGAAAAAGAGAAATGCCTTCCTGCCGAATCCGGTCAATGAAGAATATACCTTCTCCACCTTCGTCCATGGTAACTGCAACGAGATCGCCTTTCAGGCCGCTTATGCGGTCGCCAAGACGGCCGATCATCCGGATCAGGCCGACCAGAAAATGAATCCGCTTTTCATATACGGGCCCTCAGGTCTTGGCAAGACGCATCTGCTCCACGCCATCTGCAACTACATCCACGAAAACAAGCCGGAGCTTTCCGTCCTCTTCGTCTCGAGCGAAACCTTCACCAATGAGCTGATCGATGCCATCCAGAATCACACCATGCCGAAATTCCGTGCCAAGTATAGAAATCTGGACTTCCTCCTGATCGACGACGTGCAGTTCTTCGGCTCCAAGGATGCGACGAAGATGGAGATCTTCAATACATTCAATGACCTCTTCGATAAGAAGAAGCACATCATCATGACGAGCGACCGCACGCCGCAGGATATCGACAAGCTCGAAGACCGCCTGCAGACGCGCTTTTCCAGCGGGCTCGTTGCCCCGATTTCTCCGCCGGACTATGAAATCTGCTGCATCATCCTTCAGCAGAGAGCAGAAAAGCTTGGCATCACGCTCCCGAAAGACGTGGTCGACTATATCGCAAGTCATATCAATACCAATGTCCGTGAGCTGGAAGGGGCTTTCAATAAGCTCGTCACCTTCTCGCAGATCAAGAAACAAACGATCACGCTCGCCTTCACCAAGGATGCGCTGAAGGACCAGATCCCCCTCGACAACCGTCAGGAGCTTACCGTCGACTTCATCATCGATACCGTATGCCAGTACTACGGCGTCAAAAAGGATAAGCTCCTCGGCCGCGGCCGTCCGCAGAAGATCGTCATCCCGCGCCAGATCGCCATGTACCTGTGCCGCAATGAGCTGAACGAGTCCTACCCGACGCTGCGTGACTATTTCCACAGAAAAGACCACTCGACCGTCCTCTATGCCTGCGAACGCGTGGAAAAAGACATCGAGCGCGACCCGCAGACCCGCGCTTCCATCGAAGCGATCCGAAAGCTGCTGAAACAGCGGGGGTGAGAGGAACGGATTCGGGATTCATGGTGAGCCTGTGGGCGGGACGCCCCTTTGATTACATTTGAAAGCCTTGCTTGAATGAGAAATGTTGGTGCGGCGCATAAAAATATGGAAGCGCCGCAAAGTATAAATAATGGCGATGCCATGAGCTGGCATGCCAGTGACTAGTCAATAGTCACTTGAGACTCCTAATCCCTAGCCACTAAATTTATGCGCCGCACCAACACTTCTCACTTCTAACTGGCGAGAAGAGCTTTCATCCCCAATCAAAGGGGAACCCCGCACCTCGGGCTCACCATGAACCCCCTGTGAACAACCCTATTTCCCCGTATCCAATATCCTGCGGGAAAGTTGTGAAAAACGACAGTTTCCCAAAAAGCTGTGAAAACCGTGAATTCTAAAAAAAGTTATTCAATCCTTTTTAACAAACCGCGAAATCCGAGAAAATCTCACTTTTCACAGAGTTATTCACTTATTCACATCGTCCTACTACGGCGACTACTATCTTTTTATCAATCATCGTTATTTTTAGAGGTGCTGCCATGAGAGTCATTTTCGACAAAACGGAACTGTCTGATGCGATTGACCGCGTACAGCGGGCTGCACAGGCAAAAATTACATCCAATACCAATAACGGATACTTCATTGCTGCAGAAAACGGAAAAGTCGAGCTGCAGGCCAATGATTACACCATCGGGATCAAAACAAGCTGCCCTGCCATGATCGAGGAAGAAGGCATTATTGTGATTGCTGCCAGCCAGCTGCAAAGCACGATCCGTATGATGCCGGCAGGGGATGTCGTCATGGAAAAGAAAAAAGAAGAAAATATGGTTTCTTTTACCTGCGGCTCTTATTTTGCCCGTTTCCCGACCCGCGATATCAATGAATTTCCGGAAGTCAAAGAAATGGAGCATACCAGTCACGCGACAGTTTCCTGCCATGATTTCAAAGAAATGACCAGTCAGGTCTCCTTCGCCACGGCTTCGGACAAGCAGAAGCCTCTCTTCACCGGCGTGCTCTTTGAAGTCAGCCAGTACCGCTTCATCATGGCGGCGACCAATACGCACCGCCTGGCTGCCAAAGAAATCACCCTGCCGGAAGAAGCGAGCGCAGAAGGGCGCTTCGTCGTATCCGGCAGCATCCTTTTGGATGTAGTCCGCCTGCTGCCGGACGAGGAAGGCAGCACCGTCGAAATTTCATGGTCCCAAAACCATGTCGCCTTCACCTTTGGCAGCACGTACTTTATCACCAGTCTGCTCACCGGCGAATATCCGGATTACCACCGTGTCATCCCGACCCATCACGATGCACTCGCGACCGTCAATGTCCACGATTTTCAGGAAGCCGTCCGCTTCGTCAGCCCGATCTCCAGCGGCGTGGATTACCATACCATCAATTTCATCTTCCATGAGGACTCGGTGGAAATCTATGAAGAAGATCCCTCTATCGGCCGCAGCAGCACATCGATCCCGATCAAGCTCGAAGGCGAGCCGATCAAGATCACCTACAACTGCAACTATATCGAAGATATCCTGAAGCATTCCGAGGGCGAAACCGTCATTCTGCACCTGCAGAAAAACGGCCCGCTTCTGGTAGAGCAGGAAGAAGATAAGGCCTACCAGTATGTCGTGACACCGATGAGGGGGAGACATTGATGGAGAGTATAGCCGTCTACGGAGACTACATCCAGCTTGACCAGCTTTTGAAAAAGATCGACGCGATCAGCTCCGGCGGAGAGACCGCCGCTTACCTTGCCCGGCATCAGGTGCAGCTGAATGGCAAGCCTGTCCATGAAAAACGCAAGAAGATCCGTCCCGGAGATGTCCTTGCCATCGATGGCAGGGAGTATCAGATGAAAGCTGAATAGGGAAAAGGAGCTGTGAAGAAATGAATCCTCATTTCTTCACAGCTCCTTTTTACTTTGCTTTCATTTGGTTCAGGGTTCAAGGTTCAGGGCTCTCGTGGCGGCTTTGCCGCCTTTTTTTTTAAGATGGTATTCTCGTATCGCAGCCTTCCCCTAGAGGGGAAGGTGCCCCGCAGGGGTAATGCTATTAAGTTAAGGAAATCGTTAGCTACGTAACGTCTTGCTTCCCCCTTCGGGGGAAGCAGCGAAGGCAATATGTGCAAGCGAACTGGATTTTTAGGAGCGTAGCGACGCTAAAATCCAGTGAGACGCCATTTCGAGCGCAGCGAGATGGGGCATGCTAGCGGTATAGCGTACTATGTTGAATAGTCCGATGCTACCGATATCCCAACACTTTCATTCAATACCGCTACGTAGCCCCCTCAGCCCATCGGGCAGTTCCCCCGATGGGGAGCCAAGAACGTTCCGCCGCTTAACTTAATAGCATTACCCGCAAGGGCGGATAGGGTGACTATGGCATGAAAGACAGCTGGGATAAGGTTTCCCGGTCACTCCTATGAGAGCTGCAAGTCCCCCGCGGCAGATGGAACGCGAAAATGAGATGATCGTTATTTCACATCGCCTTTTCGATTGGGGAAATGGGGTATAATAGGAGAAAGAAATGAAACCACTTTGAGTCAGGAACTACGAAAGGATCTCCCATGTACTGTGAAACGCTTCGTCTGATCCATATCAGAAATCTGGATGACAAAACCATAGAGCCGGGGAAAGGACTGACATTCATCGCCGGTCCCAATGGCTGCGGCAAGACGAACCTCATCGAAGCCATCTATTACAGCTCCGTGGGAAAGTCCTTCCGCACGTCGAATGACAACGATATGATCCAGCTCGGCGAAGAGGAGGGCTCGATCCTCTTGACCTACCGCGTGCATCAGACCTCGCATGTGCTGAGGATCCGCATGACGCGCGGGCAGGGAAAGAGATTCTATCTGAATGATACGCCGATCCGCCGCAAAGAGCTCTTAGGGCTCTTCCAGACAGTCCTTTTCACGCCGGATGAGCTGCAGCTCATCAAGGGAGCGCCGCTCATCCGCCGCCGTTTTCTGGATATGGAAATTTCTCAGGTCTCGCCCCGCTACTACGAGACGCTCCTCTCCTACAACAGGGCCGTGCAGCAGCGCAATGCGGCCTTCCGTCAGGCGCAGCTCTCCGGGCGCAAAGCAGAAGTGGATCTGTGGGATATGCAGATCGCCAAGGGGGCGGCCTACCTTGTGAAGAAGCGTCTGGAAACGGTCGCGAAGATGAATCGGGAGGTCCCTTTGCTGGAAAGGTATCTGACGGGGGAGAAGGAGACGCTTTCCATCCGCTATGTGCAGCAGGGGGAAGAAGAGGCGCACACCGAGGTGGAGTGGTACCTGACGAAGCTTTCTTTGCATCGCGAGATGGATGCCCGTCTGGCTCACACCTCTGTCGGCCCGCATCGGGATGACCTCCGGTTTCTGCTGAACGGGCTCGATATCGCCGCTTATGGTTCGCAGGGACAGCAGCGGACGGCGATCCTTGCGATGAAGCTCGCTGAAATGGAATTCATCAAAGAGGAAACGGGGACATATCCCGTGCTGCTCTTAGATGATATCGGAAGCGAGCTCGATGCTGCGCGAAGGGAAGCCTTGATGGCGTATTTAGAAAAACAGCAGATCCAGACACTCATGACGGGGACGGATCCCGTGACGGCAGGGAAGGGGACTGTGATAGACATGTAAAAACGCGCGGACTCGCAAGAGTCCACGCGTTTTGGGTTTAGGGAAAAACTGATTAAA
>UQQQ01000043.1 GCA_900543165.1 uncultured Dialister sp. | reverse complement strand
CGCGGCAGATTGAACGCGAAAATGAGATGATCGTTATTTCACATCGCCTTTTTGAATGAGAAATGAGGAAAACGCGGATTCAATCGCAGAGTCAGCTTCTTTAACCTTTGAGGCTTCGTAAACAGGGAATAAGAGTGGTCTGCTTTCAAACTTAGGCTGTGGGGCGTGCTTTATGTACCGCTTTGCAGAGTTCTGCCCCTTCGGGGCAGTCTATCCCGGCCTTTGGCCGCGCCCTTCTCCAAGGGCGAACGCATTTGTGTTTGTCTTATATATGCATTCATACGGATACGTGAATGCATCCGGCGTCTGTGCATGACAAACCTAATCCCTAATCCCTAATCCCCAATCCCTAGTCACCAGTCACCAGTCACTTCTATCTCACATACTTCCGTATCGTGGCAAGCACGACCTCCGTATGAAGAGGCTTGGTGAGATGTTCGTTCATGCCGTTCTTATGGCTCTTTTCGATGTCGTCCTGAAAGGCGTTTGCGGTCATGGCGAAGATGGGGATGACCGTAGCATCAAGGCGGGGGAGGCTGCGGATCTGCCGGCTCGCCTCATAGCCGTCCATGACGGGCATCATGATATCCATGAGGATGAGGTCATAGTAGCCTTGGGGTGATTCGCGGAACGCTTTGACGGCTTCGGCTCCATTTTCACAGGCGGTGATTTCCATGCCTTCTTTTTCGAGGCGGAAGACTGCGATCTCGCGGTTCAGCTCATTGTCTTCGGCGAGGAGGACGTGAAGACCGGCGAGGGAGACGGGGCTCTTGGCCGCTTTTTCCTCTTCCTGCGGCGCATGGTCGATGGTGAAGGGGACGGTGAGGCTGAAGCGGCTGCCGACACCTTTCTGACTTTCAAGGGCGATGGTGCCGTCCATTTTTTCCGCGAGTTCCTTCACGATGGTCAGGCCGAGCCCGGTCCCCATGTAGCGGGTGCGGACTGTATTCGACTCCTGCGTGAAGGGCTCGAAGGCGCGTTTCTGAAAATCTTCACTCATACCGATGCCGGTGTCGGCGCAGGTCAGCGTAAAGTAGGCCGTATCCCCCTTGATTTCGATCTTGTCGCAGGAGAAATCAATGCGTCCGTCACGGCGGTTGTACTTCAAAGCATTGCCGGCAAGGTTCAAGAGGACGCGGCGAAGGAAGGTGGGGGAGCCGATGACGCGGCGGACCGGGAAGGGGGGATTCTTCACGTGGGTGGTGACGCCGTAGGCAGGGGCCTGTATTTCAGCCAGATGATTCACTTCCGTGAGGAGCTCCAAGATGTCGAAGGGGACACTTTCCGGCTCGAGCCTGCCGGACTCGAGCTTGTTCATGTCGAGGATGTCATTCACCATAGCGAGGAGCATGTTGGCGGCTTCGTGGATTTTATGACGGCAGTCCCGCAACTTCTCGATGTCAGCGGGATGGCTATCGGCTATTTCTATCATGCCGAGGATGCCGTTGATCGGGGTGCGGATGTCGTGGCTCATGCGGCGGAGGAAATCCGTCTTCGCCTGGCTGGCGATCTGGGCTTCGCGGGCGCTCTTTCGGAACTCTTCCTGATAGCTGAGCTCTTTCTGTCTGATTTCGTCGATGTCTTGCATGGTGTAGAGGAGGGTCGCGACGCTTCCATCTGTATGTCTTTGCTTCACGATGAAGCGGTCCAGGTACCAGATGCCATTGTGATCCCGGTGTGCCATGGCGAGGGTGTCTCTTTCGCGAAGGCGGTCGGAGAGGGTGGATGGCTCGAGGAAGGCTTTCATGGATGCCTGGCATTCGGGAGCGATGAAAGTTTTCACGGTGATGGGAATCCCTTTGCTTCAACATCCCTCGCTGCCGAGAGCGTGCTGGAAATCTTTGTTGGCAGTGATTTCCATATAAGTGCCTTTATCCAGATCGAAGAAGTAGATGGCGTGGTAGATTTTCCCGATCGTGCTGATGAGCTCTTTACGGAGTTGCAGCCGTCTTTTCGCTTTTGCTTTTTCTTTATCCAGACGTTTTTCGCGAAGGACGAGGTCATCGATGGAGCGAATGCTGATCGCGATCTTATGCTGGTCGTCTTCAATGGAGTGGAGCGGGGCGATCTGTATCTCGAGGTGGCGATGGCCGGCCTCATTGGGAATGACTTCTAAGCGGTAGCGCAGGATCTGCTTCGCAGAAAGCGCGGCAAGAAGTTGTTTTCTGGCAAAAAAGGAAAGGAAATCCGGCGCGGAGGCATGGATGATGTACTCGTCATAGGCTTTGCGGACCCACTCGCTGAAGATGCCGGAAGTATCCGTCGGACAGCGGGGGACTCCCTTGACCGTCTCGAAGGTATCCTGCGTGAGATTGCAGCGGAGGATGCAGCGGTAGTCTGAGGCGAGGACATCGACCAGATAGGTCTCGCGCCGGAGGGAGATGAGCTGAGATTCGAGCCGGGCGCGGCTTTCGCGCAGCGTTTCCTGGGCATCGAGATGCGAGCGGATGCAGCCCAAATGGCCGCTGATGACCTGCAGTATTTTGGAAGCGATGTCATAAATGGCGTGGTCAGGATTGTCAAGGCCGATGAATCCGACGAATTTCCCGGCAGCAAAGATAGGAAGCACGGCGATGCTGTGGATGCCCTGCGCATGCAGGATGTCATACTCTGCGGGCATAGCATCCTTGATCGTTTCCAGATCCCAGAGGCTGATGGCTTTTCCGCCTCGGAGCGTGTGATCCCAGAGCGGGATGAGGGCGGCGGGGACATGCTGCAGGTTTTCGATCTGCGGGGTGACTCCATCCTGACACCATTCGTAGTCGTTCCGGTAATAGCACTCTTCCTCTTCGTGAATGCTGAAAATGTAGGCACGATCCGAGCGCGTGATCTGCCCGATGTTTCCCAGAAGGGAGGGAATGCGGGCATCGTAGGTGGCGCGGTCGGAAATCTGGTCCAAGGCCAACAGCTGGGAGAATATCATCTCCATGTGAGCCTCTCGCAAAAGGCTCTGCGGTGTATCGCTCGTAGATGTCAAGGGAATGGCCTCCTTCCGTCGGAAGTTTACCGACTTTTTGTCTTTTAGAATTTTTTTATATTATAGCATGAGACGCTAAAGAAATTAAGAGCGGAGAGGATTCAGGGTTAGCCCGTGGGGCGTGCCGCCCCTTTTGATTATTTGCGAAAGAGGGAAAGCGGGTTCTACAGGTTCAGAGGGTTCAGAGGGGGTGGTGCGGCGCATAAAAACAGGGAAGCGCCGCGGAGTTTTGAAGATATGGTATTCACGAATGAAATCAGACCCCCGTATCGTCATTTCGAGCGAAGCGAGAAATCTTTCTTGCAGACCGATAAACGATGCGTGTGTGAAAGCAGGGATGAGGTGTCTCAAGTGATTGGTGACTAGCGATTTGAATACTACTTTCGGGCATCGCCATTATTTATACTGCGGCGAAGCCGCCACCACAACCCTGAACCCCAAATTCCCTAGCCACTTCCCCCTATGTTCGTTATAATAGAAAAAGAATAAAAGTAGCTAGCCACTTGGCATTGTGGCATACCTATTACGAAGGAGTACCCATCTATGTACGAAGAAACCACCATCGCGGCGATCGCGACCAGCCCGGGCGAGGGCGGGATCGGCATCATTCGCATTTCCGGCATGCAGGCGGCGGATGTCGCAGACCGCGTATTTCATACGAAGAAAATCAAGAGCTTTCATGAGGCAGAGCCGTACCGCATGTACTTTGGCCGCGTCATGGCGGGGGACCGCCAGGTAGACGAAGGGCTCGCCGTCTACATGAGATCGCCGCATTCCTACACGGGCGAGGATGTCGTGGAGATCCAGATCCACGGCTCGATGGAGGCGCTCCGCCAGACGCTCTCGCTCGTTCTGGAAAAGGGGGCCGTCCCCGCGCACCGCGGTGAATTCACGAAGCGGGCCTTCCTGAATGGCCGCCTCGACCTGTCGCAGGCGGAAGCCGTGATGGATATCATCGAGGCGAAGGGGGCGGCGGCGCTCTCGCAGGCAGAAAGCCATCTCTCGGGCGCGCTTTCCTCCTTCGTGCGTGCTTCGCGCGACCAACTGAAGGATCTGATCGCCAAGCTCGAAGTCACCATCGACTATCCGGAGGAAGACCTGGAGGATCTCACGAATGAGGAGATCGAAGAGGGGCTTTCTGCCATTGATGCATCGCTTCGGACGCTGCTCTCCCGCTCCGAAGAGGGGCGCATCATCCGCGATGGCCTGCGCACGGCGATCGTGGGCCGTCCGAATGCAGGGAAATCGAGCCTTTTGAATGCACTTTTGCAGGAGGAGCGGGCCATCGTGACGGACATTCCCGGGACGACGCGCGACACCATCGAGGAGTCCATCAAGATCGGCGGTGTGCCGCTCATCCTGATGGATACAGCCGGCATCCGTGAGACAGATAACAAGATCGAGCGCATCGGCATCGAACGCGCGAAGAAGTCCATGGAGAAGGCGGACCTCATCATGGCAGTCATCGACGGCTCTCGCCCGCTCTCGGAAGAGGACCGCGCGCTGCTCACCTCTCTTTACGGAAGAAAGGCGCTTGTCATCCTGAATAAGTATGACCTGCCGCAGGAGATCGAGACGAGAGATGTGAAAGCGCTCGCCGGGGATATTCCGGTCGTGCCGATCTCCGCCCGCTACGGCAGCGGCATGGCCGAGCTGGAAGAGGAGCTCCATCACATCACTCTGCATCAGGATGTCTCCGCAGGCCGTGAACTTTTCCTGACGAACCTGCGTCACGTGGATCTGGTGAAGAAATCTCTCTCTGCCGTCCGCCGTGCCGAAGAGTCCATCCGGTGCGGCATGCCGGCGGACTGCATCGTCGTCGACGTCACCGAGGCGTGGCATACGCTGGGAGAAATCACCGGAGACACGGTGGATCATGAACTCATCAATTCCATCTTCGAAAGATTCTGCGTGGGGAAGTAGTGACTAGTGACTGGAGACTGGGAGACTAGGAGACATCAGACTCCCCGTGTCGTCATTTCGAGCGAAGCGAGAAATCTTTCTTGCAGACCGATAAACGATGCGTGTGTGAAAGCAGGGATGAGGTGCTTCAAGTGACTAGCGAATTGAATACTACTTTCGGGCATCGCCCCATATATACTTCGCAGCAAAGCCGCCACCACCATTTCTCATTGTGTTCACCCTGAATCCTGAAGTTTGAAAGCAGGGATTAGGGATGAGTGGCTAGGGATTAGGTTTGCGATACGAGAAAATCGCTAGTTTCAAATCTCCGCGGCGCTTCTGATTTTTATGTGCCGCACCAACCCTGTTGAACCTTCCGAACCCTTAGAACCTGTTGAACCCTCCAACCCAAACCCGCCAACCTTCCTCTATTCTTTCTTTGAAATACACGTCAAAATTTTATATAATAAGACTTTGGAATATAATCAAGCGCAGAGAACCAATTTTTGCGAAGCAAAGAAAGAAGGATACCATGTATCTCATTGATACGTATGATGTGATCGTCGTCGGCGCAGGCCATGCAGGCTGCGAGGCGGCGCTCGCGGCAGCGCGCATGGGGATGAAGACGCTGCTCACCACGATTTCTCTGGAAAACGTCGCCATGATGCCATGCAATCCGGCGATCGGCGGGCCGGGGAAGAGCCACCTTGTGAAAGAGATCGATGCGCTGGGCGGCGAGATGGGCATTGCGGCCGATGCGACAGCCATCCAGATGCGCATGCTGAATCTCGGCAAGGGGCCGGCGGTGTACGCGCTTCGCGCGCAGTCGGACAAGAACAAGTACCACACCTATATGAAGAAGGTGGTGGAGAATACAGAAAATCTTGACCTGAAGCAGGTGCAGGTGATGGACATCCTCGTGGAAGACGGGGTATGCGTCGGCATCACGACCGAGCTCCATGAAGAGTACCGCGCGAAGGCGGTCATTCTGGCGACCGGGACGTACCTCGACAGCGAGATCATCATCGGCGAGACGATGTATTCCGGCGGCCCGAATGGCATGCGCCCCTCGGTCGGCCTGTCAGAGAATCTGAAAAAGCACGGGCTCAAGATTCTTCGTTTCAAGACAGGTACGCCGAGCCGCGTCGATATCCGAAGCCTGCATCTGGACCATATGGCGCTTGAGCAGGGCGATCCGATGAATCATGCCTTCTCTTTCATGAATGAACGGGAGGACAGAAATCAGCGGAACTGCTGGCTCACCTATACCAATGAAGAAACGCACCAGATCATCCGTGACAACCTGATGCGCGCCCCGAAGTACGCGGGCAAGATCCATGGCATCGGTGCGCGCTACTGCCCGTCCATCGAGGATAAGGTCGTCCGCTTTGCCGATAAGAAGCGGCACCAGCTCTTCATCGAGCCGGAAGGCCTTGACACGAATGAAATGTACGTCCAGGGCATGTCGACGTCCATGCCGATCGACGTGCAGTATGCCTTCCTGCGTACCATCCTGGGGCTCGAGGATGTGAAGCTCATGCGTCCGGCCTATGCGATCGAGTATGATCTCTTAGACCCGCTCCAGCTCTACCCGACGCTGGAAGTGAAGAAGCTCCCCGGCCTCTACTCCGCAGGGCAGGCCAATGGCACGAGCGGCTATGAAGAAGCTGCGGCACAGGGGCTCATGGCCGGCATCAATGCGGCGCTCAAGATCAAGGGAAAAGAGCCCTTCATCCTCGCCCGCCACGAAGCCTACATCGGCGCGCTCATCGATGACCTCGTCACGAAGGGGACGAATGAACCGTACCGCATGATGACCAGCCGCAGCGAGTACCGCCTGATCCTCCGTCAGGACAATGCGGATCTTCGCCTCACCGAGAAGGGCCATGACATCGGCCTTGTGACAGAAGAGCGCTATGCGCATTTCCTTGCCCGCAAAGAGGCCTATGAAGAAGCGATGGCCTATATCCGGACGAAGCGCTTCACGCCCAAGGAGGCCGTCAATGCAGCGCTTGCAAGCGTCGGATCCGCTCCGCTCACGACAGGCATCGGCGCGGATAAGATCTTAAAACGTCCCGAGATGACCTACAGGACCATGGTCGACGTCCTCGGCTGCCCCGCCTTCGATCCGGAAGCCGTCGAGGAAATGGAAATCACGGTGAAGTACGAGGGCTATATCGCCCGTCAGGAAGCTGCCGTCAAGAAGGCCGAGCGCATGGAAAAGGAAAAGATGCCAGAGAACATCGACTATCTCCACTTGGACGGCATTTCCATCGAAGCCCGCCAGAAGCTCGATCAGATCCGTCCGCTCTCTCTGGGGCAGGCCTCCCGCATCTCCGGTGTCTCTCCGGCGGATATGTCAGTCCTGATGGTCTATGTGAAGCGAATGAAGGGAAAATAAAAGGTTCAAGGTTCAGGTTGGCGAGGTTCTGGGTTGTGGGGAAGCTTCGCTGCAAAATATATATTGGCGGCGAAGCCGCCCAAATGGTTAACTCTGAAGTTTGAAATCGAGGATGAGTAGTTAGTGGCTAGGGATTAGGAGCGCAAAGTGACTGGTGACTTGAATACTGCTTTCGGGCATCGCCTTTTATAAAAATCGACGCGAAGCATCGCTCTGTCTAAGCCTTCCCCGCATGGGGAAGGGGGACCGCGCCAGCGGTGGATAGGGTACTGTCGTAAATCGCCTACTTGAAATGTATTTCCCCACTCTCTTTCATACCGCCAGTGCCCTATCCGCCCCTTCGGGGGCACCTTCCCCTCGAGGGGAAGGCTATTCATACTCGCAGTGATGCCGCCACCTTTATTCCTAATTTCTCATTCGAGCAAAGCTTTTATTCAGGGTCAATGGACGCTCCGCCCCACGGGCTAACTCCGAACCCCGAACCCTGAACCTTGAACCTTGAACCCACAATCCTGAACCCATAATTTATCACCATTCTCAAGTAATTTTGAAAGGGAAATCAAAATGACAGTTGCAGAAATGATGGAAACTCTGGGTCTCGCAGCGAATGAGGACGCGGCGAGAAAAATGACAGAGTACAATGCCATGCTGATGGCCATGAACAAGAAAGTGAATCTCACCGGCATCAAAGACGGAGAAGAGAGTCTCATTAAGAACATTTATGACTCCATGACCGTCTATGACCCGGTCTATTTTCCGCAGAATGGCCGCGTACTTGACCTGGGGACAGGCGCCGGATTTCCCGGCGTGCCGCTCGCGATCCTGCGCCCTGATATGTACGTGGTGCTCGTGGACTCCATCCAGAAGAAGCTCACCTTCATCGAGGATGCCTGCCGCGAGCTCGGGATCAAGAATGTAAAGTGCGTCCACATCCGCGCAGAAGAAGGCGGCCGCCGCAGAAAGACCCGTGAGTCCTTCGACGTCGTCACCGCCAGAGCTGTGAAGGCGATGCCCGTGATTTCTGAGTGGGCGATGCCCTTCGTCAAGGTCGGCGGCGTCTTCTGCGCCATGAAAGGCCCCGGTGCCGAAGAGGAGCTGAAGCAGGCAGGCCGTATCCTGCGCGAGCTCCATGGCACGCTCGAAGAAAAGAAGGAGCTCACCCTCCCCGCCGGCGATCAGCGCGTGATTCTTTATATCAGAAAGACCGCGCCCTGTCCCAAGACCTACCCCAGGAAAGTAGGCATCGCAGAAAAAAAGCCGATCATCGGAGAATAAGAAAAGCACCCGAAAGGGTGCTTTTTAATTAGGAAGAAATGGGAAATGAGGGTTCAGGGTTCAAGGTTCAAGGTTCAGGGTTGTGGTGGCGGCTTCGCCGCAATATAAATGGGGGCGATGCGGGGGCAGTATAAATCCACGTAGCGGTTTGAAAACATTTGTGAGTCAGTCCAGAACGCGTATACGTAGCGTTTCCTTAGGGGTTAGGAATATCGAGTGACTTGTGACTAGTGACTTGAATACCACTTTCGGGCATCGCCTCATATATACTCGCGGCGAAGCCGCCACCTTCATTCCTAATTCCTCATTCGAGCAAAGCTTTCATTCATAATCAGTGGACGGAGCCGCTCGTGGGCTAACCCAGAACCCAGAACCCTTGAACCTTCCCTGCATTCCGTGTAAAATAAATAAGATTATGCATTTTGGAGGATATTTCAATGAATGAACGTGACAGTTTCAAATCCCGCCTGGGCTTCCTGCTGGTCAGTGCAGGGTGCGCGATCGGGATCGGGAATGTATGGAAATTCCCATATGTGACGGGCGAATATGGCGGCGCGGTATTCGTCCTCTTTTACCTGCTCTTTCTGGTGCTGATGGGCATTCCCGTCATGACGATGGAGCTGGCTGTGGGCCGCGCGAGTAGAAAAAGTGCAGTCAAGGGCTACGCCGCGCTGGAGAAGCCGGGCTCGAAGTGGCATATCCATGGATGGTTCTGCGTCCTGGGGTGCTACCTGCTCATGATGTACTACACGACGGTATCCGGCTGGATGCTTGCCTATTTCTGGAAATTCGTCAATGGCACCTTCGCCTCTGCGAAAGCGGAAGGGGTCGGCGAGGTCTTCGGCGCGATGCTGGCGAGTCCATGGGAGATGGGCTTTTTCATGGCGATGACGGTCGTTGGCGGATTCCTCGTCTGCGGACTGGGGCTCCAGAGCGGTGTGGAGCGCATCACGAAGGTCATGATGCTCTGCCTTCTTGCACTCATCGTTGTGCTTGCCGTGCATAGCGCATTCCTCGAAGGCGGCGGACCGGGACTCTCCTTCTACCTGTTTCCGGACTGGGAACGTGCGGCAGAAGCCGGGATCGGCAATGTGGCATCCGCCGCGATGAATCAGGCCTTCTTCACGCTGTCCCTTGGTATTGCGGCGATCGAGATCTTCGGCAGCTACATGTCAGATGATTTTACGCTGGGCGGAGAAGCGGTGCGCATCGCGATGCTTGATACCTTCGTCGCCATCATGGCAGGACTCATCATTTTCCCGGCGTGCTTCGCCTATGATGTGCAGCCGGATCAGGGGCCGTCGCTCATTTTTATCACCCTTCCGAAGATCTTCAGCCACATGTCCATGGGACAGCTCTGGGGATCGCTCTTCTTTGTCTTCATGACCTTTGCGAGCTTCTCGACGGTCACGGCAGTTTTTGAGAATCTCATCGCAAGCAGTATGGATAATTTCGGATGGAGCCGCAGGAAATCAGTCCTGCTGAATCTGGTGATCATTTTCGTCTTCTCCATCCCCTGCGTTCTCGGCTACAATGTGCTTTCGGGCGTGCATTTCCTGGGGAATCGTGATGTCTTGGACAGTGAAGATTTCCTCGTGAGCAATATCCTGCTCCCCGCAGGCTCTCTGATCTACCTGCTCTTCTGTACGACCAAGTGGGGATGGGGCTTTGATAAGTACATCGCGGAAGTGAATACAGGCCGCGGTCTCAAGATGCCGCTTTGGATCAAGCCGTATTTTCAGTATGTACTGCCTGTGCTGATACTCGTCATTTTGATTCGAGGCTTGGTATAAAATTAGGAATGGCGGTGGCGGCTTCGCAGTTCTTTTAGGGAACACTGATTAAATCGTTGTCTGATTTTACTCTTGAATTTTTATACATAGCGAGGAATAACCTGACGCGAATAGCGAACTATTTAAGAAAGGTTATGACGAAGCTATGTATAAAAATTCTTGTAAAATCTGACTCTGCGATTTAATCAGCGTTTCCTTAGATCATGGTCTCCCTGTATCGTCATTTCGAGCGAAGCCGAGAAATCTTTATTGCAGTACGGGAATCAGTATGTATGCGCCATTCTATAAACGATGCTTTGACGCTGCGTTTTTCTGCCATCTCCCGCTTACTGTTTTTCGGTGCGTAAGAAAGATCCCTCGCTTGCGCTCGGGATGACGATGCGGGAGAATCCCTAGTCCCTAGTCACCAGTCACCAGTCACCCAATGGAGGAAAGAAGAATGGAAGCAAGAGATAGTTTCAAGTCCCGTCTGGGATTTATTTTAGTTAGCGCCGGCTGCGCCATCGGCATCGGGAATGTCTGGCGTTTCCCGTATGTGACGGGCGAGTACGGCGGGGCCGTTTTTGTTTTATTTTACCTGCTCTTTCTGATGATCCTCGGGATCCCCGTCGTCACCATGGAGCTCGCCGTCGGCCGCGCGAGCCGAAAGAGCGTGAAGGAAGGCTTCATGAAGCTCGAGCCGCCGGGGACATGGTGGCACCTTCACGGCTGGATCGCACTGGCAGGGAGCTTCGTGCTCATGATCTACTACACCACGATCTCCGGCTGGATGGTGGACTATTTCGTTCGTTTTCTGGACGGCTCCTTTCAGGGGCTTTCGACGAAAGAGGTCGCGGATGTTTTCGGCAGTATGCTGGCCAATCCTACAGAACTCTTAGGCTTCATGGGGCTCAATGTCCTCATCGGCTTTGCGGTCTGCGCGGGCGGCGTCGCCAAGAGCCTTGAAAAGGTGACGAAAGTGATGATGCTCGGGCTTCTCTTCCTCATCGTCATTCTGGCAGGAAACAGCCTGCTCCTTCCCGGCGCAGAAGAAGGACTTCGTTTCTACCTGCTCCCGGACTGGGACCGCGCGGCAGCCGCCGGCCTTGGCAATGTGGCTTCCGCCGCGATGTTTCAGGCCTTCTTCACCCTCTCTGTCGGACAGGGCTCTATGGAGATCTTTGCCAGCTATATGAGCAAGGACAATTCACTCACCGGTGAAGCGGTACGCATCACGATCCTCGACACCTTTGTCGCCATCATGGCAGGCCTCATCATTTTCCCTGCCTGCTTTGCCTTCGGCGTCGCTCCGGCGGAAGGACCGTCCCTTATTTTCGTGGCGCTGCCGAATATTTTCATCCATATGCCGATGGGACAGCTCTGGGGTGGACTCTTCTTCCTGTTCATGACCTTTGCGAGCTTCTCAACCGTAACGGCGGTCTTTGAAAGTCTCATCGGCAACTGCATGGACAACTTCGGATGGAGCCGCAAAAAAAGTGTCCTCATCCTGCTCCCGCTCGTTTTCTTCGGCTCCATCCCCTGCGTCCTGGGCTTCAATGTCTGGCAGGACGTCCACCTCTTGGGCGCACGCGGCATCCTCGATACGGAAGACTTCTTCGTCTCGAGCCTTGTCCTTCCCGGCGGCTCGCTCCTCTTCGTCCTCTTCTGCACCACCCGCTATGGCTGGGGCTTCGATAAGTACATGGCAGAAGTCAATACGGGAACCGGCGTGAAGATGCCCCGTTGGGTGAAGCCGTACTTCAAGTACGTGCTGCCGATACTCATCTTCGGCATCCTTGTGAGAGGATTGATGTAAATTGATGCGTTCAGGGATGACCCATGGGGTGGCTCGCCTTTTGATTGTGAATGAAAGCTCTGCTCAAATGAGGAATGGTGGCGCGGCGCATTTCGTCATCCTGAGCGGAGAAAAACGTCGTATGTTAGAAAATGGCTTATCTGAGATATGAGAACTGAGTCGAAGGATCTAAGCACCGCGAAGTTTAGATAGCGATTCGCGCCGTCGTCATTTCGAGCGCAAGCGAGAAATCTCTATTGCATAATGCTCATTGCCTGATGTGAGACAGCACCAAGACATCGTTTTTTCCTCGGTGCATACATGCTGATTCCCGCAGTGCAGTAGAGATCCCTCGGCTATGCTCGGGATGACGATGCCGGAGAATCCCAGTCACGAGTGACGAGTGTCTGTTGACTGAAATGCCACTTTCGGGCATCGCCCTATTTATACTCTGCGGCGCTTCCTTATTTTTGCGCCGCACCACCATTTCTCATTTCTAATTCAATCGAGGCTTTCAAACGTCATCAAGGGGCAAGCCGGCCCAGGGGTTAACCCTGAACCCTGAACCTATCAACCTGAACCCTTCTTTAAGGAAATCGGATCAAGTTCCGATTTCCTTTTTTGCTTTCACTATTGCTTATGTGTCCTAAATCCTTTAATATATATACTGATATTGTATGCGAAGGCAGCGTGACTGCCTGCTGCCAGCTTTTGTAAGGAGATGCAAGAATGAGACTTCGTGGGATTTTATTTGCGTTCGCCCTCGTATTCGGCGTATGGAATATTTTCAATCAGGGACTGAACGTCCAGAGCGGGGCGATCCTGCTCATGATCCTGGTGTGCCTTGCGATGAATATCTACAACTACCACCAGAAACAGAAGGAGAGAGAGGCGGCAGAGAATGCACTGCGTGAAAAGGAAGAGATCCGCCGCATGCGTGCCGAAGCCCGTCATCGCCAGAGCCGCAAGGGGAGAAAGAAGAAATAAGGAGCGCGTCAGCGCTAGGGGATTCCGCTGAAAGCAGGGATGAGTAGCTAGGGATTAGGGGTCTCAAGTGACTGGTGACTAGTGACTGGGGTGACTAAATACCGCCTTCGGGTATCGCCGTGATTTATACTCCGCGGTGCTTCTGATTTTAATGCGCCGCATCAACACTCTTCACTCCTCACTTCTAACTGGCGAGCAAAGCTTTCATCCACAATCAAGGGGAAGCCCGCCCAAGGGGCTAACCTTGAACCGACAACAATAACGACTCTATTCAAGCGCCTATGGCGCTTTTTCCATGCGAGGTGCGTATGCCGATTGCACTGATGTATCGCTGGGCGATCTTCGTCCTCTTGATCGTGGGACTGATCCTTCTCATGAAGCATAAGGTGCTGACGCCCTTTGTATTCTGGTCGAGGATCCAGTACTACACCTTTTCCACCTTTACCCTCTTCGTCTTCTGGCTGGGCGCGACGCTGTTTCAGGTGGATATCCCCTTCCTGTACTCGGCAGACTGCCGCTTCGGCGTGGCAGCGAGCCTTGCGACACTCTCGCTCATGTATCATCTGATCGTCCGTCCGGGCGCGATCCGGACGCACCGGCTGAATGATATCAGCTACGAGCATTTCTCATTTTATAATTACATTTTCCACTACTTCATCCCGATCCTCATGACCATCGACTATATTTTCTTCGTGGACAAAAGGGACATGCACTGGTACACCATGTTCACATGGATGATCTATCCCGCGCTCTACGTGCCCTTCGTCTATCTGCGGGCGTGGCTCACCATCGTGATGCATGGGACGAGCCATCTCTACCCATACACCTTCATGGATCCCACGATGCACGGCTTCTTCTTCATTGCCAAAGAGGTGCTGAAGGTCGGCTTCCGCTTCTTCGTCATCGGTATCTTCGTCTACGCCGTGGGCATGGGGCTGTGGCATCTCGGCATTCCGCCGCTCTCGTGGACGTACAATGGGTAAATGAGGAGTGAGAAATTAGGAGTGAGGAGTGGCGGAAGGGGCGCACAATTCATAGAGCGCCCCAATACCCCTTTTTTATTATAAAACTTCGCGGCGCTTCCAAATTTGTTGCGCCGCACCTTCACTCCTAACTCCTCATTCCTAACTCCTAACTTTATTCGGGTGTTTCCTTAGTGAGAAATACGTTATTTCCCTCAAATGAGGAACCCGTTGAACCTATAGAACCCATAGAACCCGTTGAACCTGTTCTCTCATTCATGATATAATGGATTCACCATTTTCATTCATTGCTTTTGCTGGAGGCTTCGTATTTCATGGCAAAGACAGACGCAGCATCGACCAAAGACTTCGTCGATCATTCCTATTTCTACAAACCATATTCCATCGCTGCAGCCATTGGCTTCATCCTCTGGGCGGCCTATGTCTGCTGGACAGGCTACTGGGGCATCATGAAAGGCCGCCTGCCCGTGATCGATATCGGGATGCAGCTTGCGATCCTCTGGTGGCTGCTGGATACCGTCCGCACGAAGACCGTCTACCGGCTCGAAAAGGACCGGCTTTACATGCTGAAAACGGGGCTTTGGACGAAGCAGGAGCTCTCCATCGCCTATGACGACATCTTCGGTGTGCATCATTTCAAGAACCAGCTCATGAAGCCGGTGACCTATCGCTACACCTATCATCAGTACGCGAAGATGGACAACCGTCCCATCTGGTCGCTTCTCTACGACATCGGCAGCACCCAGAAGGTCGGCCGCGTCCTCATGAAAGCCTCCGAAGACTTCTGGAAAGAATTTGAAAAGCGCATGCCGGGCCAGATCCGCATCCCGCAGGAAGAAGTCGTGGCACTCACCTACAAGTCTATCGAAAAGAAACTGCGTGAGCAGGGCTACTTCAAAGACCATCCGGAGATGGACTTCGAAGAAGGCATCAAGCAGCTCCGTCAGAAGGGCACGGAAATGGGCGGCCGTGACGACGAGCTGACCGGCGAAGATTTCCACGGAGAAAAGGTGGAAATGAAAAACGGCACACGTACAGATACCATCGAAGCTGCAAAACGCCGCATGGAAAAGAAATAACGGATCACAAGCACCCCCGAGAGCGGGGGTGCTTTTTTGCTTGGAAAAACGGATGCGAGGTTAGCTCCTGGGGCGGGGCGTCCTTTGATTGTGGATGAAAACCTCGCTTGAATGAGAAATGAGAAATTAGAAATGCGAAATGGTGGTGCGGCGCATAAACATATAGAAGCGCCGCAGAGTATAGATGGCGGCGATGCCCGAAGGTGGTATTTAGTCACTAGTCACCAGTCACCAGTCAAGCGAGACTTCCTACCCCCAGTTGCTCATCCCTGCTTTCCACCTTCTTTTCTCTATCAAATTTATTTATACCACACAATAAAAAAAGAGGGAAAGTTCTGATTTTATCGGATTATATAGCAGGCAATGAAAGAAAAAGTATGGATAGACCGAAAAAAAGAGGCGTTGATTTTATTTATTTCTTAGAAATAAATAGTGCAATCAAAGTGCAAAAGACAGGGAATATCGGAAGCGGGAGTGATTTGCGTTTCAAAGACACATGATAGATATCTATCAAAAGAGCAAGAATAAGAAAGAGAAAATAGGAGGATTCATATAAAAACATAGCATATATACCTAAAAATACTACTATATGCTATGTATTTTTGAAAAATGAGAGCCTGCGGGCTACAATAATGACAGGTGCTTGAGAGCATGATCTCTCAAATGTGAGCCCGCCCCAGGGGCTGTTGCAAAGGAGGATAGCGGTTGGTTTGGGAAACTCGTTTCGGAAATGAACGAATTCGCTGAAAACAGCACTCATCATTTTCCTTTTACAATTGCATAGTGAATTCATATTCATCTCCGAATATCCTGTGAAGAATTCTAACCGCACCACCAGAGTTTTTACAAAGCAAAACATAGGAAGGTGAAAATTATGGATCCAGCTATTATCACGCTGTGCGTCCTGGCCGTAGCAGCATTTCTCTTCATCACTGAACTGATTCCGCTGGCTGTTACCGCTATGGCAGCATGTACCATGCTTGGGATTCTCGGCGTACTCCCGTCTAAAGCAGTATATGCAGGTCTTTCCAACTCCACCGTCGTTCTCTTCGGCGGTATGTTCGTCATCGGCGCTGCTATGTTTAAAACCGGCCTTGCTGAAGCTATCGGCATTGCCGTCGTTAAAAAAGCAGGCACCAATGAAATCCCGCTGATGGCAGCTATCATGATCGTTACCATCGTGCTGTCCTCTGTATCCTCCAACACAGGTACAGTCGCATGCCTGATGCCGGTCATCATCGGTATCTGCCAGGCAGCAAAGATTCCTGCTTCCAAGGAACTGATGCCTCTGGCTATCGCCGCTAACGTCGGCGGTACCATCACCATGATCGGTACCCCGCCAAACGTCATCGTTACCGGCGCTCTGACCACTGCTGGTCTTCCGACCTTCGGATTCTTTGAATTCGCGGCTATCGGTATCCCGCTGTCCCTCGTCATCACTGTCTACACCCTCTTCATCGGCCGTCACATGATCGCTGCAAAATCTGCCGGCGCCATGGACGAAGAAGCTCTCAAGGCTGCTAAAGAAGAAGCTGGCGGCGGCGGTGATGCTCCGAAGAGCAAAAACAAAATGTGGATCTCCGGTCTTATCCTGATCGGCGTTGTTCTCTGCATGGCTCTCAACCTGAAGACTGTTCCGCTGCACACCGCAGCAGTCACCGGTGCTATCCTTTGCGTCATCACCGGCTGCCTGAAGGAAAAAGAAGCTTACGCTGGCATCGACTGGGTCACCATTTTCCTCTTCGCTGGTATGCTCTCTGTCGCATCTGCTATGGAAAAGACCGGCGCTGGCAAAATGATCGCTGACACCGTCGTAAGCATGATGGGCTCGAACCCGAACCCATACGTCCTGACCGGCGTACTGTTCCTCATCTCCAACGTCCTCACCCAGTTCATGTCGAACACTGCATCCGCAGCACTGCTTGCCCCCATTGGTATTTCTATCGCACAGTCCATCGGCGCTGACCCGAAACCGGTTCTGATGGCACTTGGTATTGCCGCATCCTGCGCATTCGCTACCCCGATGGCTACTCCGCCAAACACCCTCGTTCTTGGACCTGGCAACTTCTCCTTCAACGACTATGCTAAAGTCGGTGTACCGATGTGCGTCATTTCTCTCATCGTCTGCCTCATCGTCATCCCGATCGTATGGCCATTCGGCATGTAAGCTGAGAGATCACTAACAAAAATGGAATTTTTCGCCGCTCCCGCGCAAAGTGGGGGTGGCGGGAAATCTATTTGCGTTTCTGAAGTTTTGAAAAACCGCGCGTGACGGCCTCACGCAGAAAACCCTGAAGGATCATCCTTCTCACTTATAGAAAGGTGGATTTTACTCTATGGAAACTCCGGGCCCGCTTTCGATCTGCCTCACGAACATGGTTATCGTGTTCGGCGTGCTGATTTTCCTGGCTTGCGTCATCCAGCTGATTCACATCGTGGATCCGACCAAAGGAAAGAAGAAATAAGAATTAGATTACCTTAGAGTCAATCAGGGAATTGGCAATTCCTCATTGGTTCAAGGTTCAAGGTTCAGGGTTCAAGGTTCAAGTGACTGCGCATCCTGAACCCCGAACCCTGAACCTCGAACCCGTGGTCAAAGGTCTTGCATCCCAGCTGACTCAGAACTATTACCCACTAAACTATCCATCTAGGAGGAAACAACATGGACGGCTTTATGAGAGCTCTCGTTTCCGTATGGACCGACTCCGGCTTTGCCCACCTCTCCATCGAAAACATCATTATGATCGGCGTAGGTCTCGTACTTCTGTACCTCGCCATCGCAAAACAGTATGAACCACTGCTTCTTCTGCCAATCGCATTCGGCGACATCATGGCAAACTTCCCGAACACCGGATTCGAAGACGAAATGGGCGTCATGATGGCCATCGGCTTCGGTATCAAATACGAAATTTTCCCGCCGCTGATTTTCATGGGCGTAGGCGCAATGACCGACTTTGGTCCGCTCATCGCTAACCCGAAGACCATGCTTCTTGGCGCAGCAGCTCAGATCGGCGTATTCGTAGCCCTCGCAGGCGCTATGGTTCTCGGCTTCACCGCACCGCAGGCAGCAGCTATCGGCATCATCGGTGGTGCTGACGGCCCGACCGCTATTTACCTGTCCTCCAAACTGGCTCCGGAACTTCTGGGCGCTATCGCAGTAGCAGCATACTCCTACATGTCCCTGGTACCGCTGATCCAGCCACCGATCATGAAACTGTGCACCACCAAAGAACAGCGTAAGATCAAAATGACCACCCTTCGTCCTGTTACCCACTTCGAAAAGGTCATGTTCCCGATCGTCGTATCCATCGTCGTATCCCTGCTTCTGCCGCCGGTAGCAGCACTGATGGGCTGCCTGTGCCTCGGCAACCTGTTTGAAGTATCCGGCGTAACCGGCCGTCTGTCCGACACCGCACAGAACGCACTCTGCAACATCGTCACCATCTTCCTGGCAACCGGCACAGGTCTTACCATGACCG
>UQQQ01000042.1 GCA_900543165.1 uncultured Dialister sp. | reverse complement strand
ACCGTCACCGATTCCGAGCTCCGCCTGCATCGGGCACAGGTGGGAAGCCTTTTCCAGATGTTTTTTATGCCTTTTTTTCGCACGGCTGAATCTGCTGCTTCCTTTGCATGCCGGATAAAAAGGTGTAGTATATAAGGAAACGCTGATTAAGGAAACACTGATTAAATCGAAGAGTCCGATTTGGCATATATTTTCATGCAATGCTTCGTCATAACCCGCCTTACATAGCTCGATCTGACAACGATTGAATCAGCGTTTCCTAAGCATGTAGTCAAGGACAAGGAGGCAGCTGTGCATACATCAGAAATCGTTTTGCAAACACTTAAGGACGGAAACGCCGCGTATGTGAAGAGCGGCGCTTTTGCCGGAGACATCTCTATGGAGAAACGTCTCGCCCTGACCGGCGGGCAGTCTCCACGCGCCGTGGTCATCGCCTGCGCGGACTCCCGCGTCATCCCTGAAGTCATCTTCTCCTGCGGCCTTGGGGAGCTGTTCACCATCCGCATCGCAGGGAACGTGATCGATGCCCATCAGCTCGGCTCCATCGAGTATGCCGTATCGCATTTGAAAACGCCCCTCGTCGTCATTTTGGGCCATACGGGCTGCGGCGCCGTGCAGGCCGCGCTCCATGGCGAAGCGGACGGCCACATCCGCTACATCGTAGACGCCATCCGAAAAGCCATCGGCGATGAGACAGATCCTCTGACGGCCTGCCATCTGAATGTCAAGAGCGCTGCTAGAGAGATCCGCGCTGCCTTTTCCGTTGAGGAAAATCCTCTGCTGCGAGAGGAGCAGGTCGCCTCAGCTGTATACGACATCGAAACGGGCAAGGTCGAGTGGCTGGACGAGGATGACAAAGAGAATACGGCTTCCAATAAAAACGCCATGCAGATTCTGACGAATCCGCATGGCGTTTTTTATTAGAAAATCCCAAAGGATTTCGCCTCAGCCGTGGATTTCTCTCAAAGGATACGAACGCCCCGTGAGAGAGCGCGCTCCCTTTTCCGTGATGAGATAGGTGTTTTCCGTCCCGACCATGCCGAGCCCCGGGAGCGCAATTTTCGGCTCAACCGCAAACGTCATACCGGGCTCTAGCACCTCCTTGAAGCCCTTGGCCAGAGCAGGCGCTTCATCCATCACGAGCCCGATGCTGTGCCCGAGGAATTTGCCCCCGTTCATGAAGTCATCCCCATAGATATTGTGAAACTTTTCCATCGGCTTCAGATACAGATTCTCGATCGATTCCCCCGGCTTCATCAAAGAGACGACCTCCTCTTCCAGACGAAGACACTCCTCCTGCGCTTCTAGAATGCTATCCGCCTCCGGATTCTTCGCCAGCTCCCCGAAGTAATAGACCACCGTCTTATCCGTGTGATAGCCGTCAAAGCCGCAGGGGATATCGAGATAGACGAGTCGTCCCTGTTTCAGGTGGCGGAAGGCATTCCCGATCGACTGCACCGCGATGCAGGTGCCATCCGTGCCTCCCGGGCCGTCAAACCCCGTGCGGACAAGACCGCTCTTCCCGAAGGACGCCAGCCCGACGGCCTCTTCCCCCAAGGACTGATTGAAACGCGCCGTACCATGAGAGCCGCGGATGACCATTTCCTTGTAAATCTCGATGGCAAGCTCTGCCTCACTGATGCCCGCATGGATCAGCTTCGGTGCTACGACATCCAAGACCGTCTCGTGAATACTTCCCGAGCGCTCCATCTGCTTGATTTCATAGGCGCTTTTCCGAAGGCGCAGTTCCTGCAGGACATCATCCAGTGGAAGCGCCGCCTCAAAAGGAAAATGCTTATGGAAGAGTTTCATCCAGTCCAGTGTCGTCTTCTTTGTTTCAACATAGATCCCCTCTGGGACATGTGAATAAAAAGCCGCCGCCTCGCGGAAGCTCCGCATCGGACGGATATCACTGAAATGAGACTCATTCGAAGCGCGCGTGAAATTCCGCCGCACCCACAGAACCGCATCCGACGGACGGATGATGAGCGCTCCCTCCTGCATCGTCCCGGTGAAATAGTACATCGTCACCTTGTGACTGATGACCACCATCTCCCAGTCCGGATGACGCGCATCCATGAGTTTCCGAAATCTTTCCAGCCGCTCGTCCAGCTCTTTCGCCGGGACAGGACGGATCGCATCCGTCAGAACGGACGCCTGCTCCAGAATTGCCATATTCGCTCCTTTATGTCTGACCAATCCATATCTAGGGAAACACTGATTCAATCGCAGAGTCAGCTTCTACAAGAATTTTTATACATAGCTTCGTGATAGCCTTCCTTACATAGCTCGATAAACCAACTACGATTGTAGCAAAGATGTGTTTTCCCCGCAAGGCGATCCATGCTCTCTGCGCAGGAAATAAGATGCTCTGTATCGGAAGCCTTACGCAAGGACAGGCGGAAACGCAGCCAAAAATACCCGCACTTCCATGAAGGAGGTGCGGGTGCTTGCCTCATGAGCGAGGTCTTTCCTTTTTTCCATACACGACGCCGGAGACGACGGAGAGCCTTTTCCCGAGATCTTTATATTTTTCTTCGTCATACTCGGCGTAGCAGATCTCCTCGCCCTCGCCCGCTTCTACGAGGACATGACCTAAGGGGTCGATGAAGCGGGAGTGGCCGCCGAGGACCACATCTTTATAAATACCGGCCATATTGACAGCGCAGATGCAGATGCCGTTCTCGATGGCGCGGGCAGCGGAAAGGACGCTCCACTGGAGGATATGCTCCTTCGGCCAGGAAGCGGGCGCTAGGACGAGGGTCGTCCCGGCCTTCGCCATTTTTCTCCACATTTTCGGGAAATAGAACTCATAACAGACGGCCATCCCCGTCTGGACGCCATGGATCTTCGTCTGCATGAGCGCGTCCCCCGGATGAAAGAGCTCGGCTTCTAGGTATCCTTGGAAGAGATGCCGCTTGCTGTACTCGGCGATGCACTTTCCATCCGGCGCAAAGAGGAAGCCGGTATTTCGGATGCTGCCCCCACGGCGGACAGGGAGCGTCCCCGGAGAGAGCGTCACGCGGTGCGTTCTGGCAAAGTCGGAGAGTCTTTCGATCAGCGCGGCATGGCGGGAAAGGATATGCTCTTCGAAATGATGAAAATTATAGCCGATCGTCCACAGCTCGGGGAGCACGAGGAGATCGCTCTTTCCCGCCGCTTCTTCCATCATGGAAAAAGCGCGGCTGATATTTCTCTCCACGTCACCGGAAGCGGACGCCATCTGGATCATTGCGATACGCATAGAATACTCCTTAAAAAATCAAAAGCGCAGAGCAAAAAGCAAAAACCAACCGTATAAAAAAGACTGTGAAGTCATTCTTCACAGCCTTTCCTGAGTCAATGCATAAGGAAACATCCTTCCATCACAACACACGATTCGCGCCCATATACCGATCATGCCAGTAACCGCTCTTCATGGTCGCGACTGCGACGCCCTGGCTGCTGGTGGCACTGATGAAGTAACCGTCACCGAGGTAGAGTCCGGAATGAGAGATACCTTCGGCATAGGTCTGGAAATAGACGAGATCCCCAGGCTTCAATGCATTCACAGATACCTTGCGGCCTGCACTGTACTGTTCATCCGCTCCGCGGGGGAGGACGATACCCTTCCGATTGAATACGTACTGGATGAAACCGGAGCAGTCGAAGCCTCTGGGTGTCGTGCCGCCAAACTGGTACGGGACGCCGACATATTTCTTCGCTTCTTCCATGATGGCTTTCACGGTCGAGGACATCGCATTTTCATGATGCCACTGGACCGTCGCATCGTCGATGCCCATAAAGGCTTTGTGATTCGCCGCGTGTCCGGCTTTGCGTGTCGATTTCTCCGGCGCCCAGCTCATGGCCTTTCCCATCAGGGCTTTGTATGTCGCAGGCCCCACGATCCCATCGACATCCAGATGCTTTTTGAACTGGAATTTCTTGACCGCAGCCGAGGTCTGGCTGCTATAGTTGCCGTCCGCTTTCAGGCGGTAGCCATTGGAAATCAGCCGACGCTGAATGTTCTGTACTTCCGGTCCTCTGGAACCCACCATGTAGTCTGCCATCGAAATCTGCCCCGCCCCGAAAGCAAGAAATCCTGCCAGGAGCAGTGCGCTGCACTTTTTCTTCATACGCTACACTTCCTTCATCCTATTCTCTTCTATCGTTATTCGTCTATTCGATTGTCAGTCTCAATTCCCTTTCTATTGTAACATAATTGTAAGGAATCGCAAAGGGGAAAAGGCGGCTGCCGATTTTCCAAAGGAAACGCTGAGCAAGCCTATGTTTGAAAGCAGGGATGAGTGGCTAGGGATTAGGGATTAGAAGCAAGCGGTGATCGAAATAGCGCAAATGGTGAGCTGACCGTTCTGCAAGAGAGATCGAGGGCTACGCTCGAGATGACGACGGCGCGAAGCGCTATCAAAACTCTGCGGCGCTTCATTATTTTTTGCACCGCACCACCATTTAACATTTCTCATTTCTAATTTCTCATTCAAGCGAAGTTTTCAAAAGGAATCAGTGGGCACGCCCGCCCGCGGGTGTGCCCTATATGAGTCACTAGTCACTTCTTCTCATTTTCGAAGAGCTCGTCGCGGCTTTCTCCGTACACTTTCCCGCTGATGAAGTTCCGATCGACCATCATCTCAATGTGATACTGCGGATTGATTGAGAGGAGCTCTTTCTGCAGTGCCTGATAGATTTCCTGATCGGTCTTCCGGCACGCGCCCTTCAGCTGGACTTCGAAGGAAATATGGATGGTATCCCCCTGCTCTTCGGTGAAGAAATCATGGTAGGAAAGCGGCAGACCGGAGCGGTAAATGGCTGCTTCGAGATCACGCTGGTACTCGGCTTCCTTCGGATTCGATACAGCTTTCGGATCCGCATGAATGGTCGCCTGCACATTGAGCTTCTCACGAAGGGTGGTCATGACATTTTCAGCCAGCTCATGGCTCTCGACAAGACTCAGATTGCTGTCGAGCTCGACATGGGCGGTCGCAAAATGGTTCTCTGGGCCATAGTCATGGACAATGAGGTCATGGACACCATAAACGCCCGGACACTGAAGGATCGTATCCTTGATTTCCTTGTACAGCTCGGCATTCGGCGTCGCCCCGAGGATATCATTCACCGCCTGCTTCATGATGCCATAGCCGGTCCAAAGGATGAAGAGGGACATGATGACGCCCATCACGCCATCGATATGCCAGCCGAAGAAATATTCCACGAGCGTCGCGACAAGGACACCTGCCGTAGAGAGCATATCCGAGAGCGAGTCGGCGCTGTAGGCAAGGAAGGAATCGGAGGAAAGCCTTTTGCTGGCTCTTTTATACCACCATGCCAGGAAGAGCTTCCCGATGAGGCCGAAGACCAGAATGCCGGCGACAAGCGGCGTGAAATGGGTATCTTCCGGATGCAGGATCTTCTCGATGGATTCTTTTCCAAGAGTAATACCAACATATAGAATGACGGCTGCCATCACGGTCGAATTGATATACTCCAAGCGTCCGTGTCCGAAAGGATGCTCTGTGTCGGATGGTTTGGCGGCATAGTAAAAAGTCATCATGAGCAGGAGCACCGAGCCCATATCTGTGATGTTGTTGAAGCCATCACCCATGACAGAGAGGAAACCGCTCTGCCAACCGATGAATACCTTCACGCCGCCTAGAACGAAGTTCACGGCCAGGCCGACAAGCCCGACAAGGATCGCCTGCTGTGTACGCGATGCCGAAGCATCAGTAGAAAGGATTTGCATAAATCGTAATCTCCTGTAAAAAAACTGTGACTTGTGAAGTCAATCAAAAAATAATTGAAATGGAGCTAAGGAAACGCCCGAAGGGTGTGTGCTGGTATCGAAGCGGGATGAAAAGTGGTCTAAGGAAATAGGGGAATGCGGCATTCTGATGCCATCGCCGCTTTCCATATCCATTTCTAATGGAAATGAAAAGCCCCCTCATATATGCCGATGCATGTACTCCTACCCTCGATTCATTGGAATGCCTAAAAATCCCCCATATACGCCAAAAGGCTCTCCATAGGGAGAGCCTTTTTCCATGCTGGAAAAGCGCGAGGATGGATCCTCAGGATTCATATTTGTCGAAGTCGATATCATTCAGGATGTCGCGAAGCTTCATCAGTTCATCTTTCGTCAGCGTCAGACCTTTGGTCATCGCCGTATGTTCTTCATTCCAAGAACGCAGATCGAACTTTTCGCCTCTATTATTCCAGCTGGTATAGGTCAGCTGTTTTTTCCATCCATTGGAAGCCGTGGAGAGATCTCCGAGCTCTTCCTGAATCGTATACGTAATTTTTGCAGCCATTTTTTCACCTCATAAATCATGATCAGGGAAGTAACGAAAGAAGGGTTCAATCGTTGACAGATTGCATCAGCGGTTCCGTCATACTTCCGCACTAGCGCTATGGTAACATAATGAGACGGGCGTTGCAAGGGGGAAAGCAGGAGATGAGAAGTACGGCGTGAAAAATGCATCAAAAAAGAGCCGGAAGGCCGGCTCTTTTTCTTATTCACACTGTTTGCTTTCGACCCAGTTCTGGAAATCATACTTCGCATCTCTGGAAACATAGGCAAGCTGTACGGGAAGAGAGACAAGTCCCCCCTCTTCTCGGCCGCCGATATAGAGATGATTCCACCGGCTGGAGACGCCTGCCACATCCTTGTACGACACGGGCATGTAGAGCGCACGGAAGGTGATGTAGTAGTCAAAGGTGAAAAAGGACCAAGGGACTGCGACAAGCAGCTTCTTTTCGCAAATGAGCGCGACCGGATGATGCACACGGTTGATCCGCCACAGGCAGAAGAAGATCACCGCCACTGCCAGAACGTAGAAGAGGAATTGATCCTCATCCATCGCCAAAATCACCGCTCCTGCTCCGAGCAGCACATACATCAGTGAAAGCATGACGATGTAAACTTTCGATCGGTAACATTCCCACAGCACTTTCCCATAAATCTCTTCATTAAATCTATCCATCGTCTCACCTTCATTCTAAGACTTATTCTTTTATAAGCAGAAGACACGCCTATTATACCGAAACAATGAGGAAAAGGCAAACTTAGCGCCTTCCGATCGGCTGCCAAGGCGATTTCGACCGCGGGGATCCGAAAACCGCGTCATAGCGCGCCCATTCTCTGGCATCCTTTTCCGTCCATTCCCCGCCGGAAGGCACAGACTTCTCCTCCGATGGAAGCGTCCCTTCCTGATGCCCGCGCTCCTCTTTCACCGGCTTCTGTCTGATATAGGCCTGCATTTGTTCCATGCGTACTCTTTCCTGCATAGAGAGCCCCTGCTCTGTCGTCACTTCCTTTTTCTTTATTGTAGCAGAAAGAGGGGGCTTTGGTAAAGTTTTTTCATGGTAGACCGGTTTTTCCATTTCATCCGGCAGATCCAGCTCTTTGTCCTCTTCCTGCTTGCCCCAGGTGGTGAGGATTTTCTTGCGAAGCGCCTGATAGTCATACTCGCCATCTGCATCAGCGGCAGATGGCGGCACGCTTTTTTCCTGTGGAGGGATATCCGGCGGCAAGTCTGCCGGCGGTCTCTTTCTCCGCTTGAAAAGAGCTTTGTAAAGGAAGAATCCCCAGATGATGAGAAAAAGAAGCTGCACAGGTTCAAAGGACATACCATCACCTCCCTGAAAAAACAGGGGAAGTCCTTCCGAAGACTTCCCCTATACGATCCTATGTAAGGAAACACCCCTATCAGCGTTTCCTTAAAGCTTCGATCGCTGCTTTGCGATCCGGCTTCCCAAAGACAGATGAGCCTGCGACAGAAATGGTGACACCGGCTTCTCCGAGTGCGAGGATATTATCCGGTGTGACACCGCCATCGACTTCGATATCAAGATCTTCCAGATGCATCGCCTTTGCCATGTCCTTCAGCCTGCGGATCTTATCCAGCGAGTAGGAAATGAATTTCTGCCCGTCAAAGCCTGGATTGACTGACATGATGAGGACGAAGTCCAAGATGGGCAGCAGCTCTTCGATCATAGAAAGCGGCGTCCCGGGATTCAGCGCGACGCCGGCTTTCATCCCCTTTCCCTGAATGGCATGGACGAGGCGATCATGATGGACAGCCGCTTCCGCATGGAAGGAGACCATCTGAACCCCAGCCTTTGCCAGATCCTCGAAGTAGACTTCCGGATGCTCGGTCATGAGATGCACATCGAAAGGAAGTGTCGTATGCTTTCGGAGCGCTTTGATGATGGGACACCCGAAAGTCAGATTCGGCACGAAATGACCGTCCATGACGTCCAGATGGACAAGATCCGCGCCGCCCTTTTCGATATCCTTCAGTTCGGACGCAAGATTGGCAAAATCAGCGGATAACAGAGATGGTGCGATTTTCATAGAAACCTCCTCGCTTCAGATTCTTTGATTTCTTCTAACAGATGGAGATAGGACAGATACCGTTTTTCCTGGATATCGCCGCGCGTGACGGCGTCCCGGATCGCGCAGTCCGGCTCCTTCGCATGGATGCAGTCGCGGAAGCGGCATTTCCCGATAAAAGGGCGAAATTCGCGGTAGAGGTACGCCAGATCGTCCGCTTTGACATGAAGTACATCGAGCAGCGTATAGCCCGGCGTATCCATCAGGAAATGTCCATTCTCGGTCCGGACAAGCTCGGCGTGGCGGGTCGTAGTGCGCCCGCGGCCGGTGTGCCGGCTGACGGCTCCTGCCTCGAAATGGGTGCGCGCCAGAAAATGATTCAGGAGGCTGGATTTCCCGACGCCCGAAGGGCCGGAGAAGGCAATGACCGGCCCCTGAAAGGCAGCCTTGAGCGCATCGAGCCCCTCACCGGTCACCAGTGAGGTCAGGATGCAGGTATAGCCCGCTTTTTCATAAAGAGCCTGTATCTCTTGGGCGGCTTCCTTGGCGAGATCGCATTTATTGATCACGAGCAGCGGCTCGATATCCTCATTTTCTGCCATGAGGATCATTTTGTCTAAGATGCCAAGCGAGAGATCCGGCGTGCGGATGGCACTCACCAAGACGAGCTGATCGACATTCGCGACGGGCGGACGATGCAGGGCATTTTTTCTAGGATACACCCTCGTGATGACGCCTTCGCTGCCGAGCCCTGTCTCATATTCGACCGCATCCCCCACGAGGATATCCGTTTTCCGTTTCAGCTTTCCCCGCGAACGGCAAAGGGTGAGCTGCTCGCCCTCTCCCGCGATCGAGAAATAGCCGTTCTGATTTTTAAGAATGATCCCTTTCATCAGAGCTCCCTGTCCTGTACGACGGAGCCGTCGATGACGACCTGTACACGCACGCTGCCGCTGCCGGAGACGTCTTTGGTGACAGTGCTCCCCGGATTGGCCTTGGCGCTGTATACGGTACGCCTGCCATTGTCGTCGGTCACAAGGATGTCGACTTGGCGCGGATTTCCGCCTTTCGGGATGGAAATATTCACCGTGCCGTTCTTCTTTGCCTTCTGCTTCGTCGCGACAGTGAGGTTCACGACCGTATCAGACTTTGCCTCGCCAGCCGCCGGATCCTGCGAGACGACGACCGCACTCTGATCATCGATCGAGCTGCCATCGCTGGCCGTGATGGTGCCGACAGCCAGCTTCAAAGAAGAAAGCGTATTCTTCGCATCCGAAAGCGTCATGCCTACGACACTCGGGATGGTGACTTTCTGCTTCATATTGATGACGATATTGACGCGCGTCCCCTTCGTCGTCTTACTGCCTGGCTCCGGACTCTGGGAAATGATGATTTCCGACGGCTTATCCGGATCATTGCCATTTTCGACCGCCCCGAGCGTGAGACCGAGCTTGTCAAGACGTTCCTTTGCCTGAGAAAGGGTCAGTCCCTTGAGGTCAGGGATCAGCATCGCAGAGCCGCCCTTGCTGACGGTGAGGTGGATGATGCGCTTCGCCTTGACATTTGTTCCGGCGATCGGCGTCTGGGAAATGACCTCCCCCGCAGGGACATCGTCGCTGGCGATCTCATCGACAGATACCTTGAGATCGAGCTTCTTGAGCGTCGTCTGTGCGACCTCGACAGGCTTGCCAACGACATTTGGCACCGTGACATTCTGGCTGCTCCAGAAGCTGCCGAAGGAGAAGAAGGCCCATGCAAAGCAGCAGACGAAAAGAACCGCCATGCTGATCCAGATATATTTCTGCGGCATATTGCCGATGTAGTTCAGGATCTTGCTTTCTTTGGATATTTTTTTCGGCTTCCGGGATACTTTGTGGATCGGGCGCGTCATCGCCGTGAAGTCGTGCGAAGCCGGCTTGTAGATGGTCGTGGTGAAGCCCTGCGCGATCTTCAGCTCGGAAATAAAATCCCCCACCGTATCATAGCGTTTATTCGGATCTTTCTGCAGCGCCGTCAGAAGGCACTCTTCGAGCATGGGCGAGATCGCCGGATTGTACTTCGTCGGACGCGGCACATCCCCCTGCATATGCTTCAGCGCGATGGAGACAGCTGTCTCCCCTTCGAAGGGCAGATGGTGCGTCAGCATTTCATAGAGCACGATGCCGAGAGAATAAATATCCGTCTTCTCCGTGATCTTATCTCCGGCCGCCTGCTCCGGCGAGAGATAGTGTACCGAGCCTAAGATGGACTGCTTGTCGATGACGGTCGAAGAATTAATGGCGCGCGCGATGCCGAAGTCGGTGACCTTCACCTTGCCATCTCCCGTCAGAAGGATATTGTGCGGCTTGATATCACAGTGGATGATGCCATTGTCATGTGCTTCTTCGAGCGCATTTCCGATGTCGATGGCGATACGGACTGCGGTATCGATCGGAATGCTCGGATGCGACTGGATGTACTGCTTCAGGGTCTGCCCTTCCACATACTCCATGACGATATAGTGGATATCGCCATCACAGCCGACATCATAGATGCCGACAATATTCGGATGCGTGAGCTTGCCCGCGGACTGTGCTTCATGGCGGAAACGCAGGACGAAGTCTTCGTCTTCTGCGAAATTGCCGTGCAGGATCTTCACCGCCACGACACGATCCAAAAGGATGTCCTTGGCCATATAGACATCGGCCATACCGCCCGAGCCGATCTTTTTGATCAGCTCATATCGTTCGTCAAGAATCTTTCCTATCATTGTTTGCTCCGTCTATTGATTATTGTTATTGGTTATGGAAATCTAAGAAAACGCTGATTCCGCGAAAGGATCCGCATTTCCCCGAAGGGAGCCGCCCGAAAAAAACACGGCCGCTGACCGTCCCTTCCTCCGTTCTCATGCAAAAAGTGCCAGAATGACCGACACATTATCCTTTGCGCCGGCGGCATAGACCAGCTCCATCAGCCTTCTGCCCAGCGCGTCTATGTCTTTCTGCTCACGCAGGGGGCTCTCTCCGATCACGCGTGAGAGTGTCTCGTCCTCGACCATGCCGGAAAGGCCATCGCTGCAGAGGAGGAGCAGCGTCCCCTCGCTCACAGGAAAGCATCCCGTATCCACCGAGAGGGGCCGCTCGATACCGACCGCACGCGTGATCTCATTCTTTCTGGGGTGCAGACGCATTTCCTCTTTGGAAATCTTACCTTCTGCCACCAGCTGCATCACGAAGGAGTGATCCACCGTCACTTGGGAGAGACTGCCATCCTGCCAGACATAGAGGCGGCTGTCTCCCACATGCGCCCAGAAGACCTGCCCCTTAGAAAAGGCGCAGGCGACCATCGTCGTCCCCATCGAAGAGAGTGACGGTGTCTTCACCTTTTCAGCGAGGATCGCATCATTCGCTGCCAGTACGGCCTCTTTCATGAGCGCTTCCGATACCGTTTCTTCGCATTTTCTCCGGAAAAAATCTTCTGCAGCAGAAACAGCAAGACGGCTGGCAAGCTGCCCGCCATCATAGCCGCCCATGCCATCGGCCAGAAGATATACATCTGGTACAGAGAGCGAGATCGCATCCTCATTGACCTTCCGCACCAGACCGACTTTTGATTCCCCGTAAGTAAGTATCATACCCTGCCTGTCTTATCCAGGGAAATACGGACTCCGATCGGGCATTGATCCGATCCGTATTTTCCTTAGAAGACGCAGCGTGATGAAGAGCTCCATCCCTGTGTCTTCCTTGAAATCCTCTTTCCTGCTTCCTAAAGACGCAGCAAAAAGAGTGAAATAAGATTTGTACTAATACTAGCATTTTGCAGGAACATAGTCAATTTGGATTGGTGACCAAGTGGGAAAATCATGGCTGCTTTCCCGCGAAGGCCGCCCACCAGTGGGAATTTTCATCGGGCATACCGCGCCGAGTGGGAATCCGGAGGATCAGAAAACGCTATCGTATAACCGCGTCCCGTCTGCTTCATCGGATAGCTGTGGCACGAAACCCCAAATATATGCTCCCCGAATTTCTAATCTGGTGTTCTCTTGTTCGCCCCTTTTCCATGAAGTAATATAATTTCAGAGATGAACGGGCGAAAAGACCGATGGAATGGAGGATTGATGTCCATGAGAAAAGCCGTAATGATTCTGATCGCAGCCATTCTTTTATGTGGCTGGAATGTCAATGCAGACAGTATGGCCGGCGAAGAGACGTATGAGATCGTGACTGTACAGGACAATGATACGCTCTGGGATATAGCAGCAAAGAAAGTCGATGATCGCATGGATGTGCGAAAATACATCTATGAAGTGCAGCAGCTGAATCATCTGGGGGATGCATGCATACTGACACCGGGCAGCCAGCTGAAGCTCCCTGCCGTCAAAGAGTGATCCACCGAGCGGCAAGATCCAGGGAAACACTGATTCATTCGGACAACGATTGAATCAGCGTTTCCCTGGCAGACAATCAAAAAGCCAGTGGGTGTGAAAACATATTCACACCCACTGGCTTTTTTGCATAGAAAGATCAGCCGACAGAAACGAGCTCGATCTTGAAATTCAGCTCCATGCCTGCCATTTCATGATTCGCATCAAAGGTGATGGTCGTATCGGTCTTGGCAGTGACCTTGACAGGGAAACGCTGTCCCATCGGGCCGGAAAGGTAAACTTTTTCGCCGACTTCCAGCTCTTCGGATCCCGGCATCTGCTTCTGCTCGATGGTCAGGATGTTATCCGGATCCGGCATGCCGTATGCTTCCTCCGGCATGAGGTGGATATTCTTGATTTCTCCGACTGCCATATCCTTGACCGCTTCATCGAAGCCTTTGATCATCTGACCGGCGCCGCAGAGGAATTCGATCGGATCGCCTCTGTCATACGAAGAATCAAACTTCGTGCCGTCGTTAAAGGTACCTTCGTAGTGGACTTGGACTTTTTTGTTCGTGTTGCTCATGATGATTCTCCTTTTTTAGCGGAAGGGTGCTGCCCCATTTCTTATTTTACTGTCCTGCTCGTTTCAGGAATTCTTCTTCATCGATCACCGGGATGCCTTTGGCCCTGGCTTTTTCCAGTTTGCTACCCGCATCCTCTCCGGCAACGACTAGTGTGGTCTTATTCGTGACAGAGCTCTGGGTATCGCCGCCCTGCCGCTTGATGAGATCCGAAGCCTCACGGCGGCCCATGCGGGTGAGCTTGCCGGTCAGTACGACCATCTCCCCTTCGAAAGCGCCGCCCGTATGTTCTTCTTCGATTTCCTCCATCGAGACGCCGGCATTGCGGAGCTTATCGATGATCATGAGGTGCTTCATGTCATGCAGATAGTCGAAGAGGCTGCCTGCGATGACTTTGCCGATGCCTTCCGTCTCCTGTATATCGCTCGCGTCGGCTTCCATGAGCGCGCTCATGGTATGGTAACGCTTCGCGATGAGCTCCGCCCCTTTTTCACCGAGGAAACGGACACCCAGCCCGAAGAGCAGCTTCGCAAGCCCCCGCCCCTTGCTGTCCGCAATAGCGGCGATGAGATTCTGCGCGCTCTTTTCCCCCATGCGCTCGATCTGCTCGATATCTTCCTGTTTCAGGGTATAGAAATCGGCGGGATCATTCACAAGATGATAGGCGATCAGGCTATCCACGACGGAGGGCCCCATGCCGTCGATATTCATCGCATCGCGGGAAGCAAAGTGAATGAGCTTCTCACGAACGACACCGCCGCATTCCGGATTCGTGCAGCGGAATGCCGCTTCGCCCTCGACGCGGCTGACTGGGCCTCCGCAGACAGGACAGACCGCAGGCATCTCGAAAGGCACCTCCGTGCCGTTTCGCTTCTCCTTCAAGACCTTGGCCACTTCCGGTATGATTTCACCGGCCTTGTAGATGAGAACATAGTCTCCTTCGCGGATGTCTTTCTCTCGGATGAAGTCCAGATTGTGCAGCGTCGCGCGCTTCACAGTCGTCCCCGCAAGATGCACCGGCGTGAGATCCGCCGATGGTGTCAGCACGCCTGTTCGCCCCATTGTGACGACGATCTTCTCGATGCGTGTCTCGGCTTCTTCCGGCGGATATTTGTAAGCCATCGCCCACTTCGGATCCTTGACGGTCGCTCCCAGCGCACGCTGCTCGCTGAAATCATTCACCTTGATGACCATGCCGTCGGTATCATAGCCGAGGTCATGCCGCTTTAGTTCCCACTCGTTCACCCCTTCGATGACCCCTTCGATGGAGCTCCATTTCCGATAGTTCGGATTCACCTGAAAGTGGAAATCGGAGAGCTTTTTCAGCAGTTCCTCCTGGCTTTTGATCTCCATGCCCTCGATGTCTCCGAGTGCATAGGCGAAAAAGGCCAGATTTCTTGATGCCGTCACATGGGGATCGAGCTGGCGCAGGGAGCCTGCCGCCGCATTGCGGCAATTCGCAAAGGGCATGATGCCTGCCTCATCCCGCGCTTCATTCAGCGCGATGAAGGATTTCCGCGGCATGTACACCTCGCCGCGGACTTCCAGATAAGGCGGCGCATTCTCTATATAGAGAGGGATGGTGTGAATGGTCTTCACATTCGCCGTCACATCTTCCCCCACACGGCCATCCCCGCGTGTCAGGCCTTGGACGAGGCTGCCGTTCTCATAAATGAGATTCATGGAAAGCCCGTCGATCTTCAGCTCCGTGATGTACTCCACATGGTCTGTGCCTAGCCCCGCCTTCACGCGGCGGTCAAAATCACGAAGCTCGTCCGCGTTGAACGCATTCGCCAGCGAGAGCATCGGCTTTCTGAAGCGGACTTTCTGGAAATCATCGGACGCTTTCCCGCCGACACGCTGCGTCGGGGAGTCCGGCGTCACCAGCTCGGGATACTGTTTTTCCAGATCCACCAGCTCGCGGTACATGTGATCGAATTCAAAATCTGAGATCTCCGGCCGGTCCAGCACATAGTACAGGTAGCTGTGATGGCGGAGTTCTTTCTTGAGTTTCTCTGCTTGTTCTTTGATGTCTTCCGGTACCATAGATATCCTCGTTTAAAGAAACTGACTAATAATCAGGAAAATATGGATGATTTAGGGTTCAGGGTTAGCCCACGGGGCGTGCTACCTCTTGATTGGGGATGAAAGCTCCTCTCGTCAGTTAGAAGTGAGAAGTGTTGGTGCGGCGCATAAAAATCAGAAGTGCCGCGGTGTTTGAAACTAGCGTTTTTTCTCGTATCACAAACCTAATCCCTAGCTACTAGTCCCTAGTCACCAGTCACTTGTCACTCATTTCCCTTCGTGATCGGCGCAAATGCCACCATGAGGCTTCTCATCTTATTCCCCGGGAATTCGATTTTCAGGATCATCTTCTTCCCGCTGCCTGTGACAGAGACGACCTTGCCTTTGCCCCACATGGTATGGACGGCGGTATCACCGACCTGCCAGTCATAGCGTGCGCTCACCGCGTTCGTCTTCAGTTTCTTCACGGGAGAGGAGGCTTGTGAGAGGGCGAAGCGGCTCGCTCTTTCATTGCGGCTTCTCTCCTCAAAATGCACGCGTTCGCGTTCTTCTTCCGTGATGACCTTATCCACAAGATCCGGCGGGATTTCCTCGATGAAACGGCTCGGCATGTATGAATTGATCTTGCCGTACATGGTACGCATGTGGGCATTGGACATATAGAGCTCTTCCTTCGCGCGCGTGATCGCCACGTAGCAGAGGCGGCGCTCTTCCTCGAGAGCCGCCGGCTCCATGAAGGAACGGACACCCGGGAAAATACCTTCATCCATGCCCGGCAGGAAGACGAGCGGGAATTCCAGCCCCTTCGCGCTGTGGATGGTCATCAGCGTGACACGGTCATCTTCCCCTTCATAGGAGTCGACATCATTCACGAGAGCAACCTTTTCAAGAAATTCCGGAAGTCCGCCTTCCGGCTGCTCGGTGATGAAGTCTTTCGCGACAGAGAGGAGCTCGCCCAGGTTTTCCTCACGGCTCTGCGCCTGCGGATCCTTGCTTTCCTGCAGCTGCGCTAGATACTTCGTATCAGTCATGACCTTCTGAATCAGCTCGAACACATTCATTTCCGTGGACGCATTCAGGAAATCAAAAATCATCGCGGAGAAATTCGTGAGTTTCAGCTGCGTGGCAGAAGAAAGCCCGCTGCCCTCGATGCCCATGATGCCTTCGAACATCGACATGCCGCCGGCATTGGCATAGTCCAGGAGCTTCTGGACCGTCGTACCCCCGATACCGCGCTTCGGCGTATTGATGATGCGCATAAGGCTGATATTATCCTTGAAATTATTGATGACCTTCAGATAGGCCAGCATGTCGCGGATTTCCGCGCGATCGTAGAAGCGCGTCCCGCCGACCATCGTATAGCCGATGCCGCGTCTGACGAGTGCTTCTTCGATGACACGCGACTGGGCATTCATGCGGTAGAGGACTGCCATATCGCCATATGGGCGGTGCTTTTCCGTATGCTCTTTCTGCATGGTTTCGATGATGAAATTCGCTTCCGCATGTTCATCGATCGCGGTGTAGTGTTTGAGATGCGTACCGGCATTGTTCTCCGTCCACAGACGCTTCGACGGGCGGTCCGGATTGTTCTGGATCACCGCATTCGCCGCATCCAGGATCGTCTGCGTCGAGCGATAGTTCTGCTCGAGCTTGATGAGCTTTGCCTTCGGATAGTCCTTCTGGAAATCCATGATATTCCGAAGATCCGCTCCGCGCCAGGAATAAATGCTCTGGTCCGCATCACCGACCGCACAGATATTCTGCGTCTTCCCTGCGATGTACTTGGCCATCAGGTACTGTGCATGGTTCGTATCCTGATATTCATCGATCAGAATATAGTGAAATCTGTCCTGCCAGCGCTTGCGGATCGTCTCGATGGAGAGCAGCTTCGTCGTGATATATAAGAGATCATCGAAGTCGAGGGCATTGTTCTCCTTCATATGCTTGTCATAGAGCTCATATACATCTGCTGCTTTCTGATTGAAGAAATTGCTCCCCGCCAACTCTCTGTACTTCTTCGGATCGATCAGCTGGTTCTTCGCCGAGGAGATCCGGTTCTGCATCGCATTCGGCTGGAACTGCTTATCATCCAGATTCAGCTCCTTCAGGCAGTTTTTCACCAGCGTCTTCGAGTCATCGGAGTCATAAATGGTGAAGCGGTCTGTATAAGGCGGATAGGAGGCGATCTCGCGGCGAAGGAAGCGCGCGGCAAAGGAATGAAAGGTGTACATCCAGATGCGGTCCGCAGCAGGGCCCACCAGATTGTGTACACGTTCTCTCATTTCCTGCGCCGCCTTATTCGTGAAAGTGATCGCGAGGATTTCATTCGGATAGATTCCCTGCTCAAGCATGTATGCGATGCGGCAGGTCAGGGCTTTCGTCTTGCCGGATCCGGCGCCCGCCATGATGAGCACAGGCCCCTTCACCGTCTCGACCGCCTCGCGCTGCCGGGGATTCAAAGTGTCTAAGTAGTTGTTCATTCGTTTTCCTTTTATTACTGTCAGGAATGGGTTCAAAGGTTCAACGGGTTCAACAGGTTATGGAAGGGGTGCACGATTCATATAGCGCCCCATACTTTATCATAGAATACTTCGCGGCGCTTCAAATGATTTATGCGCCGCACCACAACCCGTTGAACCTGTTTCCTATAAAAAAAGCCCACATGACTTCCGTCACTATGGGCTTTCATGCAATCAAATTTCTTATTCAGCGTAAGCCTTCAGAAGGAATGGAGCGACCTGTTTTTTGCGGGACATGACTTTCGGCAGATAGACAGCGCCGTTTTCTGCTTTTTTGCCGAAGGCTTTTTCTGCTGCCTCTTCTGCGCCGGAGGTGAACCACAGATAGGTGTCTTCTGCGAGGATATCCGTCACCATGAGGTAGGAAGCCGCATAGCCCTTGGCAGCCTTGGTGGCTTCCAGAGCAGCCATGATATCTGCTTTCTTCGCATTGATCGGAGCGAGATCCATGACGGAGATCTGTCCGCAGCTGAAGGTCTTACCAGCGGATTCGAATTCCTTGGTATCGTTGCCGGCGAGTTTTTCTGCCGAGTAGTCGGAAATGTCTGCGCCTGCTTTCAGCATATCCATGCCGTACTTTTCATAGTCGAGACCGGCGATTTCTGCGAGTTCTCTGACTGCGACCTTATCTTCTTCGGTCGTGGTCGGGGAACGGAAGAGAATGGTATCGGAGATGATTGCAGAAAGCATCATGCCAGCGACAGCCTGAGAAGGTTTTACGCCAGCAGCCTTGTAGAGACCCCAGATGACGGTATTCACGCAGCCCACCGGACGGACGAGGATGAAGATCGGATTCGTGGTTTCGAAGTCACCGATGCGATGATGGTCAATGAGTTCCAGTACATCGGCCTCTTTGGCCCCATCGACGCACTGCTTGGATTCATTGTGATCGACAAGAATGAGCTTCGTGCCGGCTTCGACTTTTTCGAGGTATTCCGGTGCTTCCACCTTGAAATAGTCCAGCGCGTACCGGGTTTCCTTATTCGGTTCGCCCGCTCTGGCAGCGACGGCTTCCACGCCCTGCTGCTGCTTCAGGTAGGAATAAGAAATCGCAGCTGCGATGCTGTCGGTATCTGGGGATTTATGTCCGATGACGTAAACTTTGCTCATGATTGAAATGCTCCTTTACCATGCAAAATGCAATAAAATTCTTACCCATTATAGCATGATTGACCATTGGCGTATAGAGAGAGAAGTGACTGGGTAAGTGTCAAGTTTTCCTCGGTAATTCATTTGACTGTCGATAATTACTATCT
>UQQQ01000041.1 GCA_900543165.1 uncultured Dialister sp. | reverse complement strand
CCACGGCTCCACCTTCGGCGGCAACCCGATCGCCTGCGCCGGTGCGGTCTCCATCCTGAAGGAAATCGATGACGCTCTCCTTGCCTCCGTCAAGGAAAAGGGCGACTATATCAAAAAGGAAATGGAAGGTGCCAAAGGCGTGAAATCCGTCGCCGGCATGGGCCTCATGCTCGGCATCGAACCGGTCGCGCCTGTCGGACCGATCGTAGAAAAGCTCCTCGACAAAGGCGTCGTCGTCCTCACAGCCAAAGAAAAAATCCGCCTTCTCCCGGCGCTCAATATCCCTATGGAACAGCTGAAGAAAGCGGTCGCCATCATGAAAGACGTGCTGGCAGAAGAATAAATCGTATGCAAAAAAGCCGAGATGAGGTTTGCTCATCTCGGCTTTTTTGTTGGGTTCAAGGTTAGCCCATGGGGCGTGCTACACACATCCTTTGTTTATCGGTCTGCAAGGAAGATTTCTCGCTTACGCTCGAAATGACGATACGGGAGTCTGATGTCTCCTAGTCCCTAGTCACCAGTCACCAGTCACTAGTCACTGCTCCGCGCCTGCTTCTTTGATCGCGATAGCGAGCTTGTGGGCAAGGCCGGCCATCTTGGGTTTGGAGACGGAGCAGACGGCGAGGCGGATGCCTTTCTTCAGCGGTACCATGAAGACATGCTCCTTTTCCAGATAGTCGCAGACCGCCTGCGACTTGGTGACTGGGATGGTGATGAAGAAGCCGGAAATGTAGGGGAGGAATTTCACGCCTTCCTCTTTCGCTTCTTTCATGAAGATCGCCGCTCTGTCCTGAATGAGCTGGAAATACTTGGCACGCTCTGCATCGAGCGCCTTGATTTTTTCGTCGTCGCTGCAGATGCGGATCATCGCATTCTGCGCCGCACTGTTGCAGTTCGACCAGGTCGCACGGCTGGCGTACTGGTTGATGTCTACGAATTCTTTGATGACATCCTGATCGGAGGAAATCCCGATCATCGCGCCCATGCGCTGGCCATACATGGTGAAGCCCTTGGACAGGGTGTAGGCACAGACCGTCAGAATATTCTTCGGAAGACCGCCGAAGAGACGAAAGAACTTTCTGCATTCCTCTTTCTCGCCGCTGTAGTCAAGGTAAGCCACATCCGGAATGAGGATCGCCTTCTTCGTTTCATCCCGGACCACCTCTTTCAATACATCGATGGCTGCCTGCCATTCGTCATTCGAGAGGCAGTAGCCTGTCGGATTGTTCGCGATGCCATTCAGGATGATGACGATATTGTCCTGACGAGAGAGGATGTCTTCTACCTTGTCCTTGAAATCGGCCGTATGGAAATGACCGTCTTCCGTCAGCAGAGAGAAGGTACGCACCTTGCGGTTATTGTCATCGATCAGGCTGTCATAAGCGCCCCAGTGCCAGTCAGAAATGAGGACCTCGTCTCCCACCTCCGAGTAGTTATGCACCACATGATGCAGCACACCCGTGCCGCCGGGGGTCGAGCAGGCATCGATGTAGCCCTCCGGACGCGACTTGCCAAAGCACTGGTCGATGCAGTCATCCAGAAAGGCGCGATATCCCTGAATCGGTGCATACGCGCACATTTCCTTCGGCGTGAGAGCCGAGAGAGCCTCTTTCACCACATCCAGCACGACAAGGCTGCCATCTTCATCCAGAATAGATCCGACGGTCGCATTCACCACATTCTCTACACCGATCTTCTCCGCCAGCGCGATCGCGCGGTTGTTTGCGGCAAAAATATTATCCTCTGCGCTTTTCCCCTTCGCATGGGGTGCTGCCATACTGTACATAGTCTTCCCTCCTGAAGCCTTCGCTTCGAAAAAGTCCATGGCAAAACTACTTTGCCATGGACTTCGTTGCCAATGATATGAAATTGCCTACTTTATTATAAAGCAATGGGGTGGAAGGTTCAAGGTATGAGGTTCAGGGTTCGGGGTTCGGGGTTGTGGTGGCGGCTTCGCCGCTGAGCATGAATAGCCTTCCCCTCGAGGGGAAGGTGCCCCGAAGGAGCGGATAGGGCACTGGCGGCAGGAAAGACGGATGAGGAAAGCGAAGAGGGGCGCGGCACATGTGGGGAAACGTGAGTCCCTCGCCGCGAATGACAAAGATTTCTCGCTTTTCGCGAAATGACGATACGAGAGTCTGATGTCTTCTAGTCTCTTCGTCTCCCAATCCCTTCGTCTCATCACTTTTCTTCTCAGAACGGATTCACGAGGCGAATGATCCATTTCTCACCGCCGGTGAATTTGCTGTTGTACTTCCTTGCGGTATCCTCGTAGCGCTTCCTGAGATCCGCCACCGTCTCTTCAAGAGCGCGGATGGTCTTCACCGCGGTATCCGAGCGCATGTCATCGCCGCACACAGGACAGAGAGGCGGCTTCACGAAGCCTGCATTCACACGCGAGTGGCAATGCGGGCAGGTGATGAAGTCCCCCGCGAACTTTTTCTCATTCTGCGTCTCTTTATAAGCGGCGAGACGTTCTTCTTTTTCTTTGAGACGTTTCGCAAGAGAGAGCATCTTGGGCGAAGGCTCGATACCGATCTTGTACTTCACCGCATACGAAGTCGGGACGCTCTCTAAATACTCGAGCGCCTGGTTCTTTGTATTGAAGATCTTTTCCTTGAAGAAAAGCCCCTTGAAGACTTTATTCGCCTCGCGTTTCATGAAGCCTTCGGTCAGAAGCGCTTCCTTCATCGTGTCTTTGATGTCCTGCGAGGGATGGGTGATGTCGAATTCCCAGAATTTTTCCCGCCAGCTGCGCTTTGCTGGCTCATTCACGTTCTCCTCTGCTGCTTTTGGTTGTGGTGCTGCCTTCGCAAAAGGGGCAGCCTTCTTCGGAGAAACCTTCTTCCCGCGAGCCGGTTTCTTCTCTTCTGCCATTTTTTCGCCAAAGAGTGACGCTTCTTCCGAGACAGCCGCCTTCGCACGCTTCTTCTCCGAGGAAGGAGCCGCCTTCTTTGCACGCGCCTTTGGCTTCTTCCCCGCCGGCTTCTCCATCATGAATGCAAAAATATCCGTCTGTTCATAATTGGGATCTTCCATCTGAGATCCTCCTTTATCATTGGTCTTCATAGTAAAAAATTTTCTCTATCATATCACAGGGGACAGGGGATGACTAGACCAGTGCCTAGTGACTAGTGACTTGTGACTGGTATTGCGTTTTCTAAACAACTGGCATTTAATCAGGAAGCGCCGTGGAGTATACATAGGGCAATGCCCACTTGAGACTCGGAGACATTAGCCACCAGTCACCAGTCACTCATCCCCGCTTTCAAACTTACTTTCGACCACAAGTCAGTTTAATTATTTTCTATATTTCTATATATGACCTATTCCCAGCCGGAACAAGGAGTGGTATAATGCATTATATAAACAAAGTATAAATCGGAACTTTAGAATTTGGCGTCTACCGTTTAGGACTCACAGGGGTTTATAAGAAATCCCCCCCAGCGCATCTGGAGTTCCTCTTTTAGACCGCATATATATTTACAAACAATTGTTCCCCCCCCAAAAAAATTTCACCTTTAGATGGGTGGGCGGCGTACCGTAAACCCGAAAGAAACGGATTTCCGCTTCCCCATCGGAAATACTGACTCTTTTGAAAACATGCACCATGGATTTGTTTCCTGCAATCAGTATTTCCTTAGGAGCCTCTAAAATGAATGCGCGGAGGTTCTCTTAGAAAAGTTCGATGATTCATGATCCAAAAGTCCTATTGTCTCCGCTCTCTCGGTGACATAGAAAACTGCATCCGTCTTTTTGCAGCCTCCTATGTGCCGGGGAAGCAGTCTATCCTGATCTCCATATATACACACTGGAATAAGCCGGAAACGATCCGCGAGATGATCCGGCTCTTTTGTGATGCCTTTCCCGAGGCAGAGATCGCCGGCATGACGACCGCCGGCGGCATCGAGAATGGCCGCATGCGGCTTCATCAGACCATCGTCACCATCCAGTTCTTCGAAAAGAGCGACGTACACACCGCCATCTATGACTTTTCCAAAGAGCCCATGGAGACCCTCGGCGAAAGAGCGCTTGCCGACTGCCAAAAAGAGGCGGATCTCTCTGCCGTGCTCCTTTTTATGACACAGCAATACTATGATTTCGAGCCCTTTCTGTCGGCGCTCGACAGGCTGCCGAAGAACATTTCTATCTGCGGCGGCTATGCCCATACCTACCGGAATGAAGAGGGCATCTACGTCTTTACCAAGACCGCCATTCTTTCACGCGGCATCCTTCTCATCACCTTTTCTGGCGGCGTAAAAGTCATGACGCAGAGCGTCATGGGCTGGCAGCCCCTCGGACGCACCATGACCATCACCGCGATGGACGGTCCGCTCGTCATCCGATCACTCGACCACGAGCCTGCGGCCTATTTCTATCAGAAATATCTCCACAGCACGGACTTTGGAAAAAGTGAGCTGCTCTTTCCGCTCGTCAGAACCGCGGACCATGTCCAGCTCTCCATCCTGCCGCTAGAGGCTCGAAGCGACGGCGCGCTCCAGACGAATGTCATCAGCCATGTCGGCGATCAGGTGCAGATGGCTTACGGCGATCCCGACCAGGTCATCCTCTCCAGCCGCGAAGCACTTGGCCATATCGAGCGCTTTGCCCCCGAAGGGATGCTCCTCATCTCCTGTGTCACACGCCGCTACTTTCTGAAAGAGGATGTCAATCAGATCCTGTCCGCCTACGGCGACTTCTGCGTCGCGCCCGGCGGCTATGTGAATGGCGAGCTCATCCGCATCGAGGGGAAAACCCAGACAACCAATATGACCCTCATCTCCGTCTGTTTCCGCGAAGGCGAGGCTCCCCTCGTGAATACGGCGAAGAAGCATCACACCCCCGTCGTCCTTGGGGAAGCGCTCTCTACAGTCCAGCGGCTCGCGACCTTCATCACGGAAACGACGAAAGAACTGGCAGAGACGCAAAAACAACTCTCCTTCGCTGCCAGCCATGACAGCTTCACCGGCCTCCTCAATCGTGGCTCGATCGAGAAAATGCTCTGCCGCTGCCATGAAGATGCCAGTGCGCGTCAGCTCGCCTTCTCCGCGCTCATGATCGACCTCGATACCTTCAAGCATATCAATGATACCTTCGGTCACAATAAAGGGGATGAAGTGATCCGCGAAGTCGCAGCCATCATGAAACGCATGATACGCCCGACCGACTTTGCCGGCCGCTGGGGCGGAGACGAATTCGTCATCATTCTCCCCGGCACCGCACTCGCGAACGCGCGCATCGTAGCGAACCGTCTGCAGCAAGCCTTCCAGACGATCCAGCTCCCCGACCACTCCTTCCTCACCGCCAGCATCGGCTGCACCACCGCCTCGCCGGATGAGACGGAGCAAACCTTCTACAAACGCATGGACGATGCCCTCTACCTCGCCAAAGAGGGCGGCAGAAACCGCATCATCCTCCTCGATGCCGGGCATCAGGTGAAAGAGATGACGCAGGACTTGTGACTGGGGACTAGTGACTTGTGACTTGTGACTGGGAGACATCAGACATCAGACATTAGACGTCTGAAGTCTGATGTCTCAAGCGGACATCGCCTTATTCATACTCCGCGGCGCTTTCATTATTTTATGCGCCGCACCACACCCTCGAAGTTTGAAAGCAGGGAGTGGGAATGGGGTTTGAGGTGAGTACCGCTTCCCACGTATCGTCATCCCGAGCGAAGCCCTCGATCTTTCTTGCACACCGGTAAGAAGTCAGTGCGAGATAGCAGAAGGACACAGCACAAAAACGTCATTGATGAAATGGCGCATACATGCTGATTCCTGTTCTGCAATAGAGATCTCTCGGCTACGCTCGAGATGACGACGACGCGAAGCGTTATCAAAATTCGCGGCGCTTCATTATTTTTTTGCGCCGCACCAGCACTCCTCATTCCTCACTCGAGCAGAGCTTTCATTCATAATCCAGAGGCAGCACGCCCCATAGTCTACCCCTGCCCCCTATTCCCCCAAAGAAGGAGTCCTTATGAAACCGTACTCGTATATCATTTCCAAGCCTTCCGAGATCGAAGGCGTCATCAGCGCCTTTCGTTCCCTCGGCGTGAAAGGGAGCTCTCTTCTGATTTCTATTTTCACCTCCTACACAAAAGCGGAAGAACTTCAGAAGATGGTGGATGCGCTGTCTCTATCCTTTCCGGAAGCGGAGATTTCAGGGATGACGAGTAGCGTATGCATCGAACAGGGCGTGAACCATACCGAAAAAATCATCGTCCTCTTCGAAGTCTTTGAAAAGACATACGTCCATACGATCTGCTTCGACCATGAACCAGGGAAGGAAGAGGCCGTCGGATGTGCAGTGATGAGCGAAATCGCTAAGATTTCTGAGCCCCTCTGCGGCATCGAGATCCTAGCTTCTCAGAGCGATGACCGTTTCTCTGACTTTACGCCCTTTCTGAACGTACTGACGCGCGAGCTGCCGACGACACTCCCCGTCTGGGGCGCGCTCGCAGACTCCCAGACATGGCCGGATCATACCTATGTCTTCTCCAAGAAATACATCTCAACTGCCGGACTGATTCTTCGCGTCTATACAGGCGAGATCTCCATCATGCTAAACCACGTTCTGGGCTTCCGCCCGCTTTCACGCCCGCTCACCGTGACGGCGATGGACGGCCCCATGATCATCAAAGAGCTCGACCATAAGCCTGCCGTCTATTACTACGATAAATACATCCACACCCCGGATTTTCAGGAGCAGTCACTCCCCTTCCCTCTTATCCAACAGTACGACGGCTACGACCACGCGCACCTGCCGCAGGGGCGCACGCTCGATGGCGGCATCCTTTTCAACATTCGCTGTACCGTCGGTACAGAGCTGCGCCTCTCCTACGGCGATCCGGAGCTGATGCTCTCTGAAACGAAGAAGATCTGGGAGGATATGCACGCTTTCGGCGGAGAAAGCGCGCACATCCTCTCCTGCGCTGCGCGCTACCAGTTTCTCAATAAGAATTTGGGCGACGTCCTTGCGAATTACAACCATGTCACCCCTTCTTTTGGCATCTACGCCCACGGAGAAATATACCGCGCAGGGCAGCGCCTCGTCGCTGCCCATCTGACGGGAAATGTTGCCGTCTTCCGTGAAGCCAAAGAGCCACATCGGAAGGATGTCTCCTATAACCCCGTCCACCTGACGCAGCACATGACCCATCTCCTGCAGATGGCGACCTTCGTCAGCACCGCCATGAAAGAGCTGGAAGCGACGCAGGACGCTCTCCAATTCGCCGCGACCCACGACAGTCTCTCCGACCTTTTCAACCGCGGTGCGATGGAAAAATACCTCGACCAATGCATCAAAAACAATGCAGACATCGGGATGCCGCTCTCTGCCATCATGATCGACCTCGATCATTTCAAAGAGATCAATGATACCTATGGCCACGCCATCGGCGATGCCGTCATCCGCACCTTATCCGACATCATGAAGAAGCACACCGCCGGCAGAGGCTACGCCGGCCGCTGGGGCGGCGATGAATTCCTCATCATCCTTCCCGGCACCACACTGGAAACGGCTGAGACGCTCTCCATCCGCATGAAGAATGACCTTTTCCATGCCCATATCCTCCCTGACGATTTTCCCGTCAGCGCCAGCTTCGGTGTCACCATCGCCCGCCAAGGCGAGCTCGAGCAGAGCTTCTACAAAAGGGTCGATAACGCGCTCTATACCTCTAAGGAAAACGGAAAGAACCGCATCACCATCTTCGATGCCAATGGAACGGCAAAGGCTCTGGCGATGCAAGAGACTGATGACCTGTGACTGGGGACTGGGGACTAGGGACTAGTCGCTAGGGATTAGGGATTAGGGATTAGGAATTAGGAATGAAGGTGGCGGCTGCGCAGCAAATATATATGAGGCGATGCCCGAAAGTAGTATTCAAGTCACCAGTCACTCGAGCCTCCTAATCCCTAGCCACTAATTCCTAGCTACTAATCATCCCTGCTTTCAAACTTTAGTAGAAAGAAATTAGGGATGTGCCGACGTCTAATGTCAGGTGTCTCTCATGTCTGATGTCTCATGTCTCATTTTTCCCATAACAAGTAAAAACCGTCAGGCTCTGAGCCTGACGGTTTTTGTAATGCCATAATTACCAGTTTCTGAACTTAGCCGGTGGGTTGTAAAGTCCGCCGGACCAGTCCACGAGGTCTTTCATATTCTTGGCAGCGAGGAGATCGCGGGTTGCCTGAGAAGGATCGATGCCGAAGTCTTCCGGCAGCTTGACGATGCCTTCTTTTCTGAGTTTCTTGGTGATTTCCGGATCTTCGAGCTTGCCGACTTCCGTCTTGCCTGCGACAGCACGGATCGCATTCATGCGTTCTTCCATGTTGTGGCACTTGTGGAGGTAAGCGATGCCGACTTCGGAAACGATGTGGGTGAGGTCATCGGAGTAAATCATGATCGGTTCGAGATCAAGGTTTGCATTCTTCTTCAGAGCGACAGCATCGAGCTGGTCGACGAAGCCCGGGAAGCCTTTTTCGGAGACAGTCGTGATCATCTGGACGACGAGTTTCTTGCCGCGGTTGCGGTCGCCCATGAGTTCGTAGCGGTTCGCCACTTCTTCGCCCGCCTTCTTCCATGCCGGGGTGACATGACGGCGGCCTTTGGCATCGCAGCCCATGTTCGGAGCGCCGCCGAAGCCTGCGACATTGTTCTTGGTCGCGGTGGAAGAGTTACCGAAGCGGTCGATCTGCATGGTAGAGCCGATGAACATGTCAGCCGCATAGTGACCGGCAGCCTGACAGAAGGCACGGTTCGAGCGCATGGTGCCATCCGGGCCGACAGCGAAGACGTCGCTTCTGGCTTTGATGTATTCTTCCATGCCGACTTCAGAGCCGAAGGAGTAGATGGCCTGTGCCCAGCCTGTTTCGATAGCAGGAATCAGGGTCGGATGCGGATTCAGTACCCAGTGGGTGCAGATCTTGCCGCGCAGTCCCAGAGATTCACCGAAGGTCGGGAGCAAGAGTTCGACAGCTGCCGTATCGAAGCCGACGCCATGGTTCAGGACTTTGACACCGTATTCTTCGTAAATGCCACGGATCGCCATCATGGCTTTCAGGATTCTTTCATTCTGAATCTTTGCCGGATCTCTGGTGAAGAGTGGGTTCAGCATGTATGGGGTCGGGCTTTCGATGACGAAGTCGACCCAGTCCGCCGGGATGTCGACACGCGGGAGCTTGTCAACGATCTTATTGACCTGGAAAATGACGATGCCCTGATTGAATTTCGTCGCTTCGACGATCGCCGGGGTATCTTCGGTGGAGAAGCCGGTGTAAATGTTGCCGGCTGCATCCGCAGCGTCAGCGCAGACGAGGGAAACTCTCGGTACGAGGTCGATGAAGTAGCGGGAGTACATTTCGAGGTAGGTATGGATAGCGCCGAGTTCGACACCGTCATTCTGTACCATCTGTGCCAGACGCTTGCCCTGACTGCCAGCGTATGCGAAGTCGAGCTTTCTCGCGATGCCTTTATCAAAAACGTCCAGATGTTCCGGAATGGAGAGGGTGGACTGGATCATATGGAGATCATGCACTTTGGACGGGTCCACTTTGCAGAGTTCTTTGGCGAGGAAATCAGCCTGTTTCTGGTTGTCGCCTTCGATATTGACTTTATCGCCCGGGCGGAGCACCGCTTCGAGGACTTTGACGGTATTGGCTGCGTCAACGATTTTGCCATCTGCATACGGAGCGGCTGCTGCAATGCGGGCAGCGGTGTCGTCTCCTCTAGTGTGCCAGTTCTTATTGCATGGTTTGATTTCTAACATGAATAGACTTCCTTTCAATAAAAATAGGTTTTTACAGAAATAAGTATACAGGTTTTCATTCTTGTTGTTATTGTTTCTCCCCTATCATAACAGATAGTGGCGGTAAGAGGAAAGAGGGTAGGAGCTAGTGACTGGTGACTAGTAGCTAGGGATTAGGGGCTGGTGACTGAAATGCCGCTTTCGGGCATCGCCCCATATATACGCGACGCGGCGAAGCCGCCACCTTCATTCCTAATTCCTCATTTCTCATTCCTAATTTCTCATGCAGGCGAATCTTTCATCCACGATCTATGGACGAAGCGCCCATGGGCTACCCCTGAACCTTTTTAGAAAATCATCGCTGTAGCGAAGTAGAAGACGGAGGGGAAGAGCAGGCAGCCGAGGCCAGTGAAGAAGGTCGCGGTCATGGCGCAGTAAGGAACGAGCTTCGGATTGACAGCTGCGATGCCAGCGGCCGTGCCGGAGGTGGTGCCCATGATGCCGCCGAAAGCCATAGCGGACTGTGGATTATTGATAGCAAGCGGTTTGGCAACGAATGGAGTGACGACCATGACGAGGACGGATTTCACAACGCCGGCAGCAATAGAGATCGCGATGACTTCGGAGGAAGCGCCGAGAGCTGCGCCGGTGACAGGCCCGACAACGAAGGTCGCAACGCCTGCACCGATGGTGACCATATCGACCACGCTGGTATAACCGAGCGGATACGCAACAGCAATGCCTGCAACGAGGCAGATGAATTCACCGATGAAGAGGGAAGCGACACCTCTCCAGCCGACCTTTTTGATTTCGCGAAGATCAGCGCCAAAAGCAGTGGAAACGATAGCGAAGTCACGGAACATAGCGCCGCCGACCAGGCCCATGCCGGCAAAGAGCGGGACGTCTGCGATCCCCTTGCTGCCGCCGGTCATTTCACCGCCGATGTATGCGAGGACAAGCCCCAGAAAAATAGCGATGGCACTGCCATGAATACGTCCCTTGGCGAGCGCGCTCAGTTTGAACGAAACATACATAATGACGCCGAGAAGCATGAAGCCGAAGATCATGCCGTTCTTGACGAAAAGTTTGGTAATCATTGCTGCGATATCCATGATGAAATTATCTCCTTATTTCTAAGCGACCACGACGCCCTTGCGTGCTGCATACATTTTTTGTGACTAGTGACTGGTCACTGGGGATTCGGAATCCGCTCCTTACTTCCCATTTCTCACTTGCTATGTGCCAAGCTGTCTTCTGCCACAGTTTCCTTCTGTTTCTTACCTGCGAGGACAGGGATCAGGAGGAAGCCGATCACGACAGCCAGAAGACCGCCCAGGATGGCTACCACACCGCCGGAAAGCGCTGCGGCTACATTCTGGATGGAGCTCATCGCTACAACGACAGGGATGTACATCGCGGACCACCATTTGATGCCCTGTTCTTCCGGCGCTTTCATGATGCCTTTCTGCTGCGCCCATGCGGAAATGATGATGAGGAACAGCATCGCGAAACCGACGCCGCCGATATTTGCCTTGACGCCCAGGAGCGCGCCCAGTACGTCGCCGATCACATTGCCTGCCATATAGCAGCCTGCCAGAAGTGCTACACCGTAAATAACCATAATACTCTTCCTTTCGCTTCTAAAAAATAAATCCTTCTTTCTATTTCCAGTTTCCTGCCATTCGCGTGCGGGGGAAACGGAGTACAGCTCTGAAATACCCGGAAACCATTCCTCTCTTATTTTGTTTTTGTTATAATAAATAAAGACTTTGATGGCTTGGGGAGCCATCGGTTTCCAGTTCACCTCACCTTGCGCCATTAGTATACCCGACAAATTTCTTAAAAAGAAATTTTTACAGGTAAGATGCAAGTGCAAATGGGTAACATGCAGAGAAGATGAATGTGTCTTTGAAGCCATTGACGGTAAGTTATCATTAGAATTATTTTTATACTTTCTTATTTATCGGCGCAAAATCAATTCTTTTGAAATCATAGATTTTAGGTTATAGTTTCAGCGTTTGAGTGTAAACCTTTGGTGTGCCCCCCTGCTTCCTTGCGAAAGAGCTTCAGCACCTTCTATGGGCTCTATAAGGCCTGCGCCCGAAATGACGATACGAGAATCTGATGTCTCCAAGTCTTCGAGTCTCCGAGTCTCTTAGTCTAATCCCTAGTCCCTAGTCACCAGTCACCAGCAAAGCGAGGTACTCTATGAATACATCTTGGATCATCGGCGTACAGCACGTCTGGTTCGGCATCTCCATCTTCCTCCTGCTGCTCCTTCTTGTCAGCCGCACGCTCTTTTTCCGCGAAGCGATCCTTGCCAAGCAGTTCAGCCGGAAGCATCTCGCCCTCTTCATCGTGATCTTCTCCCTGATGGCACTCTGCGGCTCGTACTGGAATGTCTCAGCGGGCGGCGGCATCATGAACTTCCGTGCTGTCGGCATCATGCTGGGCGGCTTCGTCGGCGGCCCCATCGTCGGCACCATCGTCGGATGTATCGCAGGCATCCACCGCGCCTTCTTCTTCGATACAGACGCAGCCTTCGTCCATGGCGGACTTTCCATCATTCAGGGCATCGCCGCCGGCTATCTGGCGAACCCGCTGAAAAGCCACCATCACAATCTTTGGTCATGGAGCTTTTTCTATGCCGGCATTTTGGAAATCCTCTTCTGGGTCTTCTTCGCTTTCCTTACCTGGCCGAAGACCATCGCGCACCCGAATGATTTCTTCGACCTGTCGCTGCCGATCATCATCACGAATACCATCGCTGTCAGCCTTTTCTACATGGTGCTAGAGTTCTACACACATCAGCGCGATACAGAGAAATCAGAAACAACGAAGACGACCTTCGACGCTGTGAATACCCTTTTCTCCACACTCCACGACGGTTTCAACGGCTTCAATGTATCCAAAGCTGCCGAGATCGTGACGGCGTCTCTCCCCTCTCTCATCTGGACCGCCATCATATACAAAGACCAGATTTACACGCGCACAGCCTACAAAACGGAAGCGGACCGCAATCAGGGCGATGCAGAGATCGCCATCCTGCAGCTGCAGAAATCACTTCCGCCCATGCCGCATCTCACAACCCTCCCCATCCGCTACAAGGGGGAAACCGTCGGCACCCTCATCGCTGCGAAAAGTAAAGGCGAAAACTTCACGCACATGGGCAACGAATTCCTCTCCGGCATCTGCCACATGCTCGAAGCCATTTATGAATACGACAAGATGAAGGAAGAGGAAAATCTTCTCGCCGAAGCCGAGATCCGCGCTCTTCAGGCGCAGATCAATCCGCACTTCCTCTACAATACGCTGAATACCATCAGCTACTATGTGCGAAGCGATCCGGAAAATGCACGAAAGCTCATCAGCTACCTCTCTGACTATTTCCGCCACAGCCTGAACAACCCGTCGAAATTCATCCCGCTCTCCGAAGAGCTGCACGTCATCGAGTGCTACACCGAGCTCGAGCGCGCCCGCTTCGGCGACCGCCTCTCCATCACCTATGATTTCCCAAAAGACAAGCTGCAGGAAATCCAAGTCCCGCCGCTCCTCCTCCAGCCGCTCGTCGAGAATGCCGTCGTCCACGGCATCTTCAAACGTCCCGAAGGCGGCCGCATCAAAGCCGGCCTCATCAAGCACAAGGACCATTTCAAGATCTACGTCTACGACACCGGCATCGGCATCCCAAAAAGCAAGCTGAAAAAACTGCTTATCGACCACAAGAGACGCGACCACATCGGTCTCATCAATGTCCACCAGCGCCTGCTCTCCCTCTTCGGAGAAAAGAGCGGCCTCCACATCGTGAGCCGTGAAAATAAAGGCACACTCGTCTTCACCAACATTCCGAAAATAGAAAGCAGAAAACCCGCTGCCCCTGCCGCCATAGAAAAAGTCGCTGCGACAGGACAGACGATCCGTATCACGAATGCGTGAGCGGGCGGCTGGGGACTGGTGACTAGGAATTAGGTTTGCGATACGAGATGATCGCTCATTTCATACCTCCGCGGCGCTTCTGATTTTTATGCGCCGCGCCACCATTTCTCATTTCTCATTTCTCATTTCTCATTCGATCACAGCTTTCATCCGCAATCTCTGGGCACCCCGCCCATGGGCTAACCCTGAACCCTGAACCTTGAACCCTGAACCTTGAACCCTGAACCCTGAACCTTAAACCTTAAACCTTAAACCTTAAACCCCAACCCATTTTTCCAAAAGGAGGATCTCATGAAAGAAATCCGTGCTCTTGTCGCTGACGACGAACTGCCGGCCCGCGGCGAGCTGACCTATGAACTCTCGAACATCCCCGGCGTCAAAGTCGTCGGTGAATGCGGCAATGGACGTGAAGTCCTCGCCTTTCTGAAGACGCATCCGAATGTCGATATTCTTTTCCTCGACATCGAGATGCCTCTCATGAACGGTCTCGAATGCGCGAAAGAAATCGTCCGCATGGACCTCCCGGTGAAGGTCGTCTTCGCGACGGGCTACTCTCAATTCGCCGTGCAGGCCTTCGAGCTCGAAGCCTTCGACTACATTTTGAAGCCCTACAACGAAGCCCGCATCGCACGCACCATCTCCCGCCTTGCCGACAGCCTCACCCTGATGGAAAAGGAACGGGCACCGGGTGAAATCATCTCCACCTCACAGAAGATTTCCCTTCAGACGCAGGGCAAGACCATCATGATCTCTCCCGCGCAGGAAATCGTCCTGATTTCCACCGAAAAATCAGACCGCTCTCTCTTCTATACGACGAGCGGGATCATCGAGTCGAAGATGACGCTCCGCGACATCGAGTCTCTTCTCTCCCCCTTGGGCTTTTTCCGCACGCACAAGGGCTACATCGTAAACCTTTCCATGATTCAGGAAATCCAGAACCAGGACAATGGCACCCTTCTCCTGACGCTCTCCCATTACCCCAGAGAAAAAGTGCCCGTCTCCAGGCACTATATCAAAGACTTCAAGAATACATTGCACCTCGCATGAAAAAAAAGCAGCCAGCAACAGCTGACTGCTTTTTCATTAGCCCCCCAGAAGCGCGAGCATGATGCCGCCGGAAATCGCGGTACCGAAGACACCGGCAAGGTTCGGCCCCATCGCATGCATCAGCAGGAAGACGCGGCGGCTTTCCTGCTGCCCGACGAGGTGGGAAACGCGCGCAGCGATCGGAACGGAGGCGATACCTGCGGAACCGATCAGCGGATTGATGCGTCCGCCGGAGAGTTTATTCATGAGTTTGGCACAGACCACGCCGCTGCCCGTACCGAAGGCAAATGCCACAAGCCCCAAAAAGATGATGAGGATGGTCGAGGACGTGAGGAAGGTATCTGCGGCCATGGTCGAGCCGATGGCTACCGTCAAGACCAGCGTGACCATATTGAGAAGAGTATTGGCTGCCGTTTCCGCCAGCTTGCCGACGACGAGGCATTCACGCAGGAGATTTCCCAGCATCAGCATGGTGATGAGCGGCGCGACCGGCGGCAGGAACACATTGACGATGAGCGCCATGACGATCGGGAATGCGATCTTTTCGAGGCGGGATACATAGCGCGGCTGCTTCATCATGATCTTTCTCTCCTCCTTATTCGTGAGGAGCTTCATGATCGGCGGCTGAATGAGCGGCATGAGAGCCATGTAGGAGTAGGCTGCGACAGAGATCTGCGGCAGAAGATGCGGCGCCAGTTTCATGGTGGTGTAGATCGCCATCGGACCATCTGCGCCACCGATGATACCGATCGAGGCCGCTTCGCCCAGATTGAATCCCAAGACCTGTGCCCCGATGAGGGCTACAAAGATCCCCAGGTGAGCCGCTACCCCCAAAATGACAAGAGCAGGATTGGCGATCATGGGCCCGAAGTCCGTCATGGCACCGACGCCGAGGAAAATAAGCGGCGGCAGAATGAGCTGCTCCACGCCCTGATACGCAAAGTAGAAAAGCCCGCCCGGCGCAGTCAGTGTCGAGCCCGGCACATTCGCAACGATGCAGGAAAAGCCGATTCCTACCAGCAGAAACGGTTCGTATTTCTTGATGATGCCCAGATACAACAGAACACATCCGGCAGTGATCATGACCAGATTTCCCAAAGTCAGATCCAAAAGTCCGGTCTGATGCAAAAGCTCACTCATCAAGGTCACAAATAACTGATCCATGATCTCAATCCTTTCTCTCCTTCACTTCTCCGAGCTTGTTCAGCAGAGGGAAGAAATGGAGCACCACACCGATGAAGGAAATAAATACAAAGCTCAGCAAAAAATCGATGGCGGAAAGAAGCAGTGCGCCGCCTAATGTATCCGGTAAAGCTGCCATTATCTCATCCCCTTGATTTCTTCATTCGCCTGACGGATCAGCAGCAGGCGCGTACGTTCTTCTGCCCGGTCTAAGACCGCCTGCTTGAGTACGATCGCTCTCTTGTGAAGGCCGTGACCGATCTCTCCCTGTTCATCCCACGCTTTGACCTCGAGCGTCACATCATGGTCTGTCAAAGCGATGACCGAAGCATGTACCGTCACCGTCATTCCAAGGCTTGTCGGTGCCGTATGCACAAAATTCACCGATAGCCCGATGCTCGCATAGTCATCGGGAAGATAGGGATCGATCGCTTTGATGGATGCATCGATCGCCCAATGGATCAGCCTCGGCATAGCGAGCAGGCTTTTGAAATCATTATCGTAATTATCGGAAGCATCCGACTGCTGTACCACGCGACGTGCTATGGCATTCTGCCCTACCGCAATAAAATCATTTAAGTCAATCATGGCTATCCCTTTCTGTACCACATCGCCCGCTGGGTGATATCTCTTTTTCTCATACTTCCCCATTTCCCGGCTCCATGGCTGCCAGAAAGTAGGAAAACGATCTGCAACGTTTCTTCACGTTTCGACTGTGATTATAGCCACCAATTCATAGCCTGTATAATACTTTTATGCGATATATTTATAGTCTGTAGTCTATATTATAGTTTGCGAATTATATAAAGTTGCTATATTCTGCGCATGAATTTTATTTATTCTTCTGTGGAGAAATCGAAGAAATTTTCATTTTTTATCCATAACATCCAGTATAACAATCCGCCGCCCCTGATTTCCTATTCCTTTCAGGAATATATAAAAAAACGGCTGTCGAAACGTTTTCGTCTCGCCAGCCGTTTGTGGCTTGCCATATAAGACCAATGACCCATCAGAGGTCACTATTCACGGACTTCCTCATTCGTAAAGCGATCTACGATGGTCGCGCAGGCTGCATCCCCGGTGATATTGACTGCGGTACGAAGCATATCAAAAATACGGTCTACACCGAAAAGGATCGGGAGTGCATCGATCGGGATGCCGGCAGAGATCAAGACAGCGACGACAAGGAGCGTCGGCCCCGGTACGCCTGCCTGCCCGACTGCGCCCAGTGTGCTCGTCACAATGATCGCAATATACTGTCCAAGCGTCAGCTCCATGCCATACATCTGCGCGATGAAAATGGCCGCCATCGCATAGTACGCTGCGTTGCCGTTCATATTGATGGTCGCACCCAGCGGAAGGGCGAAGGCGGTGGTCCCTTTCGATACATGCAACTCTCTTTCCGTGACCGCCATATTGAGCGGAAGCACTGCCATGGAGGATGCCGTGGAGAAAGCCAGTACCTGCACCTTCCACATCGCTTTGAAGAATTCCACATATCCTGTGCATTTCGAGAAGAGAGCCACCGAGCCGCCGATCATCACATAGGTGACAAGAATGAGGACGCAGATATAAAGACCGATGAGATAAATGATCTTCATGAGTACATCATAGCCGAAGCTCCCCGTCGCATCCGCCATCAGGCAGAAGACGCCGATCGGCGCGAGCATCATGACCGCCATCATGATCTTGATGCAGATCTTCGTGCAATTATCCACGATGCGGCTCATGAACTCTTTTTCTTCCGCCGGCAGCATCGCCAGCGCGAAGCCGACAAAGAGAGAGAAGGTGATGATCTGCAGGATATTGCCATCCGTCAGAGCTTTCACCGGATTCGCCGGCACGAAGCCGATGATCGTTTCCCAGAAACCAGGAAGCGCGCCCGCCTTGGAAAGGTCGCCCACCTGCACAGCCGCACCGCTGATCGCTGCCATGTCGATGCCGCTGCCCGGCTGGAAGAAAACGCTGAATGCCAATCCCAAAATCACGGCAACTGCTGTCGTCACGCCGTAATACAGGAATGTCACGATACCGACCTTGCCAGCCCCTTTGGATTTTCCCAGCGCTGCCGCCCCGCCGACCAGCGAAAAGAAGACCATCGGCACAACGATCATCTTAATGAGCTGCATGAAAAGATCGCCGATCGGCGCCAGCATGTGCGCACTCTTACCCAGAAAGAGTCCGACGACGGCGCCAAATACCGTGGCTATGACGATCCACGTTCCCAGGTCTCTCAAAATACTTTGACCACTTTTTTTCGCTTCCATAAAAACCCCCATTGGAACCCGGCGAAGATCCCTTCCTTCGGATCTCGCGCAATGAAATAGACAGGCCCATCAGCAGCCTGTCATCTACTTTTGTTATTATATCATTCTACTATGAGATATTCCATCTCAATCGGTATACTAATTATGCATGATGTACGGATAAATGTATGCAATTCAGGAATAAGCAGCGCATAAGGGAGTTAGTGATTGGTGACTGGTGACTAGCCACTTGTTCCCTAATCCCTAGCCACTAGCCACCAGCCACCAGAGCTCCGTCTATCCCCCTACAAAAAGCCCGCGCTTTCGCGCAGGCTCCTCATACATGCAGTCTGTTTTTCGCTTTTTGAATATCCTGATGGATCTGCGCCACCAGAAGGTCAGTTGAGGCGAATTTCATTTCTCCCCGGATGCAGCTGGCCCATGCGAGCGTGAAGGACGCGCCGTAGATGGACTCGTCGAAGTCAAAGATGAATGTCTCGATGGTCTTCTTTGCATTGCCGAAGGTCGGATTGTTTCCGATATTCGTGATGGCAGGGAAGGTATGCCCCTTCACCAGCGCGCGCGTCGCGTAGACGCCATCCGGCGGAAGGACACGGTCTTCAGAGACAGCCAGATTCGCCGTCGGAAATCCGAGTACGTCATGCCCGCGACGGAAGCCATGGACCACGTCGCCCTTGATGGTATAGTCACGGCCGAGAAGGCGGGCGGCCTTCTCCATCTCACCGCCTAGGATCGCCTGGCGGATGGCAGTGCTGGAAATCTTCTTCCCTGCGTTCTCTCGGAGTGAGACGATGCGGACGGTGACACGGCTTTCTTCAAAGAAGCGCACGAGATCACCACTCTTCCCCAAACCGCCGTGTCCAAAGGAAAAATTTTCTCCCGTGACGAGGCCGACAAGGCCGGGAAGACGAGCGAGCTCTTCCAGAAAATCTTCAGCGGATTTTGCGAGAAATGTCTCATCCGGCCGGATGCAGACGGCCAGTGCCATGCCCTGAGCGGCCAGTGCATCCATCTTTTCATCAATGGACTGCAAAAGCGGCACATGAATATCGGGCGCAAGCACTTTCATCGGATGCGGATAAAAAGTGAGAACACCCGGCTGCGCGCCCTTCTCTTTCGCAAGGCGCTTCACTTCGGAAAAGACCGCCTGATGTCCCAGATGGCATCCGTCAAAGAAGCCGATGCCAAGGACGAAGGACTGGTCTTTGGGTAAATCGTGTAAAGTAGGTAGAATGGTCATGATGATGGATTTAAGGTTTAAGGTTTAAGGGTTCAGGGTTAGCCCAAGGGGCGTGCTGCCCCTTGATGGGGAATGAAAGAGAGGAAGCGGGTTCTACAGGTTCAGTGGATAGGACGGGG
>UQQQ01000040.1 GCA_900543165.1 uncultured Dialister sp. | reverse complement strand
TAAGGTTTCCCGGTCACTCCTATGAGAGCTGCAAGTCCCCTGCGGCAGATTGAACTCGAAAATGAGAAGATCGTTATTTCACAGCCCCTTTTTTAGTGAAATCAGAAGTCAGAAATCTAATCCCTAATCCCTAGCCACCAGTCCACAGTCACTGTCTACTGTTTCTTGCTTACAAGGAATCCGGTTCCCTGTTGGGCAGCCATGATGACGACATCGCTGATCTGGACACGTTTCGGACGGCTGACAACGAAGGCGATGACATCGGCGATATCCTCCGCCTGCAGCGCATCGATCCCTGCATAGACAGAAGCGGCACGTTTCGTATCGCCGTGGAAGCGGACTTCGCTGAATGGTGTCTCCACAAGGCCCGGCTGGATGGTGGTGATTTTTACATCACTTGCCATGACATCGATGCGAAGACCATCGCTGAAGGTTTTGACAGCGGCCTTTGTCGCGCAGTAGACTGCGGCACCGGCATAGGCGTACAGGCCAGCCGTGGAGCCGAGGTTTACGACGTGGCCTTGATTCCGTTTCACCATCGCAGGGAGGAAGGCACGCGTGACGAGGAAGAGACCTTTGATATTCGTATCGATCATTTCCATCGTGTCTTCCGGATCCGTGTCCTGATAGGGCTCAAGGCCTCTAGCAAGGCCTGCGTCATTCACGAGCACATCCGGCGCGCCGAAGGTATCCAGCACTTCAGAGGTGACATCCAAAATGGCAGCGCGATCCTGCACATCCAGTGCGTAGGTTGTGACCTTCACGCCGCTTTCCTTCTCGATGTCTGCTTTCACGCGAGCGAGTTTTTCTGTATTTCTGGCAGCGAGTACCAAGTCGTAGTGAGAGGCAGCCAGTGCTTTGGCAGTGGCAAGGCCGATGCCGCTCGTGGCACCTGTGATAAATGCATATGGATTCATAAGAAGACCTCCTTGGATAAATTGTCCCCAAATAGAATGAGACATCAATAAGCAGCCATTGCATGGGCAATTTCATGAAACACTTTCCCGTTTCTGCTATAATGATTATACAATGAGATGACAGGATTTCCCATCACAAAGGAGGGATCATTTTGAAAATTTACGCACTCCTTCTTTCCTCACTTTTGATAGTCGGCCTTGCCGGCTGCGGAGGAGAAATGAAAGGGCCTGCATCTTCTTCTGCTTCTTCGGCCTCTTCGGAGACGACCGCAGTTAAAAAGGTCCATGAGATCGTGCCTGCTTCGGAAACCATCTTTCAGGAAGCCTCTGCGCTCTACGCCAAAGGACAGAATCGGGAGGCGCTTCTCACTTGTGACAAGGCTCTGGAAATCGATCGGGAAAATTACAAAGCCCTTTCCCTGAAGGGGCTCATACTGGCACTCGATGTCTCGCCGGAGCAGGGGATCGGACAGGTTTTGAAGGCACTCAAAATCAATCCCAATTACACGCAGGCTTTTTACGATATGGCGATGGCGCAGAAGCTTGCCAAGCATTATGACGAATCGATTTCCTACTTCCAAAAAGTGCTTGCAGCCGATCCGAAGAATACATGGTCTCTCTACGGGATCGCGACGAACTATGCGGATAAAATGGATAAGGCAAATGCACTCTCTTATCTTGAAAAGGCGATGGTGCTTGACCCCGAGCATGTCCGCCCCGAGGCCATGCGGCAGGACCATTTCGAATGGCTGAGAGCGGATAAGGATTTTCTGAAAATTGTGGGGGAGAAGTGACTAGTGACTGGTGGCTAGTGACTCTCTCACATCGTCATTTCTCGGCTTCGCTCGAAATGACGATACGCTTGGAACGAAGCCCCATATATTCGCGGCGAAGCCTCCACCTTCATTCCTCATTCGAGCAAAGTTTTATCCACCATCAAGGGACAACACGCCCTATGGGTTAATCCTGAACCCTGAACCTGTATTCGTGTTTCCTTAAGTCATTTTTTTCAAGGAGTGTATGCATGAAAGGTATGAAATATGCGATCATGTGCTCGGCACTGTCGCTCGTTTTTTATTATCACAATCTGATGATCGGTGGCGGTTTCTGGGGCTATATGGCCGGCATCATCTATCTTTTTACCTATCGCGCACACAGTACGCTCCTTGCGATCGGATGCATAGCGACGGCGATTCTGACCGTCATGTATTTTCCGTGGGAGTTTTCCTTGAAAGGCTATCTGCAGGTCGGCGTCGCTTGGTCGATGACGATCATCGGGCTCACTGCGGTGCTGACGGTGGTCTCTCTGCTGCATAAGATTGTGGGGAAGAAGGAGTGACTGGTGATTAGGCGATTAGAAGACTAGAAGACATCAGACTCCTGTATCGTCATTTCGAGCGAAGCGAGAAATCTTTGTCATTCGCGGTCAAACGAGTCATGTTCGACAAACTTAAATTAGTAGCTAGGGATTAGGGGTCTCAAGTGACTCGTGACCGGAATGCCAGCTCATGGCATCGCCATTATTTATACTTCGCGGCGCTTTCATATTTTTATGCGTCGTACCACCATTTCGCATTTCTCATTTCTAATTTCTCATTCAATCGAGGCTTTCAAACGTAATCAAAGGGCGGCACGCCCCATGGACTACCCCTGATCCTGAACCTATTTACCATTTTCTATTTGACACGGCCCGAATTACCCTTTATAATAAATAAGCTATTCAATTCGGATAGCGGTATTTTACAGAGAGGTGACTCACACAATGGCAACAAACAGAAATCTCCGTTTTAAGACCAGCAGACGTTTCGGCGTAAATGTTTACGGCCATCCGAAAGCGTTAAAACGGCAGCCAGCGGAAGCTCGTCAGAAGAAAATGTCTGAATACGGCATCCAGCTCGCAGAAAAACAGAAAGTAAAAGCAATGTACAACCTGCTTGAAAAGCAGTTCTACCGCTATTATGATAAAGCAAAGAGAATGTCCGGCGTCGTAGGCGAAAACCTGCTGTTCCTGCTGGAAACCAGACTCGATAACGTCGTATATCGTGCTGGCTTTGCACGTTCCATCCGTCAGGCTCGTCAGATGGTTACCCATGGCCTCATCAATGTCGATGGCAAGAGAGTAGACATTCCGTCCTACCCGCTGCGCGCTGGCCAGGTTGTTTCCCTGCGTGAAGCTTACAGATCCAACGAAATGTTCAAACAGTCCTTCCAGGAAGCTAAGACTTTCGATCTTCCATACATCGAAAAATCTTTCGACAACTGGACCGCTACCCTGGTTCGTTTCCCGCAGAGAGACGAACTCCCATACAAGGACGAAGTCAACGAAACCAACATCGTCGAACTGTACTCTAAGTAATCGGATGCTTTTGGACGAAAAAGACTGGCGAAAGCCAGTCTTTTTTTATGGCCTGTATGTTGGAAGGTTCCCTTCGCGGGAAATGCTATTAAGTTAAGGAAATTGTTAGCACCGTAATGACTTGCTTCCCTCTTCGGGGGAAGTGCCGAAGGCAATAGGGGCATGCCAGCGGCCATCGAACAATGTTGGATATACCGTAGTGCTGCCCCCTCAGCCCTTCGGGCAGCTCCCCCGATGGGGAGCCAAGAACGTTCTGCTGCTTAAGTTAATAGCATTGCCTTTGCGGGAAATGGCAAATCACGTGCAGGCTTAAGAAATGCTTCGCAGAGATAGGTGCATGGGGAGAGGCTCTCCCTTTCCAACAATAAAAGCATTTTGTTCACAAATATGGTAAAATGGATAGAAATCGATCGCTCGGGCGCTTTTTAGGCTGCCCGCCCCGCTGGATCTGCTCAGCATGAACGGCCTGTTTTCAGGCAATGGGGGATGGTTCACCGATCATCGGCGGCGGCGCCGGATATTTTTATATAGCGCAGCCACTATCGCAGTCTTGCACACGGGATCCATGGCATAGTCCAGCCATCGATGATGCGGGCAAGATGTTTCACTGATTATTCATGAAAGGGGTATCCCTATGAAAGGTACCTATAGATTACTCAAGACGCTCGGCGCTTTCTGCTGCGGGCTTTCAGAAGAAAATGCCGTGAAAGCGGGGGATGCGCTGGGAAAATTTTTCTGGCTGCTGGTACCGGCAAGAAGAAAGCGGCTTGCAGTCGCGAATCTTCTCCGCACCGGTCTTGCCAAGGACGAGAAGGAAGCCGAGCGCATCGCAAAGGCTTCGGCTGTCCGTTTCGGGCCGCTGGGGGTCTCGATGTTCCGCTTCCCGCTGCTCACGAAGGAGAATATTTCCGAATATGTGACCATTCGAGGGAAGGAAAAGCTGGATGCGATCAAGGCGGAAGGGAAAGGCTGCATCCTGGCGGCGACGCACTGTGGCAACTGGGAAGTCGAAGGGGCAGCGCTTGCGCTCTACGGTTATCCGCTGCTTTCTGTCGCGATGAAGCAGAAAAATGAGGAATTCGACCGTTTCCTCTGCGAATATCGCTCGATGCCGGGGCAGACCGTCGAGTACAAGACCGGCGTCCGTGATATGCTCCGCCGTCTGAAGGAAGGATACTTCGTGGGACTTCTGTGCGATCAGGACCCCGGGGACACGGGGATCCTGTCTGATTTCTTCGGGGAGAAAACATTGACTGCGACAGGGCCGGCGCATTTTTCCATGCTCTGCAAGCTGCCGGTCATGACAGCGCTGATCCACCAGACGGGGCCTTTCCGCTTTGAAATCATCATCGGCGATCCGATCACGCCGGAGGAAGGGCTCTCCAAGAAAGAAGCCATCCAGAATATCACGGATAAGATCAATGAGCGCCTGGAAGCGTGGATTCGTCAGTATCCGGAGGAATGGTTCTGGCTGCACAATCGCTGGAAGTGGACGGATCGTCTGCATCCGGAGCTAAAGTCTGAAAGCAGGGATGAGTAGCTAGGGATTGGGGATTAGGAGTGACTGGTGCCTAAATACCACCTTTCTCGTAGAGCCCACCTTCCCCGTAGAACCCACCTTCCCCGTTGCACCTTATTACATACCAAAGGAGGGCAAATATGCTACAGCTCCATATCGAGAAAAGTTACGTGGGGGATATTCCCGTCCGCATCGTGAACCCGATCCGAGATGAGGGAAAGGCGCTCCTCCTGTACCATGGCTGGAGCAGCCGCGGAGAATACCAGACCACGAAAGCGGCTGTCTTTGCACTTCATGGCTATACCGTCTTTATCCCGGATGCCATTCATCATGGGGAGCGCGATGCACTGGCAGACTATTATCAGGTCGAGGATTACAACATTTTCTGGGAAACGATCCGGCAGAATGTGAGAGAATATGAAAAGCTCCATGCGTTCGTGCGCGAAAAAGGATATGGCACGCCGATCATCGCGGGGCACTCCATGGGCGGCATGTCTGTCCTCGGGATCGCAGCCCGCTATCCGCATCTGGTGAAATCGGTGATTTCCTTCAATGGTTCGGGCGACTGGCTTCTCTCGCATCTCTTCATGCAGGCGCGTTTCGGGATCGACGCTGGCAGAAACTGGCCGCTCTATGAAACGCTACAACATGAGCAGCCGATGTCTCATATCAAAGAAATGAAATCGATTCCCATCTTTTTGACGAATGGGGAAAATGATATATCCGTCGACCCGCGCGCGCAGGCGCATTTCTTTGAATCTTTGAAGGCAGATGGCGGCGATGTGACGCGCATCACCTATCCCCGCCTCGGGCACTTCGTCACGACCAATATGCTCGATGATGCGCTGAAGTGGCTGGGGATAAGTGACTGGTGACTGGTCACTCTCTCGTATCGTCATTTCGAGCGCAAGCGAGAAATTTTTGTCATTTGCGGTCAAACGGACGATGTCAGGGAATGCTCAAACGAGAAGTCTGTTTTTGCAGACCTTCGGGCATCGTCCTGTTCATACTCCACAGCGCTTCTATATGTTTATGCGCCGCCTCCCTTGAACCTTGAAGTTTGAAAGCGGGGGTGAGTAGCTAGGGATTAGGGATTAGGAGTGACTGGGATTCGCCGGCATCGTCATCCCGAGCGCAGCCCTTGATCTTTACTGTACTGCGGGAATCAGCGTGTATGCGACGCACCAGCATTTCTCATTTCTAATTTCTCATTCAAGCAAGGTTTTCAAACGTAATCTATGGGATCACCTAACCCTATTTTCTGAAAGAAGTTGACGATCCACGAAGTACAGACAGAATATCCTGATCCTTATCGCAAGCATGTTCCTTGTATCTATCGGCTACACGATGGTCATTCCTTTCCTGCCTCTCTATCTTTTGGAGATCGGGGTACCGGAAGAGAGTATCGCACTTTGGACGGGCATCGTATTCTCGAGCTGCTTTCTGGTGGCGGGCATCATGGGGCCCGTCTGGGGGAAGATGGCGGATACGCGGGGCAAGAAACAGATGGCGATCCGTGCGGGGGTGCTTCTCGGTTTTTCCTATCTCTTCTGCGGGCTGTCCCAGAATGCCTGGCAGATGACAGCGGCTCGTGCCTTTATGGGATTCTCGAATGGCTTCGTCGCAGCGTCGATGGCGATCATCTCCGTCAGTGCGGACCCGAAGAATCTGGGAGCCACGCTCGGAATGGGGCAGACAGCACTCATCGTGGGCGGCATCGCAGGGCCTCTTGTGGGAGGCACGCTGGCACATCTCATCGGTATACGGAATACCTTCTTTATTTCCGCGGCGTTCCTCTGGTTCGTCGCCGTGCTCGTCATCCTCTATATCAAAGAGCCGAAGATGGGAACGGTGAAAAAGGTGGAATCGAAGGATACCACCATCGGCGAAGACCTCTCGTATGCCTTCCATAACGGACACCTTCGGGAAATTCTCTTCATCGCTTTCGGTCTGCAGACGACGATCCTCATGATCCAGCCGGTGACAGCGCTTTACGTTTCCGAGCTTTTGGATGGCATGGGAAATGTGGAACTCATTTCCGGCTTCATCATGAGCAGCGGCGGCATCGCAGGAGCGCTCACGACGACGCTGTGGGGGAAATTCGGCCAGCGTAAGGGATATTACTTCGCCATCTGCCTCACGCTGCTTGCTGCGGGCTGCCTCACGATGTCGCAGTCCGTACCTGATACCGTCGTGGGCTTCGGTCTTTGCCAGTTTCTTGTCGGGTGCTTTGTGATCGGTGTAAATCCTTCGCTCAATGCGGCGATGGTCATGTACACGCCGGATGATTTCCGCGGCCGCGTCTTCGGCCTTTTCAATACGGCGCAGCAGTTTGGCAATATGGTGGGGCCGCTCGTCTCTTCTGCGATTTCCATGATGGCAGGCATCTGGGAAGTCTACGCCATCGCCGGTCTGATCCAGCTCTCTCTGGGGGTCAAGGTCTATCTCGGGCGTGTCCGGAAAGGAGAGCTGGGAAAATAAGAAAATTGTCAAAATGGTTCGCAAACGCGAACCATTTTTTTAGGAAACACTGATTCAATCGTTGTCAGATTTAATCAGCGTTTCCTTAATTTCCGTAAGCAACGCTGACTTGATCGCAGAATTCGTGCTTTCATCTGTACTTGTCGGCATTTTCTTATAGGATGCGCCGCTTTCATGCATCTGTCGCAGCTGATGTTCTTTATGGTCGATCAAATTCTATGAAAAATCTATTTCTCCGTATTCTCCTTGCTTTATAGGGCTGCTTTTGTTAGAATTACGACAATTACGCATATATTTCTTTATACGCTTATTTTTCTTTAGTGGAGATGAGTATGCTTATTAAGAAAATCATAGGAATTCTTCTGGGAATTGGCCTTCACAGGCCTCTTTCTGACAGGCAGCAGCATGCCTCAGGGCGCGCCGCAGAAGGATGAGCGCCCGGTGATCAAGCTGGGAAGCGACCGTTATCCGCCGTTCAATTATTTCAATGAGGATGGCGTGCCGACGGGAATCGATGTGGATCTGGCGACAGAGGCTTTCGGGCGTATGGGGTACCGCGTCGAAGTGCATAACATCGACTGGGAGAAAAAGAAAGACCTTTTGAAGAATGGAGATCTGGACTGCGTCATGGGCTGCTTTTCCATGGAAGGACGTCTGGATGACTACCAGTGGGCGGGTTCGTACATGGTGAGCCGTCAGGTGGTCGCAGTGAATCCCGAGAGCAATATTTACCATCTGCAGGATCTTGCAGGGAAGACGCTGGCGGTGCAGTCGACCACGAAGCCGGAAGGCATCTTCCTTCGAAGGAATGATTCGCGCATCCCTAAGCTGGAGAATCTTCTCAGCATGGGGGATCGCGCACTGATTTACACCCTCCTCGGCAAAGGCTATGCGGATGCCGTCGGAGCGCATGAGACATCCATCCTTCAGTATATGAAGGACTATGATATGAAGTATCGTATTCTTCCTGAGCCGCTCATGACGGTCGGGATCGGCGTGGCTTTCGATAAGGAGAACCGCCGCGGCCTTTGCCAGGAGCTTGATAAGACCCTTCGCGAGATGAGGCAGGATGGGACTTCTGAGAAGATCATCGGAAAGTATTTAGAAAATCCGAAACAGTATCTGGAGGTGGAGAAGCTTGCTTACTGATAAAGCGTCCATCCAAAAAGGAATCCGTTTCTGGTCGGTCGGGATTCTTGGCGGGTTGCTGGTCATGCTCGGTGCTTCGCTCTATTTCCTCGATCAAGAGAAGAAGGAGGCGGAAGCGCGCCTCTATGAAACAGCAGAATATGTGAAGGTACAGAGCTCAAGTGTCACACACTACAATGAAGCATTGGAGTCCCAGTCGCTTTTGCGGCTCATCGAAAGCGTGCGTTAGGTAGGGACAAGCCTCAAGGCGGAGAAAGAGACAGGACGCAGTACGGAGGAGGCGCTGCTGCAGCAGAATATCCGTGGGCTGTGGCTTTCCGGTATCCTGCTCCTTGACGAAAAAGGAGAGACAAAGGAGTCTGTCACCAAGGTGCCGTTTGCAGAAGAGGCGCTCGCAGGCATCCTCTCCAGAGATGTCGTGAAAGATTGCGCCCGTTATCCGGAGAAAATCTATTCGCAGCGTCTTCGCCTCCCCGATGGGGCCTATGTCGATATGGCTGCCTCAGGACGTCTGGACAAGCCTGGTATCATCGTCGCGTATCACTCACACCCGCCGAGTATGCCAGAACTTACACACTCATGATCCAAAGTCTGCTGGCCGGGTACAATCCCCTGACGGATGGCACCATCCTTGTCGCGGATGACGGACAGGTCATCGCTTCGAATGATAAAGCGCTGATCGGAGAAAAGACGAAGCATCTCCCCGTGGTGCAGGCCTTGAAAGAAAATGCGGGCAGTCGGCATCTCGTGAATATCAGTGAAGAATATGCCTATGGCATCATGCTTCGCCAGCGCGACTACTACATCTATGTATACATGCCGGACACAAAAGTATTTGCTGCACTCCCGAAGAATCTGGGCATCGCTTTCGCTTTGTATCTTCTTACTTTATCAGGATTCTTTATGTATCGCTACCGGGAACAGATGCTGCACCAGAAAGAAGAGAAGGAGAGGGAAGAGACATACCGCAAGAGCCTTCAGGAAGAGGCTCGCCGGGCAGATGCCGCCAATGTCGCGAAGATAGTATTCCTCCAGCGCATGAGCCATGATATCCGTACACCGATCAATGACATTATTGGCATGCTGGCGGTGGCAGAGCGCTATCCCGATGATTTGAAAAAGCAGGTCGAATGTCGTGAGACGATCAGTAAAGCGTCCCAACTGCTCCTGGAGCTCATCAATGAAGTGCTTGATATGGGGAAACTGGAGTCCGGTGAAGTCGTGCTCGAAGAGAAATCCTTCTATCTGCAGGAGCTTTTGAATGAAGTACTTATCGTTATCGAAAAGCTGGCACAGGAAAGAGGTATCGAAGTCATCAAGAGGGATCTTTCAGTTACACACTGGAATCTCATAGGCAGTGCAGGTCACCTGAAGCGTCTTTTGATGAATATCATGGGTAACGCTGTGAAGTACAATAAAGATCATGGGAAAATCATACTCAGCCTCCGGGAAGACGAGAGTGAGGATGGCCGCGCTTTCTATACGTTTATTTGTGAGGATACCGGGATCGGTATGAGCGAGGAGTACCAGAAACGGATCTTTGAACCCTTCACTCGCGAAGACGAAAATGTCAAGACGGCCTACAACGGTACGGGACTTGGCATGCCGATCGCAAAGAAACTCACAGAAACCATGGGCGGGAGCATTTCCTTCACTAGCCAAAAGGGCGAAGGGACGACGTTCACGGTGAAGCTCCCCTTCCTGATCGACAAGTCAGCCGGCAGAGATGAGAAAACTACCAATGAAGCCGAGGCATCGATCAAGGATGTCCGCATTCTTCTTGTCGAAGACAATGAGCTCAATATGGAGATCTCGGAATTCATCGTGACCGAGAAGGGCGCCGTCGTCACGAAAGCATGGAACGGGAAAGAGGCTGTCGAGACTTTTGCAAATGCGCCCGAAGGTAGCTTTGATGTGATCCTGATGGATGTCATGATGCCGGTCATGGATGGCTGTGAGGCCGCCAAAGAAATCCGAACTCTCCCCCGAAAGGATGCGAAGGAGATCCCCATCATCGCGATGACAGCGAATACTTTCACGGATGATAAGATCTGTACCCGGGAAGCCGGCATGAATGAACACCTGTCCAAGCCGCTTGCGCCGGACCTTGTCGTGAAAACCATCACAAAGTTTTTGGGGAAGAAGTGACTGGTGACTAGTGACTGGAATGCCAGCTCATGGCATCGCCATTATTTATACTCCGCGGCGCTTCTGATTTTTATGCGCCGCCCCACCATTTCTCATTTCTAATTTCTCATTCCATCGAGCCTTTCAAACGTAATCAAGGGGCGAGTCGCCCACTGGCTAACCCTGAACCCTAACCCCCCGAATTTTTTCCTTTTTAGAAAAATTTAATCCCCATAGGCTTGCCTTCCGTAGTATAATACAGATAGGAAATAATCTATGTGTTTATCACAGGAGGTCTTTCATATGTATACTCTTTCGAATGAAGAATTTAATGGAAAAATCCCGCAGATCGATCCGAATGCGTTTGTGGCTCCGCAGGTATTCCTTTCCGGCGATGTCCGGATCGGAAAGTATGCGAGTGTCTGGCCGGGTGTCGTAGCCAGAGGCGATGTGAACTACATCTCCATCGGTGAATGTACGAATGTACAGGATTTGGTCTGCCTGCATGTGGCGGATGATGATCCCTGCATCATTGGCGACTATGTCACCATCGGGCACAGTGCCTGCATCCATGCCTGCACCATTGAGGATCATGTCCTCATCGGCATGCATGCGACTGTTTTGACCGGTGCCAAGATCGGCCGCGGCTCCATCATCGCTGCCGGCGCGCTTGTGCTGGAAAATCAGGTCATCCCGCCGAATTCCCTCGTCGTCGGCGTCCCGGCGAAAGTCATCAAGACCATTGACCGCGTGAAGAACATTCATGCACAGGCTCTCAAGTATAAATGTGAATGGGCCATCGGCTATGGTGTGAAACCGGATATCGATGGAGAACTCTATCACGGTGAACCGATCGTGTAATGGATTGATAGAGGAAACCCTCTGCTCAGCTTTTGGGCAGAGGGTTTTGTCGTGGGGGCGCTCCTTGATTGCGAAGGAAAGTCTCGCGCTCCCTAGTTAGGAGTGAGGAGTTAGGGGTGAGGAGTGGTGGTGCGGCGCATAAAAATATGGAAGCGCCGCGAAGTATAAATAGGGCGATGCCGCCGAAGATGGCATTTTAGTCACCAGTCACAAGTCACTAGTCACTAAACACTAAACTCTTACATATTGTAAAATTTTTCTCCCTCTCTTTTTTCTTTAAAGGCTTTATGCTAAAATAATACGGTTATGTAGAAAGAAAAAAGCGTTATGTAGATAGTTTTTTATTGAATCGAATGTTTCGCTAGGAATCATGGGACTATCCTGTTTCTCCGGCGTATTTGTAAAAGTAAAGGAAGATGGAGGCTTATGGGTCATATTTCTGTAATAGGCAGCTGTAATATGGACATTACCGTGGAGACGGACAGAAGACCGCAGGCGGGCGAGACCGTGATGGGCAGCCGCCTGATCGTTTCTCCTGGCGGCAAGGGGGCGAATCAGGCTGTCGCGGCATCGCGCCTCGGGGCTACCGTATACATGATCGGCTGCGTGGGAGATGATGCCTACGGGACGCTCATGAAAGAGGCGCTGGAAGGAAGCGGCGTGAAGACAGACTATGTGGAGACGCTCTCCGGCATCACGACAGGCACGGCACATATCACGCTGGCGGAAGGGGATAACAGTATCATCGTCATCAAAGGGGCGAATGACAAGGTCAGCTGCGAGATGATCGATAAGGACTGGGATGTGATTTCTTCCTCGGCGCTCGTCATGCTGCAGCATGAGATCCCGATGGATACGATCGGCTATATCATTGACCGCTGTTTTGAGGCAGGCGTTCCTGTGATGCTGAATCCGGCACCGTACACAGATATCCCGAAGGAATGGGTCAGGAAAGTGACCTATCTTACGCCGAATGAACATGAAGCGGCACTGATGTTTGACGGTATGGATCGGGATAAGATCCTGATTTCCGAAGCCGGCAAGGTCATCATGACTGTCGGCAAAGACGGTGTGGTCTATGGCGAAGCGGGCAAGGTCGTCAAGGTCGCCGGCTTCACGGTGCCGGTCGTCGATACGACGGGGGCAGGCGATACCTTCAATGGGGCATTTGCGGCGGCGCGCTGTGAAGGCATGGACATCCAAGAAGCCATCCGTTTTGCGAATGCGGCGGCGGCACTGTCTGTCGGAAAAATCGGTGCTCAGGGCGGTATGCCATGGCGCAAAGAAGTGGAGGAGATGCTCTCATGCAGAAAATAGGGATTTTGAACAGCCGTATTGCCAAGGTTTTAGCAGACCTCGGTCACACAGATAAGATCTGTGTCGGAGACTGCGGTCTTCCGGTGCCATCCGGTACGCCGAAGATCGATCTCGCACTTCGTCTTGGTGAACCGAAATTCATTGAAGTCGTGAAGGAAATGGCGAAGTACATGGAGATCCAGAAGGTCTATATCGCACCGGAGACGGAAACGGAAAATCCGGAGCAGTGGAAAGCGCTCCACGAAGTGTTCCCACAGGACACGGTGGAATGGGTCATGCTGGATAGCCATGAAGAGCTGAAGGCGTGGGAAAAAGACTGCAAAGCCGTCATCCGCACGGGCGAAATTACTCCGTATTCGAATATCATTCTCGAGTCCGGCGTCATCTTCTAAGAGGGGTAGTACATGGATATCAATATGATCGGGATTTGCAAAGCCTTTGGGACAAATAAGGTCTTAGGCGGGGTGAATCTCCACATCCGTCCTGGCGAAGTCCACGCACTGATGGGGGAGAATGGCGCAGGCAAATCCACATTAATGAATATTTTGACGGGCATCCATAAAGCGGATGCGGGCACCATTCTGGTGGATGGCAAGGAAGTGACTTTCCGCAATAATAAAGATGCGGAAGAGCACGGGATCGCTTTCATTCATCAGGAGCTGAATATTTGGCCGAATCTGTCTATTCTGGAGAATCTTTTCCTGATGAATCAGCCGAAAACGGCTTTTGGCTTCATTGATTTCAAAAAGATGCGGCAGATGGCGGAAGAAAAGTGTCAGGAAATGGGCATCACGCTGCCGCTCGATGAGATCGCAGGGGAATGCTCTGTCGGACAGCAGCAGATGACAGAAATCACACGAAACCTGATGCTCGATGCGAAGACGGTCATCATGGATGAACCGACGGCCGCTTTGACGGAGCGTGAGACTGACAGTCTTTTCGAAGTCATGAGAAAGCTGAAGGCGAAGGGCGTCTCCATCATCTATATTTCTCATCGCATGGAAGAGGTTTTCAATAATTGCGATACCATCACTGTCATGCGTGACGGGCAGACCATCAGCAGCCGCCCGACCGAAGAAACGAATATGGACCAGATCGTCGGCGATATGGTCGGCCGCGTGATGAGTGAGTATTATCCGGCACGCACGAATGTACCCGGCGATGAAGTATTCAAGGTCGAAGATTTCTCGCAGCCTGGCGTTTTCGAGCACATCTCCTTCTCTGTCAGAAAAGGGGAGATCCTCGGCGTGGCCGGCCTAATGGGCGCTGGGCGCACGGAAATCATGAGAGCGATCTTCGGTGTGGACCCGCACAAGGAAGGCAGACTCTACCTCTCCGGCAAGGAGATCAAGATCAAAAAGCCGCTCGATGCCATCAAGCTCGGCTTCGGCTTCATCACAGAGAACCGCAAGACAGAAGGGCTCATTCTGGATTTCTCGATCAAGAAAAATATCGCACTCCCCAGCGTGAATGCCCTCGCCAAGAGCGGCGTCATCAATGACAAGGAAGAATTTGGCTTCGCAGATACATTATCGCACAAGCTCGGCGTCAAGACGCAGACCATAGAGCTTCCGGCGAGTGCGCTTTCCGGCGGCAACCAGCAGAAGGTCGTCATCGCGAAGTGGGTGGGCATGCATCCGAAGCTGCTCATCCTGGATGAACCGACCCGCGGCATCGATATCGGTGCGAAAAAGGATATCTATGACCTGATGAATGAACTGACCGCCCAAGGCGTATCGATCATCATGGTTTCTTCTGAACTGCCGGAAGTCATCGGCATGAGCGACCGTATCATGGTCATCCACGAAGGACATCTGGCTGGCATCATCGATCATAAAGATGCGACACAGACACGTATTATGACATTGGCTACCGGAGGAGAGTAAGCATGAATTCCGAAAAAGTTAAAAATCTTGTGAGAGAAATGGGGCCGCTCATTGGTCTCATTGTCCTCTTTATCGTTATCGCGGCCTTGAATGACAGCTTCATCGATCCGTCGAACCTGAAAAATCTGGCTCGTCAGATCTCCATCAATGCGCTCATCGCCTTCGGCATGACCTTCGTCATCCTGACGGGAGGCATCGACCTCTCCGTCGGCTCGATCCTCGCGCTGTCTTCTGCGCTCATGGCGAGCATGATCGCCAAAGGGACGAATCCGGAGCTTGCGATCCTTTTCTCCGCTTTCATCGGTATCCTGCTCGGCGCGGTGAATGGTGTCATCATTTCCTACGGAAAGGTCGCTCCTTTCATCGCGACGCTCGCCACGATGACCATCTATCGCGGCGCGACGCTCGTCTATACGAATGGCAATCCGATCTCCGGTCTTTCGGATGATCCTTTCTTCACAGGCTTTGGTCAGGGTTTCATCATGGAAGTCCCGGTCCCGGCCATCGTGATGCTCATCGCCTTCCTGATTCTTTTCTTCATCCTGAAGAAGACGCCGCTCGGCCGTCAGACCTATGCGGTCGGCGGGAATGAAAAAGTTTCCTATATTTCCGGGATTAAGATTGACAGAATCAAGATTTTTGCGTATGCTTTGACTGGATGCCTTTGTGCTATCGCTGGCGCTATCCTGACTGCTCGCCTGAACAGTGCGCAGCCGACGGCCGGCATGGGCTATGAACTAGATGCTATCGCAGCTGTCGTCTTGGGCGGTACTTCGCTCGCAGGCGGTAAAGGCCGTATTTCCGGCACGCTCATCGGTGCTCTCATCATCGGTACCTTGAATAATGGTCTGAACATTTTGAATGTGTCCAGCTTCTATCAGCAGGTTGTCAAAGGCGTAGTTATTTTGCTTGCCGTCCTGATGGATCGCAAGAAGAACTAAGGAGGAAAATATTTTGTTTAAGAAAATCGCATTAACAGCTCTCATTGGCGCAGCACTCATCTCTGCTGCTGGTTGTGGCGGCTCTGATAAGAAAGCCGACTCTTCTGCTGCTTCCGGCGCGAAGAAAGTCACCATCGGCTTCTCTGTCTCCACGCAGAACAACCCATTCTTCGTCACCATGGCAAACAGCGTCAAAGCAGCTGCTGAAAAGGCTGGCGTGAATGTCAAGATCGTCGATGCACAGAATGATCCGGCAAAACAGTCCAATGATATCGCTGACCTGCTCCAGGGCAACATCAGCGTCCTCATCGTGAATCCGGTAGACTCCGCAGCAGTATCCAACTCTGTCCTTGCAGCTAATAAAGCCAAGATCCCGGTCATCACCATCGACCGTGCTTCTGACAAGGGCGAAGTCGCTGTACACATCGCTTCCAACAACATCAAGGGCGGCGAAATGGCAGCAGAATACATCGTTTCCAAACTCGGCGAAGGCACTCCGGTCGCTGAACTCGAAGGTATCCCGGGCGCATCCGCTTCCCGTGAACGCGGCCAGGGCTTCCATAACATCGCTGACAAGAAACTGAAAGTCCTCGCAAAGCAGAGTGCAAACTTCGATCGCAGCCAGGGCCTGACCGTTGCTGAAAATATTCTTCAGGCAAACCCGGATGTCAAAGCCATCTTCGCACAGAATGATGAAATGGCTCTCGGCGCTATCTCCGCTGCCAAAGCTGCTAATAAGCAGATCTTCATCATCGGCTTCGACGGCACTGATGACGGCGTGAAAGCAGTCAAAGACGGCACCATGGCAGCTACCATTGCACAGCAGCCAGACAAGATGGGTGAAATCGGCGTCGATGCTGCTCTGAAACTCGCTAAGGGTGAAAACGTCGAAAAGAATATCGCTGTCGATCTGAAACTGATCGAAAAGAAATAATTCATTTCATCTGACAACCTGTCATCTGACAACCTGAACAAAAACCGCAGCTTCGGTTGCGGTTTTTTGATGGGGGAAAGGGGAGGCCCGTGGACGTGCTGCCCCTTGATTGCGGTTGAAAGCCTCGATTGAATGAGAAATTAGAAATGAGAAATGCGAAATGGTGGTGTGGCGCATTTCGTCATCCTGAGCGGAGAAAAACGTCGTATGTTAGCAAATGGCTTATCTCAAAACAGGAGAACTGAGTCGAAGGATCTAAGCGCCGCGAAGTATAGATGGTGGCGATGCCCGCTTGAGATGTCAGAACTCTGATATCTTATGTCTGATATCCTCCAGTCTCTGGGTCTTTTAGTCTAATCCCTAATCCCTAGACACTAGTCACCAGTCACTCAAGGTTCCTATTTTCCCATTGACGCCATCCCTGCTCATCCTTATAATAAATAAGATATGAATTTATAAGGTAAGGAATCGGATATGAATAACGACTACGCAAGCATTTTCTCTAGCATTTTAAGAGAGAATCAGATAAAGACAAATGAACCCATGAAGCGTCATACCACCTTTGGCATTGGCGGGCCGGCAGATTGTTTTCTGATGCCGGAAACGACAGAAGAAGTGTGCCTCATCACAAAGCTCGCACACAAGCATGAAGTATCGCTTTTCGTGCTGGGCGGCGGGGCGAATCTACTCGTCCGAGATAAAGGCATCCGCGGGGCGGTGGTATTCACAGGCCGTCTGCACCGCATGGAAAGGAAAGGAAATCTTCTGACGGTCGCGAGCGGAGTACCCACGGCAGCTGCCGCTAGAAAAGCTCTGGAGTATGGTCTCTCCGGAATGGAATTTGCCAGCGGCATTCCCGGCAGTATCGGCGGAGCTGCTTATATGAATGCAGGGGCGTATGGCGGAGAAATGGCGAAGATTATCGTTTCCGCCACCACCTGTGATGCGAAGGGGGATATCATTGTCCACTCCATCAAGGATATGGGCTATGGTTATCGCCACAGTCCCTTCATGCAGAACGGGGAAGTCATCCTCGATATCACCCTTTCATTAAAGCCAGGGAATCAAAAGGACATCGAAACGTTGATGAAGGATCTCAACCAGAGAAGAGCTACGAAGCAGCCCCTTGAAAAACGAAGCGCCGGATCAACCTTCAAGCGTCCCGATGGTCATTTTGTCGGACAGATGCTCGAAGAGCTGGGGCTCAAAGGATTTTCTGTGGGCGATGCACAGGTCAGCGAGAAACACGCCGGTTTCCTCATCAATAATGGCCGAGCCTCCTGCGAAGATATGCTCTCTCTCATCCATCAGGTGCAGCAGAAGGTCAAAGAAGCCTATGGTGTGGACCTGCATACCGAAGTCCAGATCGTAGGGGAAGAGTAAAAGAAGCCGAAAGGCTTCTTTTTTGTTTTGGGGTGACTGGGGATTAGGGATTGGGGATTAGGAGTAGCTGGAGACTGGGATTTTCTGGCATCGTCATCCCGAGCGCAGCCGAGGGGGCTTTACTGCACTGCGAGAATCATCGTGTATGCACCGAGGGAAAACGATGCCCTGGTGCTGCCTCACATCAGGCGATGAGCGTTTTGCAATAAAGACCCTCGGCTACGGTCGAAATGACGTTGCGCACGAAGCGCTATCAAAGCTCCGCGGCACTTCTGATTTTTATGTACCGCACCACCATTTCTCATTTTAATTTCTCATTTGAACAGAGTTTTCGTACGCAATCAAGAGGCATCCCGTCCCGTGGGCTAACCCCTAACCCTGAACCCCTAACCCTTTTCCCATTTTCCTCATGACAAATTTCCCCTGAGCATTTATACTAAAGAAAAACGAAAAGGAGAACACTATGGAAGTCGTAGCTTTTTATGGACCGCCAGGCACTGGAAAGAGTGACCGTGCGCTGGTGATCGCCTATGAGAATCAATGCTCCTGTATCATTGATGACGGGATCCTGATCTATCACAACCGCATTGTCGCAGGGAAATCCGCCAAGCGAGAAGAGAGCCGCTTGAAGGCGGTGCGCCGCGCGATTTTCTGGGATGAAGAGCAGAGAGAAGATGTGAAGAAGACGCTCAAAAAGATTCATCCGGACCGCATCCTGATTCTGGGAACGTCGGATCGTATGGTCGTGACGATCACAAAGGCGCTGGATCTGCCTGAGCCCTGCAAGTATATCCGCATCGAAGATGTGGCACGTCCTGAGGAAATGATGAAGGCGAGTGAAGCGCGTCATAAGGAAGGAAAGCATGTCATTCCCGTTCCGACGATGGAGCTGAAGCCGTACTTCAAAGGATACCTTGTCGATCCGCTGAAATTTTTCAGAAATCGGAAAAAGGAAGCGCCGAAGCGTTTCAGTGAGCAGAATGAACGCTCTGTGGTGCGGCCTGTTTTCAGTTACTATGGCAAGCTCTCCTTCTCTGACCGCGTCATCGCTTCGCTTGTCCGTTATGCGGTGAAGGGCATGAAGAAAGTCCGCATCACAGGCGTCAGCAGCCAGAAGAGTGAGAGCCAGATGAATGGTCTTATTCTGGCACTGGATGTCACTGTCCGCTCTGGGACGCCGCAGGATATCAAAACGGTGATCCATACCATGCGCGACAGGATCCAGCGGGAAATCGAGCATACGACAGGCATGTCGCTTGAAACCATCCGTGTGAATGTGACGACAGGCGTCGTGAGGTAAGTGGTTAGTGGTTAGTGGCTAGTGACTAGTGACTAGTGACTAGGAGCGATGGGTGTCTCACTTATTTGCTCGAGGTTACATAGAATTTCTGAGAGAATGAAAAACGGGAAACCATTTACTCCGCAGACTTTCGGGGATTGCTCCTGTACGCATTGTCTACGCGAGGAAGGATCGAGATACAAGGGAGGGATTATGACCCAGATCAAAATCTGCGGCTTCACGGATCCGAAGGAAGCCGCCTTCATTTCCTACCCTGATGTTTCGTACATGGGGATGGTGCTTTTTTTCGAGAAGAGCAAACGGAATATTTCTCTCGAAACGGCGAAGGCCATTATGCGCGCGGCGGATCCGCGCATCCAAAAGGTAGCGGTCGTGGTATCTCCGACTGTCGCGCAGGCGAAGGTCATCGATAAGGCGGGTTTTGATTTCCTGCAGGTGCATGGCGTGCTGCGAGAAGACGTGCTTATAGAAACGGTCATTCCCATCATTCGGGCGTACAATGGCGGGGCAGGAGAAGAAGCAGAGAGCCCTCGCATTTGTGCGTATCTTTTTGATGCGGCAGAACCCGGCAGCGGGAAGGCCTTCGACTGGAAAATGCTTGCTGAAAAGAAACGGAAGAAGCCATGGTTTCTCGCGGGCGGCCTCACGGCAGCCAATGCAGGAAAGGCGATTTCCCTCGTCCATCCCGATGTCGTCGACGTATCGTCGGGGGTGGAGTATACAGACAGGAAGGGGAAGGATCCGGAGAAAATAGCGGCGTTTATTCAGGCTGTCAAAGAAAGCTGATGCTGGATGCATCGTGCAAAAGCTCCTGCGGGGAGCGGGACGGCATAGCTATAAAGTGCAGCAGAGCGTAGGAAGCATCCTTCTGCTACAAGGAGAAACATATCCTCCCTTAACAACCTGCAGGCTTCATTGGATCCTTAGCTCCCGATCCCAAGTCCCACACCTTTTTAGCCATTTTGAATAAAAAAACTCTTGACACAAATTTGCTTAGGGTGTATATTAGCTTCAACTTCATAAAGGCAGTGAAGAGAAGAGTACATGAAGGACGCTGGCAAAGAGAGCTCGGGCAGGTGAAAACGAGTACAGACGAATCCATGGAAGATGGCCTCTGAGCCTGGCATGCTGAATGATGAAGCAG
>UQQQ01000039.1 GCA_900543165.1 uncultured Dialister sp. | reverse complement strand
CCGCCGATAGACTGGCTCGTCAGACCCTCGAGCGCCGCTCTTGCCTCCATCATCGCGCGATACCTGTCATCGCGATCCTGACGGGACACCGCCCCCTCATCGAAAAGATGCTGGTAACGCTCATACGTAGCGAGAGCATTCTCATAATCACTTTGCGCCTTCATCGTCCCCGCGTCATACTCCGCGCGGCTCGTCACCGCCTCAGCCGCCGCCTGCGCGCTGCCTGCGCGGTTCTCTCCGATAGAAATCGAGACATCCTTCGTATCCTGACGGAGAAGCACATCCCCGAGAGACACCGCGTCCCCCAGATCCACCGCCACCTCCGCGATGCGGCCTGCATACTTCGGAGAAATATCCACAGAAGCCTTCGGCACCGTCTCCCCCGAGAGCACGATCCGCTTCATCATATCCTGCCGCACAAGCGTCACGACCTTCACCGTCGGACGCACCTCGGCCTTCCGCGCGCCCTGCCCCCCGTGATGGGTATAGACATAAATGCCCCCCATCAAGAGAAAAAGCAGGACAGCGAAGGAAATATATTTCATGCGCTTCGAATGAAGCCAGTCAGATAACATAGTGCCTCCTTGAGAAAAAGGAATATAGCTGCAGCCGGTTCTAACGGTTCTGAAGGAGAGTGACGCCCGAAGACGTTACAAGCCCCAGCCCGTTCATATCATTTGTTTTATTATACTGGATTCGTAAATACTTTTACAGAGAACGGCAGAACGTTTTATCCTTATCCGCCCCTTCGGGGCACCTTCCCCTCGAGGGGAAGGCTAAAAAGGAAAGGCGCTTCGCGCCCATATATATTCGCGGTGAAGCTGCCACCATAAGTGTGAAAGCAGGGATTAGGGATTAGGAGCCACGAATGACTGGTGACTTAAATGCCACTTTCGGGCATCGCCCTTTTATAAAAAATCGACGCGAAGCGTCGCTCCACTTAAGCCTTCCCCATCGGGGAAGGGGGACCGCGTCAGCGGTGGATAGGGTGCTTTCGTATAATGTCGATTTGAGACGCTTCCCTCTTTCATCCTATATCGCCTACTTGGGACGATCTCCTTCGCTCTTTTTTCATACCGCTAGAACCCTATCCGGCTCGCTCCGCTCGCCACCTTCCCCACGCGGGGAAGGCTGTGTGTCGGGGATAGCGGTATTCTCATTTCGTAGCCTTCCCCAATGGGGACTTTGCGATGCGTGATGACCCATTTCTAAAAATGTGCGACGCTTCATAATTGTTTTGCGCCGCACCACCATTTCGCATTTCGCATTTCTAATTCCCATCGAAGCTTTCAAACGTAATCAAGGGGCGAGCCGCCCCACGAGCTAACACTGAACCCTAAACCATGAACCCTGAACCCTGAACCCTGAACCCCAAACCATGCTATAATAAGAAAAAGTTTTAAAAATGAAAGGAGCCCCATCATGAAACTTGTCATCATCAATACACTCTCCGAAGACAAAATCGAATCCCTGAAAAAAGCCGTCCCCGGTGCCATCGTCGAATCCTACAAATCACCGAAAGAAGCCCTTCCCCATGTCGCAGACGCCGACGCCATCGCCATGTGGGGCTTCCAAGACGCAGAGCCCATCCTCGCCGCCGGGCCAAACATCCGCTGGGTACACTCCCTCTCCGACGGCGTCGAGCGCCTCCTTACCCCCTCCATGCTCTCGCGCCCCATTCATCTCACGAATTCCCACGGCGTCCACGACCGCGCCGTCTCCGAGCACACCCTCGCCCTCCTCCTTGCATGGATGCGCCGCATCCCCGACGCCGTCCGCCACCAGAGCGCCCACGAATGGATCCGTCCCCGCGGGGAATCCCTCTTCGGCAAGACCATCCTCATCGTAGGCTTCGGCAGCATCGGCCGCGCCATCGCCCAGCGAGCGAAAGTCTTCGAGACACGCATCCTCGCCATAAAGAAACACCTCTCCACAGAAATGTTCGCTGACCACGTCTACCTCGAAGACCAGCTCGCTGAAGTCCTCCCCGAGGCCGACATCGTCATCGCCGCCCTCCCCGCGACCCCCGAGACCGAGCACTTCTTCGGCCAGAAGGAATTCGCCCTCATGAAGAAATCCGCCCTCTTCATCAACATCGCCCGCGCCTCCGTCGTCGATGAAGCCGCCCTCATAGACGCCCTCTCGCAGAAAGAAATCGCCGGTGCCTGCATGGACGTCTTCTCGAAAGAACCCCTCCCCGGCGATCACCCCTTCTGGCAGATGGACAATGTCATCATGACCCCGCACATCGCCTCCATGGTTCCCGACTTCTGGGACAAACTCACCAGCATCCTCCAGATGAACTTCATCGCCTTCGCCCGCGGAGAAAAACTCATGAACGAAGTCGATAAGAAAAAAGGATACTAAAATCTAAAAAATGCGGCGAAAAAGAGATAGCGGTGTTCTCGTATCGTAACCTTCCCCACGCGGGGAAGGCTGTGTATCGGGGATAGCGGTATTCCCGTATCGTAGCCTTCCCCATCGGGGAAGGGGGACCGCGCCAGCGGTGGATAGGGTGCTCTCGTAAACGGCATACTTGAGACGATCTCCCCCCGCTTATCTTTCATACCGCTAGTACCCTATCCGCCCCTTCGGGGCACCTTCCCCACGCGGGGAAGGCTTTTTGTCAGAGATAGTGCCATCCTCGTTCCATTCCCTTCCCCTATCGGAATAGCATCTCCATACACACAATAAAGCCGCCCTGCGGCGCTACTTCGATAGCGCCGCAGGGCGGCTTATATATTTCAACAGGGGAGATTCCATGATATCCGGCAGGAAGTAAAGGGGGCCCTGTTGACAACGATATAGATACAACATCCGGAAAGATCGGAGAGGGGGTGCTCCGGCTGGCTGCACCCGCATCAGCCGGAGCTCGTGATCTCACTTGCCCTCAGTCCCTGTTTCCGCTTGCCTTAGCCTTCTGCTTTTTCTGCGGTGGCTTTTTCAGAAGCGGCCATCGCCTGCAGTTCCGGCTTGAATTCCTCTACCAGTTCCCTTTCAGCTTCTGCGCCGCGAGAGAGTGCATTGTAGATGATTTCAGCCATTTCATAACGGGTCATGGTGCGTTCGCCGTGGAATTCACCATCCGGGTAGCCCTGGACGATGTCATTGCCCGCGAGGCGGGAGACGGCTTCATACGCCCAGTGGTTTTCCGGTACGTCCGGGAAATCTTTCGACATATTCGGATTCAGCACGGAAAGGAGCGCATCCATGCGGGCGGTGAGGTCATCCACCTGATCCTTCAGCGCATTGCTTTCCTCACGGGAGAGCTTGTTGCTGCCCTTGCCGAGGCGAACGGATACGCCGCCGCCTACCATGTTCTCACCGGTGCCGAATGCGGTGGAGAGGTTCACCATCACATCATCGTTCGGGCGGTAGAAGGCGCCGAGCGCTGCCGCGGTCTCGCTGCCATAGTTGCCGATCGCAGCGGCGATGTTCCACTTGGAGCTCGGGTCGAATTCCATCGGGCACAGGTTTGCCATAGCGGCTGCATTCGCACCGACTTTATCGACCTGATGTTCCGGATCTCTCTTCACACCGTAGAGCTGTCCGCCATTCACTGCATCTTTGCTGCCTTCAGAAATGCTGCCGTCAGCCACATTCGTGATCTTCTGGTCATTCGCATTGATGCCGGCTGCGCTGATGTAGGTCTTGTCTCCCACTTTGTAGGAGTTCGCAGTCACGTCGCCTGTGATGGTCGCATTGCCGCCGACAGCGAGATCTCTGCCGACTTCTGCATCTTCCGTCACCTTCAGTGTCTTGGTGGTGGTGGTGCCTTTGACACCGAGGTCTTTCATCACTTCCGCGTAGTCCATGGTGACCTTGCCTGTGGTGATGGTATTGCCTTTGATGGTGGTGTCTGTGTACGTTCCTCCCTCAAATGCTGTATTCGCCTCACTGTTGATGAAGCGGGTGCCGTCTGCTGTAGAAATCACGGTATTCGCTTTGGAACCACTCTTGATGGTATTCGCCGAGGTGGTAGCAGTTGCAACAGAAGCATTTTCATTGCCTACCCCATCCTTTACAGCAGCTGCGATCGCAGATGCTGTCTGGTTCTGTACGCTGGTATTTGTCCCGTCAGTCACTGCATCCGCAAGTCCATCTGCATTCTGGATCGTTACGGTCGATTTAGCGCCATCGACAGTAGACTGCGTGGTGCCTGCCGCATCCGACTGGGTCAGATTCTGCTTCGTTCCGTCTTTGATGGATGTGGAGATCTTCCCATCTTCCATATTCTCCCAGGTGTTTTCGCCGACCTGATTGGAAATCAGTGTGTTTGCCTGATTCTTGATCTCAGATGCCTTGGAAGTGATAATGCCTGTTGCCGTATTGTTGATGTTAATCGCTTCATTGTTGATGACTTCCGAAGCCTTATTTGTGATCACCTTCGCCTCATTGGTCAGAGTTTCTTCTGCCTTGATCGAGACATCCTTCGATTCCATCATAATGGCATCGATGCGCTGTTTGAAGGTCGAGCCACCTACCGTGTCAGTGATGCCTTCGCTGTCAAGTACGCGGGTATTATCACCCACCTTATCGGTCAGCTTCTCGGTCGCTTCGTTGGTGATGTTCTTTGCCTTGTTTGTGATGGTATCCTGTGCATTGTTTACGATATCTTTCCCGCCAATAGCTACCGTGCCATTAGAGGATGCAATGGTCACGTTGTCCTTGTCCTGAAGGATAACAGTGCTACTAATGCCATCTCCCACAGCCGAGGTAATGCTGTCTTTCTTCTGATTGATCACGAAAGACATGCTCCCGTCGGTCACACCAGAATCAATAGATACGCTGCCATCATCATTCGCATGGATACCGCTGACGCCAGTTTCCGTACCATTAGTCACGGAGCCAGCCAGGTTCTTTGCATCCTGCCTAGTAGATGCCGTGTTGGTACCATCGGTGATTTCAGAAGAAGTCGCTTCCGCCGTCTTCGTTTCAGAATTTTTCAGCGTCCCATTCAACAGGTAATCGCGAGATTCAGTCGCACCGCGGATGTAGTGTCCTTCTTCTCCAGAAGCCAGTTTCACGTCAGTCGTTGTCTGACCAGCCACTTTCGTTTCCTTATTGCTGCCAGATGCATTTTCGACTGTATCGATCATACCGCTAGATGCATTCCGATTGATATCTGTTGCCGTGGTGGTCTGTGTGCCGCTGACATTGATATCCTGATCTCCGGTCACATTCGTTTCCTGACCGGCTTTATAGTTCTCCGTCACCTTGCCATTCACATTCTCGGTCTTAGTGCCAGTGACTTCGTGCAGCTCATTGCCGCCGACGGTGGTAGTCAGATTTTTCTTGTAATCTTCCTTCACATCGCCTTTAACCGTTGTGGTCTGGTCTCCGCCGATGGTGTTTTCCTGATTCCCATCGATCTTGTTGGTCTGGTTGCCGCCTACGGTATTCGTCATGTCACCGGTTGCGTTGTTCACGATAGTCTGTGCATCGTTTTTGATGGTGCCGTCTTTCGCGGTATTGGTGATATCCGTCGCTGTCTGCTCTGTCTTCGTGGTCTTGCCGTCTCCATTCGTGATTTCCGTCACGGACGAATCCTTGGTATTGACCTGATGATTCTTATTCTTCCCATCCTTGTCCTGAACCTGGAAGCTATTCTCTGTCGCAGTGACTTTCGTATAGGTCTTGTTGCCGTCCTTGTCAGTCGCATAGCCCTTGATGCCATCTGCGGTCTGGCTCGTATTGGTACGATTTTTTCCGAATCTTTGACTTCGGTCTTGACACCATCTGCCTTCACATCCGAACGGGTTTCTGTCCAGTCGGTCGTGTCGCCCTTCTTCGCATAGGTTTCGCTGCCCTCTTCCGTATGGGTGAACTGGCTCTTCTTGATCACACCGCTCTTTTCCATCTCTCCGATATGAGTGATACCGTCTGCGGTAATCGTAGTAGCACTATCATGCTTCCAACCATCCGCATCCGTATCGGTGTTTTTCATGGAAATCTTGTCCGTCTTGAGCTCGCCCTTGACTTCGAGATCATTCTCCATGGTCACCTTCGCTTTGAACGTCGCTTCGCCTTTCGCGGTCAACGCGTCTTCGAGCGTGGTCGCGCCAGTGACACCGAGCGCACCGCCGACTTTCGCATCGCCTGTGGTGCTCAGTGTGCCCGCATTCACTACTCCGGTAGTCTTGATCTCGCCGGCCCCTGCATCGACACCGTTACCTTTTAGCGCGCCTGTGACACTCAGGCTGCCACCTTTGATATCTCCTGTCCCGGCATCTACTCCGTTCCCGCTGACTTTTCCGGTCGCGTTCAGATCGCCCCCGACAGTGGCATCTCCTGTGGTGCTCAGTGTGCCTGCATTCACTAGTCCGGTGGTCTTGATTTCACCTGCTCCCGCATCGACTCTGTTACCGGTTACCGCGCCTGTCACACTCAAGCTGCCGCCTGTGATAGCTTCTGTCCCGGCATTTACCCCTGCCGCAGTCAGCGCACCGCCAATAGTTGCGGCACCTGTAGTATGCAACGTAGAAACACCCGTCAAGCCTTTACCATTGGCATCCACTTCTGCTGCCTTGAAGTCAACGCCATTTACGGTAGTGCCTTTGGCTGCATCATAGGATATCTGCGTGTTCTTCGTGTTCAGATCAGCTACGTCTTTCACCAATCCACTGGAAACATCACCAACCGTGGTTTTAAGAGTTGCTACATCTTTCACCAATCCGCTGGAAGCATCACCAACCGTGGTTTCAAGAGTTGCTACATCTTTCACCAATCCGCTGGAAGCATCACCAACCGTGGTTTTAAGAGTTGTTACGTCTTTCACCAATCCGTTGGAAGCATCACCACCCGTGCCTGCAAGAGTTGTTACTTTCCCCTCTACGCCCCCTACGCATCCTTCCAATGCTGTAACCGTATTCTTATCTGCCTTCAAATCTATGTCTGCCGACATAGTATCCTTGATTTTAGTTATCCCGGCAGCAGTCAAATTGCTCAGGTCAGTATCCGCTTTGCTGTCCAGTGCCGTTGTAACTGCGTCTTCATCAGCTTTGCCATTCACAGTATCTTTAAGATCATTCAGCGCATCTTTTGTAGCATACGTGGCATTAGCAGTTACCGTATCAATTTTATTTGCAATAGCAGTTGTATTGTTAGCTATTTGGGTAGTGTTTGCCGTGATTTTTTGCCCCTGATCCGTTGTCGTAGTTTTCAGAGTTGCGATATCGTCCTTGTTAGTATCAACGTCTGTCTTTTTACCATATTCAGCCAGCAGAGTATCAACCTTACCTGCCGTATAAACTTCTTTTGAAGTCGTTGTGGCTGCGATATCCTCAACGTGCACAGTGCCATCTGCCGCATTTGCTACGCCCAATCCCCCGCAAAGAAGAGAAAGCGCCATGAGAGAGGCCAGAAGTTTACGTCTTGTCCCCCCCCCGATTTTTTCAGATCCGGAAGCCGACTTGGTATGAGACCGAGCGATTTCAGAAGCGACCACATAGCAATTCTTTGCTTTCGAGCAGATGACTTTGTAGATGTTGTTCATATTGATTTCCCCCTTTGCGAAAAAACAATGAACATTTTCTCCGTGCCGGATGGCGGAGTTTTCTTTGTCTTTACAATACAGGAAATCTGTCCCTCGCGGTGCCTTTTGCTGCAAAAGTGGTCGAAATTCTGCAAAAGTGGTCATTTTAGTGACTGGGGACTAGGGACTAGGGACTGGTAGCCAGGGATTAGGGACTGGGGACTGGGGACTGGGGATCGCAGCGTGGGATAGCGGCATCCCCGTATCGTAGCCTTCCCCCTCGGGGAAGGGGGACCGCGTCAGCGGTGGATAGGGTGCTTTCGTATATCGCCTGCTTGAGACGATCGTCCCCCGCTCTTTTTCATACCGCTAGAACCCTATCCGGCTCGCTCCGCTCGCCACCTTCCACACGCGGGGAAGGCTTTGTATCGGGGAAATACTGCATGCACACACTTTTTGCATGTGAAACTGCCATACTCTCGTATCGCCACCTTCCCAAGGTATGATAAAATAGAGAGGAAAAAACGGTGTCTGAAGGTGTCACGACATTCGACATCCGTTTCCAAGCTGTCACTCCTGGCGGCGATCCGCTGACGCTCATCATCAATGTAGAGGCGCAGCAAAGCTCCGATGTATCCTATCCCATGATCAAGCGGGCTCTCTACTACGGCAGCCGCCTGATTTCCTCGCAGAACGGTGTGGAATTTGACCATTCACACTACGAGAAAATCCGCAAGGTGTACAGCATCTGGCTGTGTATGGATACGCCGCAAGGAAAGAGCGGCATCACCCGCTATGTGACGCAGGAAATCACTGAGTACGGCAGCATCCGTGAGGCGCGCCTCCATTATGACCTGCAACAAATCGTCATGGTCTATATCGGAAATGACCGCCGCCATATCCGAAATCGTCTGCTGCGCATGCTGTATGATTTATTCAAATCCGATGAATCCGCTGCTCATAAGAAAAAAGTCTTGGAAGAAAAGTACCAGATCGAATTGGAAAGTAAAGAAGAAGGGATGGTGGATACCATGTGCAATTTGAGTGTAGGCATATACCGCAGAGGAATGAAACTCGGCGAAAAGAGGGGTGAAATCAGAGGCGAGAAAAAAGGCTGGCAGAATGCCGCCAATGAATTCGTTTTGCGCCTGCTGAAAGCCAAAATGCCGTTGTCGTTCATCGTATCCATGTCCAGCTGCAGCGAGGATGAGGTCAGACAAATCGCTGCCAAGGCGAATATCTCTTTGACGGAGTGCGCGGAAGTGCACTCATAACAGGCAATCAAAAAGGCGATGTGAAATAACGATCATCTCATTTTCGCGTTCAATCTGCCGCGGGGGACTTGCAGCTCTCATAGGAGTGACCGGGAAACCTTATCCCAGCTGTCTTTCATGCCATAGTCACCCTATCCGCCCCTTTCGGGCACCTTCCCCTAGAGGGGAAGGCTGCGATACGAGAATACCATCCTCTAAAAAAGGCGGCGAAGCCGCCACGAGAGCCTTGAACCCTGAACCAAATGAAAGAAAAGTAAAAAGGGGATGTGAAGAAATGAGGATTCATTTCTTCACATCCCCTTTTTTACATGTCTTTCTCTGCACTGCCTCCGGCTACAATGTCGGTCTTTCCGATGTGCCATGTGGTATTCACGCGGGCGCGGGCGTCGCTGCCGCTGTCGTTTTTGTAGCGGACGCGGGTGTCTCCGCTGATTTCCAGAATGGGCTTTCTCTTGTCTTTCTTTTTCTTTTCGCGGTAGCCCTGCGCTTCGAGTTCGCGGGCGTATTCTTTCTTGAGTCTTGCCATGTCTTCTGTCTGGTCTTTTTCAGGGACAGATTCCAGTATGTTCTTCACGACGCTGGCGATCTCGTAGCGGGTGAGTGTTTTGTTAAAGAAGGCTGTGGTATAGGCGGGTGCTTTTCCTTCTTCGGTGAGGGCGCGGGCGGTCCTGTAGTCCCAGGAGCTTTCCTTCACGATCTCAAAGGAATTCGGAGCATCCCATGGCGCGGCCCATGCGGGCACACACACGATGACGAGCAGCAGGGTCAGTATGAGTTTCTTCATGGTTTCTCCTTATTAGTGACTAGTGACCATCCCCTACTCACAGATCTTTCTCTCGATCACTTCGAGCAGGGCATCGCGTCCTTCTCCGGTGAGCGAGGAGTAGGCGAGGGGCAGGGAGGCGGTGGGGAAGAGCTTCTTCACCTGCATGAGGTTCTTTTTGAGGTCGTTGCGGCTGAGTTTATCGCCCTTGGTGCCGATGATCTGGATGGGGACGCCGGCTTTTTTCAGCCAGTCGAAGGCTTTGAGGTCGATGGGGAGGCCGGGGTGGCGAAGGTCGACCAGAAGGCCGATCATGACAAGGCCGGGGGATTTCTTCATGTATTCGTCGATGAAGGCGGACCAGCTGTCTTTGTTTTCTTGGCTGGTCTTGGCGAAGCCGTAGCCGGGAAGGTCGACGAGGTACCAGTCCTGTCGCTGTTCTTCTTCGTCTTCGATGCGGCGGGACTGGATGGCGTAGTAGTTGATGGTGCGTGTCTTGCCGGGTTCGCGGCTGACATAGGCAAGTTTCTTCCTTCCGGTGAGGGAATTGATGAGGGAGGATTTGCCTACGTTCGATCGGCCGATGAAGGCGATCTCTTTCTTGCCGTCCGTCACGTACTGGGAACGGTTCACCGCCGAGACAAAGTAGGCGGAGGAAAATATATGAAATTTCGTGATGTCTTTGATTTCAGCCATAGGATAGCTCCTTTCTGCGGAAGCGCCGATTCGGCGATGGAATCAACATTCCTTTAAGAATCACTCATTGGTTTCAGAAATGTATGGTTAGGGATGCAGAGCGGCATCCTCATTTCGCTGCCTTCCCCATTAGGGAAGGGAGAAGCGAGAATGTGGAACTGCGTTCCTGACGTATCGTCATTTCGAGCGAAGCCGAGAAATCTTCCTTGCAGACTGATCAACGATATGTGCTTGGGAAACGCAAAAACGCAATCCCCGTGCGTCGTTTTCGTGAAAGGGCATGTAGATGCTAACCGCGGTGCCATAGAGATCCCTCGACTACGCTCGGGATGACAATACGGGAAAGGGATAGTCTCGCATGCGTTGCCCCAAGATGGCATTCCAGTCACAAGTCATCCCTAGTCCCTAGTCACCAGTCACTATTTCACCAGCGCATGTTCGAGGACTTCGTCGACGTTTTTGACGCAGACGAAGTGGAGCTGGTCGCGAACGGATGCCGGAATCTCGTCGAGGTCGCGTTTGTTCTTTTCCGGCAGGAGGATCTGCTTGATCCCGAACTGGCTGGCTGCGAGGACTTTCTCTTTGAGTCCGCCGATGGGGAGGACTTCGCCGGTGAGGGTGATCTCGCCGGTCATGGCGGTATCGCCTCTGACTTTGCGTCCGGTGTAGGCGCTGGCGAGTGCGGTGGCCATGGTGATGCCGGCGGAGGGGCCGTCTTTCGGTACGGCGCCTTCCGGGAGGTGGATGTGGGTGTCGAGGGTTTCATAGAAGTCTTCGGCGAGCCCGAGTGCTTTGGCGCGGCTGCGGATGTAGGTGTAGGCGGTCTCGGCGGATTCTTTCATGACGTCGCCGAGCTGTCCGGTCAGGATGAGGTGGCCTTTGCCTTTGATGGTGACGGCTTCGGTGTCGAGGACTTCGCCGCCTACGGCGGTCCATGCGAGGCCGTTCACGCGGCCGACCATGTCGCTGTGTTCTTCGGACATGGGCAGGTATTTCACGGGGCCAAGGTATTTTTCTACGGTCTTGGCGGTGAGTGTGGGCAGGCTGTCGTCGGCGAGGACGATTTTCTTGCCGACTTTGCGGCAGAGGGCGCCGATGGTGCGTTCGAGGTTGCGGACGCCGGCTTCTCTGGTGTAGCTGCGGATGACGCGGCGGAGAAGGGCAGGTGTGAAATTGATGTCTTTCGCTTTGAGGCCGTTTCTTTCACGCTGACGCGGGACAAGGTATTTCTTTGCGATTTCCAGCTTTTCTTCTTCGGTGTAGCCGGAGAGTTCGATGAGTTCCATGCGGTCTAAGAGGGCCGGCGGAATGGTGGCGACGGAGTTCGCTGTCGCGAGAAAGAAGACTTTCGAGAAGTCGAAGGGGATGTCGATGTAGTTGTCGTGGAAGGCTTTGTTCTGCTCGGGATCGAGGGCTTCTAAGAGTGCCGAGGCGGGGTCGCCGCGGAAGTCGGAGGAGACTTTGTCGATCTCGTCGAGGAGAATGAGCGGGTTTTTCGTCTGTGCCTGGTTGATGGCTTCGATGAATCGTCCGGGCATCGCGGCGATATAGGTGCGGCGGTGTCCGCGGATTTCTGCTTCGTCATGGACGCCGCCTAAGGCGATGCGGGCAAATTTCCGGCCCATGGAGCGTGCGATGGACTGCGCGAGTGATGTCTTGCCGACGCCTGGCGGCCCTACGAAGCAGATGATCGGCGCTTTGGCATCGGGGGCGAGTACGCGGACGGCGAGGTATTCGAGGATGCGTTCTTTGATCTTGGTGAGGCCGTAGTGGTCTTCGTCAAGGACTGCTTTCGCATACGAAAGGTCGAGGATGTCTTCGCTTTCTTTGCCCCATGGCAGGTCGAAAACCCAGTCGAGATAGTTCCGGGAGACGGCTGTCTCTGCCATCATCGGGGGCATCGAGGCGAGGTGGTCGATTTCCTTCTCGAGCTTGCCCTTCTCTTCTTCGGGAATGGCCGATGCTTTCAGCTTCTCGCGGTATTCGTCCGCTTCTTTCTGCTGACTTACGGTGTCGCCTAAGCGGTCTTGGATGGTCTTCACTTTCGTGCGGAGAAAGTAGTCCTGCTGCTCTTTGTCCATCCGCTTTCTGACTTCCTGATTGATGTCGCTTTCCAGCTCTCCGATGGCTGCTTCGCGCTCCACGCATGCGCTGACGATCTTCAGTCGTTCGAGTACGTCGAGTGTTTCCAGGATCTCCTGCCGCTTCTTCGGCGCCAGCAGGAGCTGCGAGGAGATGAAATCGGCTGTCTCGCCGGGGTCATCGATCTGTTTCAGCTGGTTCATCTGCTCTTCCGGCATCCCCTTGCCTGTGTTTCTCATCCACTCAAAGAAATTCTTGATGAGCAGGCGGCGATACGCTTCGGCCCTGAGGGGATCGTCGTTGTATTCCTCTGCATCGTCTACTTCTGCAGAAATGCAGGTGTCTTTCATCTCCGCATGCACCACATGCACGCGGGAGACGCCTTCCACCAGAATGCGTACAAGGCCGCCGGGCAGCTGGAGCATCTGGTTCACTTTCACCACCGTGCCGTATTCGTACAGGTTCGCAAGGTCGATGTCTTCTTTCTTCCCATCCTTCTGCATCACGCAGACAAGGTAGCGGTCACGGCGCATCGCAAGACGCACGGCGGCGACGGATTCATCACGGCCAATATCGACACTGACCGTCATTTTCGGATAAATAGCAATATCTCTCATCGCTGCCAGCGGCAGAGTGAGAGTTGAGTTTTTCTGTGTGACTTCGTTCATATATAATTCCTCCATAATACACTTTATTATATCATGGATAGATGGAAATTTGTGAATGAGAAATGGATACCGCGCCCCGTCTCCCGCGGGGAAGGCTGTGTCCGTCGTTATTCTTTTTCCACATATGCGTATATTCGCTCTGACAATGCGAGAAAAGCGGTATCCCCATATCGCAGCCTTGTGTTTTCATCACTCCGGACGAGGATGTATCCCCATGGATGCTCTATTTCTCTTCGAAATCCTCGAGCGTGAAGTCCTCGCCATTGGCATTCTCCACGATCTTCTGCACTTCCGTCTCTGCCATCTCCAGCTTTTTATTACAGAAACGTCCGACGTCGACAGCATCGCGGAAAACCTTCAGTGCCTCATCCAGCGGAAGATTTCCCTTTTCCAGCATTGCGACCTGATTCTTCAAGCTCTGCAGCCCCTCTTCGAATGACATTTTCTCAGTTTCCATGACCTACACCCTTTCCTTTTCTATCTCTGACACGACGGAGGAAATCGTCCCATCCGCCACAGTCGTTCTGATCGTGTCTCCCGCTGATACATCCGATACGCATTGCACAGCTCTATGCCCCGCCGTGGTCGTGATGGTATACCCGCGGGAAAGCACCGTCAGCGGACTCAGTGCCGAGAGCTTTGCTGCCATGAGCGAAAGACTGTGCTTCTTCGCATCGAGCTCCGCTTCCATCGCCTGCACGAGCTCCTGCTGCAGACTGTCTGCCAGCTGCGCATCATCATGGATCTTTTTTTCCAGCAGCTTCGCCGCCTTGTCCCAATAGAAGGCGATGCCATTTCTATATGCCGCCACATCGATGACCGCGATCTCCGCTGCCTGCGAAGGCGTCGCTGCCCGCGCATCGGCCGCAAAGTCGGACAATGTGAAATCCGTCTCATGCCCGACAGCGCTGATGATCGGGATCTCTGACGCCGCGATGGCGCGCACCACCGGCTCCTCATTGAACGCCCACAAATCCTCGATCGAGCCACCACCGCGGCCCACGATCAGAAGATCCGCCAGATGATGACGATGGAAGAAATCGATCGCATGCACGATTTCCCCTGCGGCCTCCTCTCCCTGCACGGACACCGGATACAGGATGAGCTTCACGCCCTTGTTCCGCCGCCGCGACACTGTGATGATATCATGCACCGCCGCCCCCGAAGGTGATGTGATGATCCCGATCGCCCGCGGCAGACGAGGCAGCGGCTTCTTCCGAGACTCATCAAAAAGCCCTTCCTTCGTGAGCTTCTCTTTCAGCGCCTCATACGCCTGCATCAGATCCCCGACCCCCTGCCGGCGCATCGCATTCACATAGAGCTGGTACACCCCGTCCCTTTCATAGACCGAGATCGAGCCGAGCGCCACGACCTTCTCCCCATTCTGCGGATTGAAAGACAGGTGCGCCGCACTGCTCTTGAACATGACGCACTTTAGCGCCGACTTCTCATCCTTCAGTGTGAAATAGCAATGCCCCGATCCATACCGCTTGAAATTTGAAATCTCCCCCAGTACCGGAATGTGATGCAGCTCGCTCTGCGATTCCAGCAGCTGCTTCAGGTACTGATTGACCTCGCTCACCGCAAATCCCTGTTTATCCATATACCTTCTCCTTGGAAAGCACCTCTGACAGATAAGAGAATGAAAGAAACGCTCCATCGCGCATACCTTTTCTATGCTATGTAAGGAAGGCTATGACGAAGCCATGCATAAAAATTCTTGTAAAAGATGACTCTGCGATTGAATCAGCGTTTCCCTATGTATTGTAACGCCCCGCGCTCATTCCTGCACGCATTTTCCTTTCAATTGCAGTCTGCCGAGAGGGATTCGCATTTTCCATCGCTTCTTTCAGAAAATAAAAAAATCGGACTCCATACGGAGTCCGATCTTCAGGGGCTTTTAACTTAGCCGCAATTATTTCATTTCTACGGTAGCGCCAGCTGCTTCGAGTTTCTTCTTCATTTCTTCAGCTTCAGCTTTAGCAACGCCGGTCTTTACTTCTTTCGGAGCGCCGTCAACGAGTGCTTTAGCGTCTTTCAGGCCGAGGCCGGTGATTTCACGAACGGCTTTGATGACCTGGATCTTCTGAGCGCCAACGTCTTTGAGGATAACGTCGAATTCAGATTTTTCTTCTTCAGCTGCTGCTGCCGGAGCTGCTGCTGCTGCTACAGCTACAGGAGCTGCTGCGGATACGCCGAATTTTTCTTCGATAGCTTTTACAAGTTCGGACAGTTCGAGTACAGACATTTCTGCAATGGCATTAAGGATTTCTTCGTTAGTCATTTTTATTTCCTCCATGGAATAGTTTTATGCGTAGATCTTACGCAGATTCTTTCTGTTTACGCAGTGCTTCGAGAGCATATGCGAGGTTCTGGATGTTGCCGTTGAGGGCACGTGCCAGTCCGGTGATCGGAGCCAGCAGGGTTGCTGCGACCATACCCAGCAGCTGTTCTTTGGACGGCAGGTCTGCCAGTGCCTGAACAGCTTTTGCGTCGATGACTTTGCCGTCGAGGACGCCAGCTTTGACAACGATAGCTTCGCTCTTGGTTTCTTTGAAGAATTCTTTCAGAGCTGCTGCCGGTGCGACCGGATCGTCTTTGCAGGTTGCAAGACCATTCGGGCCAGCGAGCAGATCGTCAAGGCCTTCAAGACCGAGTTCGTCAGCTGCGATGCGGGTCAGTGTGTTTTTGATAACCTTGTATTCAACACCGTGTGCAAGGAATTTACGACGGAGAAGTGTCGCATTCTTTACGTCCAGTTTGTTGAAGGATACCAGAACTACGCCCTGAGAAGCCAGCTTTTCTTTCATTTCTGCAACGATGGCTTCTTTTTCCGGACGAATTCTAACTTCATACTTTTCTTCGCTCATAGTACACCTCCTCTGCTATGGGATTTTATTATTTATCACGTTAGCTAAAACGACCTCGCATTCCGCGAGGTCGTGTACTGGCTTTGCAGTACTCAGCCTCGGGAGGCGGGCTACGCCCTTTAAAATGTCTTACCGCCGGTCTTAAGCTAAGTGTAAATAGGTAAAATTATGCTTTTGCTGCTACCACTTTGGTGAGGTCGAGGTGGATGCCTCGGCCCATGGTGGAGCTGATGGTGAGGCTCTTCATGTAGACGCCCTTTACAGTGGAAGGACGAGCTTTGAGGATGGTATTGTAGATAGCGAGCAGGTTCTGTTTCAGTTTGTCTTCGTCAAAGGATACTTTGCCGATGATGACCTGGACGTTGCCGGCTTTATCTGTACGATACTGTACCTTGCCGCCTTTGATTTCGTTGACAGCCTTGGTCACATCCATGGTGACGGTGCCAACCTTCGGGTTTGGCATGAGGCCTTTCGGTCCGAGTACACGGCCCAGACGACCTACGACAGCCATCATGTCCGGTGTAGCTACTACGACGTCAAAGTCCATCCAGCCCTGCATGATCTTGTCGGCCAGTTCTTTTCCGCCTACGTAGTCAGCGCCTGCTGCTTTTGCTTCGTCTTCTTTGTGGTCTTTAGCAAATACGAGAACTTTCTTGGATTTTCCGGTACCTGCAGGAAGTACGGTAGCGCCGCGGAGCTGCTGATCAGCGTATTTCGGGTTGATATTCAGGTTGAAAGCAACTTCTACAGTTTCATCGAACTTTGCGGATGCTGCTTCTTTCACAAGCTTTACAGCTTCGTCGATGTCATAGAGCTTATGACTGTCAACGATGGCTGCTGCGGCTTTCTGTTTCTTTGTCAGTTTTGCCATTGTTTCCTCCTATGTGGTCTTTGGGGTTCTACCCTGCCACGAATGGGTCAGTCTTAGTCTACAACTTCGATGCCCATAGAACGAGCTGTGCCTTCGATCAGGCGCATAGCTGCTTCTACAGTGTTAGCGTTCAGGTCTGGCATCTTTGTTTCAGCGATTTCCTTGACCTGTGCTTTGGTGACTTTACCGACTTTGTTCTTGTTCGGCTCACCAGAAGCTTTTTCGAGTCCGGCTGCTTTCTTCAGAAGAACGGCTGCCGGCGGAGTTTTACAAATGAATGTAAAGCTTCTATCTTCAAAAACGGTAATTTCTACAGGGATGATCAGGCCTACCTGCTTTGCAGTGCGATCGTTGAAGTCTTTCACGAAGGCCATGATGTTGACGCCTGCCTGGCCGAGAGCCGGGCCTACTGGCGGTGCTGGGGTAGCTTTGCCAGCTGCGACCTGCAGTTTAACAACTTTAGAAATTTTCTTTGCCATAATGTTACACCTCCTTGTCCTTGGTGGAATGTGGTACTTACGGGCTGTAACGGGCCCTCCCACCGTGGGACGAGCCTAGTTCGAGGCAGTCCCACTGTATATTGAATCACGGAAGGGGTTCAAAAGAACCGGCTTCCAGTTCAATCGTAGTGGTGGTTCCGAAATTGCTGATATCGGCCTTGATCTTGGTCTTGTCTTCAGCGACTTCGAGTACGACAGCAGTGCGGTCTTCGAATACACCCTTGGTGATACGGACGCGATCGCCGGCTTTGACGTCGACGGCTGCTGCTTTCTTTGTATTCATGCCATGAATGATGCGGTCTGCTTCTTCGTCAGAAAGCGGGATCGGCTTCGTGGTCGTCCCGACGAATCCGGTGACGCCAGGGGTATTTCTGACGACATACCAGCTTCTGTCATTGACTTCCATCTTGATCAGAAGGTAGCCGGGGAACACTTTGTGAGCAACCACTCTTGTCTTCCCATCTTTTTCTTCTTCTTCATCCTGAAGAGGGAGCAGGATCTCGAGGATCGTATCATCCATGCCCATGGAATGAACCTTGCGGGTCAGGGTATCCTTGACTTTATTTTCATAGCCGGAGTAGGTATGGATGACATACCAGCGGATATCTTTGGAGCCAACGCTCGGAGCGCCGATCTCGGTCGGTGCACTGACTTCGCTCTGTTCTTCTTTTAAGTTTTTGTTTTCAGCTTCGATATCAGACATAGCTCTCCTCCTCTCAGCCTACCGCAGTGACTAATAACTTGGAGAGACCAGCGAATACGAAGTCTACTGCCACGATCAGGAAAGATACGAGGATGACAGACACGATGGTCGCGATGGTATAGTTCAGCATCTGGTTCTTTGTCGGCCAGATGACCTTTTTCATTTCCATCTTTGTTTCCTTGAAGAAACGGCTCCATGCGCTGCTTGCTTCCTGTGCTTTTTCCGTTCTAGTAGCTGTTGTTTTACGCTTCGCCTTGGCCATGCTCGCACCCCAGTTCAATCAGAAAAAATTATTTGGTTTCTTTATGAAGGGTGTGTTTATGGCACCATTTGCAGTATTTCATCAGTTCTACACGTTCGGTAGTGGTCTTTTTGTTCTTGTTCATACGATAATTGCGGCGCTTGCATTCTGTGCATGCAAGAGTAATTCCTTCACGCATTATTTACACCTCATTCCATCTTTCTTCGGCCGACGGCCAATTAACATGCTTGATAAGTATATCACAAATCACGCTGTCTGTGCAAGTAGAAAATTCGCACTTAAAAAAGCCGGGCCATCCCAGCGCTTTCAGTATTGTAGCATAAGGGGGTGATCCTTTGCAAGGACTTTTTTGATTTTTTGAAATCAGAGCTTGGAAGCAGCTGGGGAAACACTGATATAATCGTCCTTCGATAGAATCAGCGTTTCCTTCCTCTGCGCTCTCCTGAAAACAGACGGCTCTCGCAAGCTCTCCGTTTTTCATCACGATGGATCTACGGTAAGTCCTTCTTCTTCCGCAATATCTCGGATTTCTTTCTCATTGCATTTCGTAGCCTGCAGGATAAAGGACAGCGGCATATGCATCTCCAGAAGCTGCATGACAAATGCTCTGGTCAGCTCCTTACGGCCTTCTTCGCGGCCTTGTACGCGGCCCTGCTCAAGACCCTTCGTCATCCCTGCCGCAACCCCTTGATTCCAAGCCCTTTCAAATATACCTACACTCAAATTGCACATGGTATCCACCATCCCTTCTTCGTCTTCATTCAAATCAATCTGATATTCCTTTTGCAATCGTTCCCGCTTGTCTTTGGCACTGTCTTTTGATTTGAAAATTTCTTCCAGTAAATTCAGCAGGCGGTTACCCAGTTCTCGTTTCCCCTGCCCGATATAGACCATGACGACCTGCAATAGATCATAATTGCGTCTGTCCTCTCTGTAAGCCCCATACTCCTGATTTTCCGTCAGCCGATATCGTGTGATACCACTTGCCCCATCGGGCATATCCATACAAAGCCAGATACTATAGACCTTCTTGACGCCTTCGTAGTTAAGGAAACGCTGATTAAATCGCAGAATCAGATTTCGTATGGATATTCATGCACTGCTTCGTCATTATTCTCCTTAAATAGCTCGCTATTCGCGTCAAATAATTCCTCGCATTGCATGAATATCCAAGAATGAAATCTGACAACGATTTAATCAGTGTTTCCTTAGCTTTCTCGAAGTCCACAGTGTATTGTGACGAAATCAGACGGCTGCAATAGTACACGGCGCACTTCATCAAGGGATATGTCAGGTGTGAACTTCTCTGCGCTTCCACATTGATGATCAGCTCCAGCGGATCTTCCTCCGGCGTCACCGAGCGAAAGCGAATGTCAAAAGTGACTCTCCCCTCCGTCAGCGTGGCATCCTCTGTGCTTTCACCACGGATATGGCTCACCGCATTCGTCTGATCCGGAAGGACAGGCGTCAGAGCCACTTCCGGTGTCCCTATGATGTAGCGGTCACGGATGTCTGCAATCTCGCTCTCTTTGAACTCTTCGACGCAGTATTTCAAAATCCACGCCAAGATCTTCCGGCTGGCCAGAAGCTTCTTGGCAGCAATGTCATAGGCTGCGTTCTTCCCTGCCAGATATATATCGTCGATATCCATCACGTCCCGCCTCCTCTCTGCCCTTGTTATACGATATATAAAATAAAAAGGAAATCCCGTAAGGGATTTCCTTTTTTGATTCAGGTTCGTTTGCGAGAACTCACAAATTAGAATTTGTAGTTCAGGGAAACAGTCCATGCATCATCCGGATCAGCAGCCTTTTCCAGATCAGTGCCGAATGCATATTCAGCATGGAGCTGTACGTTCTTCTGGAGAGTTACGTCTGCGCCTACGTTCCAGAACTTAATCTGGTCGCCGGTTTTCAGGTTTTTCAGCATATCAGTGCCGAGGCCAGTGCCGCCGAAGTAGGTGCCTTTGCCGATTTCGTTGTAGAATACATCCAGAGCCCAAGTGCCTGGTTTCTTCCAGTCAGCTTTGCCGTAGCCAAGACCTACGTTCCAAGCGTCATCATATTTTTCAGTGGTGGTGGTGTTCTTTACATATTCACCCTGTACACGGAAGTCGCCAACCGGTACATACAGATCAATGCCGTACAATTCATCATTCAGAATTTCGTTGTTCTGGAATTTGATGTAGTCAGCACCGAGTTTAGCGAAGCCGAAGTTGTATCCAGCTTTTGCATAGAATGCATCTTTATCATCAATCTCAGCGTCATAATTCGTCTCATACTTGGTATCCCACTGGCCAAAACCAACATTCGCATTGAATGCATTCTTAGCATAGGACAGTTCTGCGCCGTCGAAATTATGCGAATCACCGAATCTCCAAGAGTATTCATTGCCGAAATTATTTGCATAGCGGCCAAGAGTTACGGCAAAGTCCCCAAACTGACGTTTAACATTCAAGGTATCCATGTATACACCAGAATCTTTAGTGCTATCTTTGAAGTTCATGTTGTAAACAAGACGGCCGTTAACTGTGGTGTTTTCATTGACCTGACCTTTAACGTTGATTCTCATACGACCATCCCAAGTATCAGAAGCTTTCTCCACGGAATTATCCTGATAACGCATACGAGCATCGCCGGACCAGTAGATGTTGCCGACTTTCTTTTCCAGGTTGGAAACGCGAACGC
>UQQQ01000038.1 GCA_900543165.1 uncultured Dialister sp. | reverse complement strand
TGAACCTTGAACCCTGAACCAAATGAAAGCAAAGTAAAAAGGGGCTGTGAAGAAATGGGGATTCATTTCTTCACAGCCCCTTTTTTTATGGATTATATTTCTGATACACATAGAAGAGCTTGTCGGACATGAAGGAGACGACATTCTGTCCTTCCAGAATATCAGCCCAATAGTCAGGCATGAAGGCACTGCCGAAGCGGGCGCCTTCGATGGCTCCTGTCACGGCGGCCGTGGTATTGCTCTTGCCGCTATGGTTAGCAGCGGTGATGAGTGCATCGAGCGGATCATCGAGCGCGAGGACGGAGTAGATGGCGATGGCGAGGGCTTCATCGGCATTCACGCCGCTTCCCAGCGAGGCGATGCTGTCGATGTGATCCCATGTGCCGCTCTTTCCGGCGGGGCGGGAATTTGCTTGCTCGACAGCGGCGGTGAGGAGGGAGATGATGCCTGTCGTCTTATGCTGCTTCGAGAGGAGGACGGTCACACGTTCCAGAGATTTCGGCAGCGTCAGGCCATAGGTGAGACAGGAAATGAGCGCAGCCAGAGCACCGGCGCTGTAGTAGGCTGTCGGATTGGAATGAGAGAGCGCAGCGAGCTTCACCGCAGTGTCGAAAGCGAGCTTCTCATCACCGGCAAAAAGGAGACCCACCGGGACCGCTCTCATGAGAGCGGCACTGCCCTTGCTGTCATTCACCTTGAGCTTCGTCGAGCCGCGGCCGTCTTTCGAGAAGGCGGAGAGCAGCCCTTCTTCCGGATTGCGGCGGGCATGCATGAATTTTTCTCGGACGAGGCAGAATTCTCTTTCATGCGGCTGGCGGCGCATCCATGTTTTCTGTCCGCGGCGCGGTTCTTCGCCTGTCTGGCTGTAAAACCAGCGCATGTATCCGCGGTACACCCCTTCCAAGATTTCCAGCTTCTTCGCATCTGCCCACAAAATCCCATCGACCGTTGCTAGCACCATCTGTGTGTTGTCCGACACAGGTGCTTTTTTTCCGTTCTTCGCGTCCCGTACCAGCGTGCGCAGCCCGAAAGGCCCGAAGCGGCGCTGGATGCGACTGACGGAAAAACTTTGCAGCGGATAACCTAACGCATCACCGCAGGCTCCTCCGAGAAGCGCTCCGCGAAATTGATCTATCCCTGCCATGGTATCCTCCTTTTCTTGAAATACTATTTTCCCCTGCGGGTGATCGCACGTAAGCGAAGAGAAGCGTCCCGGACAGGGGATTTCTTCTGCTTCATCACATCATCCTTGGATAAGCGGCCGGTACTCCGGTCCGCCTTACAGGGAAAGAAAAGTTTCTGACAATCGCTTGCAGAAACTTCTACTTGTGCGGAAATCAGACGCTAATATCCGTACTGTATCATATTGATTCTATTATATCATAAGGCCGAAGGGTTGGAAATGGGGGAACTTCGAGGGGCGGCTGGTGACTAGTGACTAGTGACTGGTGACTGGAGACTAGGAGACATCAGACATCAGATATCAGACATCAGATATCAGACATCTGACGTCTAACATCTGACATCTGACATCTGACGTCTAGTGTCTAATATCTAACGTCTCAAGCGGGCATCGCCCCATTTATACTCCGCGGCGCTTCTGATTTTTATGCGCCGCACCAACCCCTTTGAACCTCTTGAACCCTTTGAACCTCTTTCCCTTGCCCTGAACAATCCCCTTGCGGGCTGTGGTAAAATAGAAACAGGTTATTTAATTTTTTGAATATAAGAGAGCTATGGCCGGCGACCGGTCACAGATTTCCTCACAAGGAGCATAGACATTACCATGGATTTCAAACCTTTTCGCATAGAAGACAAGGCGCGGATCGACAGCTACTTCGCCGTGCATCATTACGAGCAGATCGACTGCACCTTCAATACACTTTTCCTGTGGCAGGATGCGTATCAGACGTCATGGGCGGAGCAGGACGGCATACTTTTCGTCCGCGCAGGAACGGGAAAGGATACCTTCTTCATGCCGCCGTTTGCCAAGGAGGAAGAAGATTTCGTACACGGTCTTGCCCTCATCCATGAGGAGTACGACAAGCTGGGACTGCCTTTCCGCTTGAAGTCCGCCTCTTCCTGGGTGACAGAGCAGATCGAACGTCTCGTGCCGGGCAAATATGATTTCATCGAAGACCGTGACAATGAGGAGTACGTCTATAAGACAGATGACATGATCCGCCTGCCGGGCAAGAAGCTCCGCATGAAGAAGAACCATCTGAACGGCTTTCTTCGCCAGTACGCAGACTATCAGTACGAGGCCATCACAAAGGAGAATCTGGAGGATGCCCAGGCGGGCATTCACGACTGGTTCCTCCGTCACGGAGACATCGAGGAAGAGGAGCAGGCGATAGAGCGCTGCTTTGAGAACTGGGATGCGCTCGGCGTGAAAGGCGCGATCATTCGCATCTACGGCAAGGTCGAGGCCTTCACGAATGGCGATCTCATCAATGAGAAAATGGCGCATATCATTTTCGAAAAAGCAAATCCGGAGATTCGCGGTCTCTATCAGGCGATCAATCGCGACTTCCTTATTCATGAGTTTGCGGAGACCGAATTCGTGAACCGTGAAGAAGACCTCGGTCTCCCGGGCCTTCGCGAAGCCAAGATGGGCTATCATCCCGATCATCTGACAGAGAAATATGATGTGGTGTTGAAAGAGTGACTGGGAGCTGGTGACTAGTGACTTAAATACTACTTTCGGGCATCGCCAACTTTATACTGCGGCGAAGCCGCCACCACAACCCTGAACCCTGAACCCACTGAACCTTTAGAACCCGTTAACCTCTTCCCCTTTTTATTTTTCCCCATGAGGTAGACAAAATGAAAATTCGAAAAGCCTTTCCGGCGGATGAACGCGCCGTGAGATCACTCTGGAGCTACTGCTTTGAACCGGCGACCGATCCGTTTTTCATCTGGTACTTCCAACGGCTGGCCCATATGGAGGAAGTCCTCGTGGGTGAAGAGGGCGGCAGCATCGCCTGTGACCTGCACCGGCGGCCCTATGAGATCTCCGTCCGCGGCAATTCCTATCAGACGGACTATATCGTCGGCGTTGCGACGCATCCGGCGGCGCGCGGTCGGGGGCTTGCCAAGGAGCTCTTGCGCGGCAGTTTCCACGAGGCACAAAGGGAAGGGAAATCCTTCGTGATCCTCATGCCGTCGGCGGCATCGTTCTACCTGCCTCTTGGTTTCGGCTTCTACTGCCACCAGTGGGCGCGCTCGGCTGCGCCGGAGAAGCTGGCCCTTTTGGGAAAACGGGCAGCGCGCGCGAAGTCGATTCCCTCGATGGAGGAATGGCAGGAGCTTGCCTCTGTGTATGACGCCTATACCGGAAACAGAAATGGCTATGCGCTCCGCGATGAAGCCTCATGGCGGCGGCACATCGAGGCGGCGCTGCTCGAGGGCTATGGCGCACTGGTTTATGATGAGGAGGGCCCCTGTGGCTATCTCTTCTACACCATCTCTGACCGAAAGCTCGCCGTTTCCGAGATGGCCTTCTCCTCGGAAGCGGGGCGGCGTGGCATTTATGCCTTCCTTGCCGGCCATCAGGGCTCGGTCAGGGAATGCCTCTGGTATGAACCGCTGGATGACGCCTCGTATCGCACATGGCCGGACGGAGCGGAGCACTGCTACATCGAGAACCGCACCTTTCCTTTCATGCTCGGGCGCATCGTCGACCCGGTGGCGGCCTTCGACGGTCTTCCCTGTGACAGCCGCCTCTCTGGTGAATTGGCTTTTCAGCTGACAGACGCTTTCCTTCCGGAGAACAGTGGCCTCTACGTCCTCCGCGCAGAGGGCGGACGCATCCATGCGCTGAAGGAAGATGTTTTCTACTCTCTCAAGTGCCACATCGAGGACATCTCCGGCGTATCCTTGGGAGAACACATCCCCGAGCCTTCCTTCACCCTCTCCGCTTCCGTACTTGTCGAATGGTTCTTCGGCGCGGCGGATTTCTCCGAGCTCCTTGCGCTGGACCGGATCCGCTGGCTTGACGGCGCAGATAGAAATCAGATCTCGCGCCTGGCGGATGCCATGCTTCCGAAACAGAAAAACTGGATCAATGAGTGGTACTGAAAAATGAGTGACTTGTGACTGGGGACTAGGAGACATCAGACTACCATATCGTCATTGAAAGCGTTGCCGAGAAATCTTTCTTGCAGACCGCTGAACGAAGGATGGTTGAAAGCAGGGATGAGTGGCTAGGGATTAGGTGTCGCAAGTGACTAGTGACTGGCATGCCGGCTCATGGCATCGCCATTATTTATGCTTCGCGGCGCATTTCGTCATCCTGAGCGGAGTGAAATGTCGGATGTTCGATCATGTAAAGGCGGAACAGTGAGAACTGAGTCGAAGGATCTGGCGCCGCACCACCCCCGTTGAACCCTCTGAACCTGTTGAACCCGCCGAACCTCTTTCGCACGCAATCAAAGTAATGCTATTAAGTTAAGGAAATCGTTAGCGCCGTAATGACTTGCTTCCCCTTTCGGGGGAAGTGCCGAAGGCAATAGGGGCATGCCAGCGGCCATCGAACAATGTTGGATATACCGTAGTGCTGCCCCCTCATCTCACTTCGCTCGAAATGGCGTCTCACTGGATTTTCGCGTCGCTTCACTCCTAAAAATCCAGTTCGCTTGCACAAGCCCTCCGGGCAGCTCCCCCCGATGGGGAGCCAAGAATGTTCTACTGCTTAACTTAATAGCATTGCGCAATCAAAAGGCAGTACGCCCCAAGGACTAATCCTGAACCCCCATTTCTCAAAGGAACGATTTATGTCGGAAACCAAACGTGCTTACTTTACCTACATGGTCCGCTGTGCGGACGGGACGCTTTATACGGGCTTCACGGTGGACGATGTCCATCGCCGCATCGCCATGCACAATGCGGGAAAAGGTGCCAAATATACGAAAAGCCGCCGCCCGGTGGAGCTTGTGTGGTATCATGAATGGGAGAGCGAGCATGAGGCCAGAAGCGCTGAGTATCATACGAAGAAACTCTCCCGCAGAGAGAAAGAAGAGCTGGTCAAGAAGTTTAGTCACCAGTCACCAGTCACTAGTCACTAAGTCCCCCCTTGTTCATTTTCCGAAAGGAGCCGCTATTGACACCTACAAATCCTTCTGTAAGGAAAACAAAATATATGACGGAAGCCGCAGCGGCGGCAGCGATCGCAGCCATTCTGGTGCTGCTGAAGCTCGTCATGCCCTTTCTGGTCGCGGTCACGATGATGGCATCTGCCGTGCCGATCGCGGTCATTGCCGGATTGCATGGCATGCGCTGGGGCATCGGTACGGCGGTCGCAGAGATCCTGCTCGTGAACATGATCGGCGGGCCGGAGATCGGCCTCACGACCGCCTTCTATGCGGCGGCGCTGGGACTTGCACTGGGCTACAGCTTCATCCATGGATTGTCCTTTGTGAAGTCCGTGCATGTGGTCGCGCTGGCGTTTCTGGTGGAAATGACGTACAAAGTGACCTTCTCCATCTATATCCTCGGTATCGCAGATGCGCTGGCGGCGAGCATCGAGCGTCTTGCTTCTGTCATCCGCTGGATCTGGCAGCCGCTCGCCCGTCTTTTCTCTATGGACCCGAGCCCGGAGAAGGCGGCCTATACCACGGGCGGCATGATCTTCTTCGCCATCCTATTCATCATTGAGGCTTACATCTACGCGTACTGGAATGTGGAAATCGGGCGCAACATACTGAAACGTCTGAAGGCAGGAATGCGTGAAAATTAGGGGCGGGCTTATTCACGCGCTATGGATGGTTTTCCATGCCCTCTTGACAATGCCCCTCTTTCTGCCCTATAATAATCCACATGAACACATGCGAGGATCAGGAGTAAGCTGGACTTGGATATCACAGAGAGCCGGATAAGGTGGGAACCGGTATGGAAAAGCAGCGTGTCACCTGAGAGCACTTCGTTGAAATCAGTAAGCGAAGCGTTGGTCCGCGTTAAGGATAAGCCTGAAGTATAATGCAAGGTGGTACCGCGTATGACGCCCTTGTCCGTAAGGACAGGGGCTTTTCTTTTTGCGACACCCGCATGATGGACGGCGGAGTGAGAAACAGGAGTGGTACCGCGCTGATGCGCCTCCCTGACCGAAAGGCCGGGGAGGCTTTTTTATTAGGAAGCAGGAATGAGGAATGGTGGTGCGGCGCATAAAAATAAAAAGCGCCGCGGAGTTTTGATAGCGCTTCGCGCCGTCGTCAGAGGGGCGTAGCCGAGAAATCTCTATGGCAGAACGCTCATCGCCTGATGTGAGACAGCACCAATACATCGTTTTATCTCGGTGCATACACGCTGATTTCCCGCAGGGCAGTAGAGATCCCTCGGCTGCGCTCGGGATGACGATGCTGGAGAATCCTAACCACCAGTCATTCCTAATTCCTAGCCACTAGCTACAAATTCAAGGAGGAACCCATTATGAAAATCATGAAAACTGCCAATGAAAAACGTATCGCTTTCCGCGAAAATCTGAAATCCGGTCACATTATGATCGCCCCGGGCGTCGGTGATGCGCTGGGCGCGAAGATCGCAGAGATGGCGGGCATTCCGGCCCTTGCGATGGGCGGATACTCCGTCTCTGCTTCCCGTCTCGGACAGCCGGATGTCGGCCTTCTTTCCTGCACGGAAATGGCAGAGCAGCTGACCGGCATCTGCAACGCGGTCAATATCCCGATCATCGCTGACGGGGATACCGGCTACGGCAATGCGCTCAATATCATCCGCACAGAGCAGATGTTCGAGCAGGCGGGCGCTGCCTGCATCTTCTTCGAAGACCAGGCATGGCCGAAACGCTGCGGTCACATGGACGGCAAGCAGGTCATCACTGCGGAAGAACATGCACAGAAGATCCGCGCCGCTGTCGATGCCCGTTTCGATAAGGAGACGATGATCATGTCCCGCACGGACAGCCGCGCGGTCTACGGCATCGATGATGCCATCGAAAGAAGCAGGCGCTATGCGGATGCGGGCGCAGAGATCTGCTTCGCTGACGGCATCGGCAGCCGCGAAGAGCTGGAAAAATTTGCAAGAGGCCTCGAAGGAAGCGGTGCATACCTCGTGGCGAATATGATCGAAGGCGGCAAGACACCGCTCATCCCCGCCAAAGAGCTTGAGGAAATGGGATACTCCGTCGTTTTCTGGGCATGCAGCGCGGTTTATGCGATTTCCAAGACGCTTTATGATCTCTTCAGCAACCTGAAAGAAAAAGGCACGACCGAAGACCACCTGAAGGATATGATCGAATTCGGACACTTCAACAGCATCATCGGCCTCGATACATACAAAGAACTCGAACGTAAATACAAAGTCGACAGAGACGACTGAGTGGAGCAGAATCAGTGACTGGTGACTGGTGACTGGTCGCTCATTCCCGCTTGAAGGTTCAAAGGTTCAACGGGGAAGGTGGCGGCTACGCCGCAGTATAAAGAAAGGCGATGCCCGAAGGCGGTATTCAAGTTACTAGTCACTAGTCACAAGTCACAAGTCACTTGACACACCTAATACCTAATCCCTAGCCACTAATCCCTAGTCCCTAATTCTCATTTTCTTTTCCCTCTTCCCAAAAATTTAATTATGACCTATAATATCTGTAATGAATCGATAGGCATAAAAGTTTAGGGAATGAGGGATTTTTATTTCCTCTCTTCCAGAAAGAAGGATGGATATGACATCAGGGAAGGAAGACTACTTAAAGGCCATTTACATCATCAGCGAAAGCCATGATCTGGTGACAAATAAGGAGCTCTCCGAGATGCTTCATGTATCGCCGCCATCTGTCAGCGAAATGATCGCAAAGCTGCAGAAGCAGGGCTATGTGGATTACACGGCCTACAAAGGCAGCCGGATGACGAAGAAGGGTCGTAAAGAAGCCGGACGTCTCATGCGGTATCATGCGCTGTGGGAGGTTTTCCTTGTGAAGTGTCTGGATTTCTCATGGAGCGGAGCGCATGAGCTGGCAGAAGGCCTCGAGCACCAGACGAATGATGAACTTTGCAACAAGCTCGATGTGTATCTGGGAAATCCGGATCACTGCCCGCACGGGGATCCGATCCCGCGTGTGGACGGCAGCCGCAGCGGTATCACGAGCCGCGCCCTTGCTGAGCTGGAGGAAGGCGAGAAGACCCATGTGCGCCGCGTCATGGAAGACTATAGCCTGATGGACTATATCCAGAGCAAGGGAATCGAGATCGATATGCCTGTCACCATCCTTGAGAAGGAGCCTTACGAAGGGCCGATCCTTCTCGAGACGCCGAATGGAAATACGTCTCTCAGCTATAAAGCTGCGCAGCAGATTTTTGTAGATGATGAGGAAGAGGAAGAAGAATAAAAAAGCAGCCTCTGCGTATCGCAAGGGCTGCTTTTTTTATTAGGAAATGGAAAAGGTCAAAAGATGGGGGTGTCTGAGACTGGGAAACATCAGATATTAGAAGTCAGATGTCAGATATCTGATGGCTCCTAGTCTTCTAGTCTTTTAGTCTAATCACCAGTCACCAGTCACTAGTCTTACTCGCTCTATTTCACAAACCGCATGGCCTCAGCCATGCGCTCGGGGAGCGCCTGACCGAAGAGGCGCTCCATGGCTTCGCGGCGGACGAGCCAGATGCGGCCGGATTTCCTGCGATCGCCTTCGTGCATGCGAGCGGCGGCATGGCCGGCGCCGCCGGCAGCACTTCGGACGACGCCGCTGTCGCGGTTCCAGATGTGGGCAGCTTCGACCGTGGAGAAGACGAGGAGAAGGGGATTGATGGGATAGGATGCCGTTTCCTTTCCTTCGTAGACGCGAAGAGCGGCATTTCTTGTGAGAAGCCATGTGTTTCCGGAGCGGCGCGTCTCAGAGAGTGAGAAGACGGCGCCTTCACCGGCGTGTTCGCAGTCCCACTGGACGCGTTTCGCGTCGAGCGAGTAGAGTTTCGCTGTCTCCTGCGGCGTCAGCACTTCTTCCAAGGGGTCGAAGGACAGGGAAAACATATCCATCGCGCCGAGGTCGGCTTCGTAGAGGTCAGCGGGGAAGACGGTGATGCCGTCTTTCGATGCGGCGAGCGCGGTGCCGGCCGGAAGCCTTCGGCCTTCGAGGAACGCACGGTAGATGGCGATGCTCTGCATCTGGGAAGAGATGCCGGAATGGATCCAGCTGGCAGGGCCGAAGGAGACAGGGACGCCGCGCCCCTCGGGGAGCGGCGGGAGTTGAGCCATCAGAAAAAGATGGGGGCCTGACACAAGGAAACAGCCTTCCGTGGGAAGGCTGCCTGTCAGGAAAGCGGCGTAGCACGCTTCGGCAACGGCTACGGAAAGATCAGATATATAAATGCGTGGCATGGATGGGATACCTCGGGAAATGGGAGTCAGGGGTTCAGGGTTCAGGGTTAGCCCCTGGGGCGGCTCGCCCCTTGATTACGTTTGAAAGCCTCGATTGAATTAGAAATGAGAAATGCGAAATGCGAAATGGTGGTGCAGCGCATAAAAATAGGAAAGCGCCGTGAAGTATAAATCATGGCGATGCCCGCTTGAGACGTTAGACGTCAGATGTCAGACGTCAGATATCTGATGTCTGATGTCTGGTGTCTTCCAGTCTTCTAGTCACTAGTTACTAGTCACTTCAACCTTCCCGCATCGACTTCACCTTTGATGTACTGGTGGACTTTGTCCATCGGAGTGTCGGGGAGGATAGGGGCGCGCTCGGTGGAGCCTCGTCCGTGATTTTTTATTTTACCATCAAAATCATATTCTGTCATGGAGAGAGTCTGTACCCTTTTATTCGGCACGTCCATGCGGACATGATAGATGACTTGCGAGAAGTCCTGATCCTTCCAAGGGTAGGCGATGCGGAGGAAGAAGGTGGCGTAGCCATTCTTATAGCGGAGGGTCTGCTTCTCGATGTCATAGGTGCTGCCGTGAAATTTCACGCCGCTTTCTTTGAAGAGAGGGAGCCACTGGGGATTCGTGAAATGGGGGATCGGCTGCTCGATGAAGTGGGTATACACATTCTTTCCGAAGGAATTGGGCAGGAGCGGGCTCCAGCTGTCGTCAGAAAAGAGGGTGCTTTCTTTGACGCTTCCGTCAGCGGCAAGGGTCTTCACCGCCGCGATGTGATAGGTGCGGCGGTCCTTGTCAAATTCCATGGTGGAAATGACAGACGTACCGTCCAGTGACAGCTTCAAGTCCATCGATGCGCGGACGCCGCTGTCTACGTAGGAGTCGGTGTCGACTTCGGCACTTTCGCTCGCAGGGAGCGGGATCCAGTTCGCGGCGCCTACAGGAGAGAGGGTGCCTGCCATGAATAAGAGGGCGGTCAAAATTTTTTTCATGATGGATGCTCCTTGAAAAATGGGTTCAGGGCTAGCCGGGGGGCGTGCCGTCCCTTGATTGCGTTTGAAAGCTTTGCTTGAATGGGAATGAGGAATGGTGGTGCGGCGCCAGATCCTTCGACTCAGTCCTCACTGTTCCGCCTTTGCATGATCGAACATCCGACATTTCACTCCGCTCAGGATGACGAAATGCGCCGCGAGTATAGATAGTGGTGATGCCCGAAGGCGGTATTTAGTCACAAGTCACTAGCCGCTATTTCAATCCTTTCACCACGCGCAAATCCTGCAGGGTGAGGAAGGGGCGGTAGGGCTGGCGGAGATAGAGCGCCATGGTGTAGACGAGGGCGGTGATGTGGGGGCAGTCCACGTGCATCATGTCCGAGAGGTCGAGGAGGCTCGTAAGGCCGCAGGGAAGGTCTTCGGTGATGTAGCGGCTTTCCAGCGTCGTCGGGCCTTTGACGCTTTGGTACGATGGGTTTTCCGTGAGCGCTTCATAGAGTGTTCCGGCGCGGGTACCCCAGAAGGAGTTCAGTGTGGCGAGAAGCGGTGCGAGTTCCAGGCCGAGGGCTTTTCCGATGGAGAGGCGCTCTTTATCGCACTCTTCCATGAAGGCGGCGGTGCGCTTCGTGAGGGACGCGCCGAAGAAATTAAAGCCTTCTCCGTTTTCGATGCGGGAGAGATTGAAGAGGCACTGTGTCACATGAATGATGGGATTCGTCGCGGAGAGCGAGGTCGCGGCCGGAGAAGAGACGCGTGTCACCTTCGGCGCGAGCTTGTGCAGGAGCTCGCTCAGCAGGGCTTCTTCCCCGATGGCGGAGTAGGCGATCTCTTCTTTCATGGCTTTGAAATGGAGCGAGGTGTAGTCGGAGGAGAGCGCAGCGATGAAAGGCATGTTTGCGGTCTCGCCGATGGTGATCGGTACTGCCCCCTGCGCTTTCTGGAAGGCGCGGTAGGCTTTCACCGCGCCCCAGCAGCCGTTCAGGAAGAGCAGGTACTGTCCTTTTTTCATGTAGGGCATCACTTCTTCGGTGACCGCTTCGTGATCGCCCGCACGGGTGAAGACGAGAAGGATGTCGGCATCGCAGGCTTCTTCGAGCGAGCGTGCCATGGGCAGGTAGAGGGAGGTATTCACCTTACCGCTGACATTGAGCGGATGCGTCTCCCAGAGCTTGCGCTTCTCTTCATTTCTGACGTAGAGCGTGAAGGGAACGGAGATGAGATGCAGGTAGGCGGCGGCAGCGAGCCCCGTCGCTCCTGCACCGATGATGGAAATTTTCATAAGAAGTCCTCGATTCGATGGAGTATTATCCTCTATTATATATGTCTCGTGGCTGGGGTTCAAGGGGAGCCCGTGGGGCGCGTCGTCCCTTGATCGCGTGCGAAAGAAGAGATTGGGTTCAGGTTGATGGGTTCAGGGTTGTGGTGGCATTATCCTTATGAGGAAGGGGGACCGTGCCAGTGGCGCTCTGGGGCTTATGTGAGTGCCACTATGTTTGTAAATGCATTTTCCATTTTGCTCATCTGTCTTTCATACCGCCTGTGCCCTATCCGCCCCTGCGGGGCACCTTCCCCTTGAGGGGAAGGCTGAACCGGTGCGCGAAGCCGCCACCACAAATTTGAAAGCAGGGATGAGTAGCTAGGGATTAGGAGCCGTGAGTGACTAGCGACTGGAATGCCAGCTCACGGCACCACCATTTCGCATTTCTCATTTCTCATTTAATCGATGCTTTCAAACGTAATCAAGGGGCGAGCCGCCCGACGGATGAACCTTGACTTGGCATTTTACAAACATCCATTCTCTTGTATCTTGCTCGTCCCTATGCTATAGTACACACAATCAACTATTTTGCGAGGACGAGAGAGAGTACAGCGATGGAACCGCGAAAGAGAGCTCCGACGGGTGGAAAGGAGTGCGGGAATTGGCTGGAAGTGCCTCTCTGAGCAGGCGCGCTGAAGTTAGTAGGCTGCCCGGGGTCGCCCGTTACAGCATGGAGTCAGAAGACTCACCGAGATTTCTGCGAAGAGGCAGAAGTGAAATTGGGTGGAACACGGATCCTCCGTCCCTTTACTGGGGCGGAGGATTTTTTTAGTTTAGGGATTGGGGATGAGTAGCTAGGGATTAGGAACAAGCGGTGACTGAAATAGCGCAGTTGGCATATTGATCGTTCTGCAAGGAAGATCTCTCGACTACGCTCGAGATGACGACGGTGCGAAGCACTATCAAAATTCTTCGGCGCTTCATTATTTTATGCGTCGCACCACCACTCCTAACTCCTAACTAGAGAGCAGAGCTTTCATCCGCAAACAAGGGACAGCACGCCCCTCGGGGCTAACCTTGAACCCCGAACCCTGAACCCCGAACCCTGAACCCTGAATCCCAAATCCATTATTAGGAAAGGTAGGTACACCATGTCCCGCATATTGACTGCAGAACATATACGTAAATCTTTCGGGAAGAATACCGTCCTGAAAGACATCAGCCTGGAAGTAGAAAAAGGTGATGTCGTCTCTATCCTTGGCCCTTCGGGGACGGGGAAGACCACCTTTCTGCGCTGTCTGAATTATCTGGAACAGCCGGAAGAAGGAAAGCTCACCATGGGCGATGTGTCCGTGGATTTCTCTCATATCACCAAGAGCGAAGTGCAGCGTCTGCGCCGCAAGTCGACGATGGTCTTCCAGCAGTTCAATCTTTTCAGAAATAAGAACGTCCTTGAGAATGTGACCGAGGGCCTCATTTATGGCTACGGCAAGAGCAAGAAGGAGGCCGAGGAAATCGCGATGCAGGAGCTCGCGCGTGTCCATATGGCTGACTATGCGAAGATGTATCCGTCCGAGCTTTCCGGCGGCATGCAGCAGCGCGTCGGCATTGCTCGTGCCCTTGCACCGCGTCCGGATGTCATCCTCTTCGATGAACCGACGTCTGCGCTGGATCCGGAGCTCGTCGGCGAAGTGCTTGATACCATCGCCGAGGTCGCGACGCTCGGTATCACCATGATCATCGTGACGCATGAAATGCATTTCGCGCGTGAAGTATCTTCGAAGGTCGTCTTCATGTCCGATGGGCTTGTCATCGAGACCGGGAAACCGGAAGACCTCTTCACCCATCCGAAAGAAGAAAAGACACAGCAGTTCCTCCAGCGCATGCTGAAGAGGGAAGAAGGGTAAAATTAGGAATTAGGAATGAAGGTGGCGGCTTCGCCGCAGTATATAAATGGGCGATGCCCGAAAGCCAGCAGATAACAGGCTTCCCGTTTGTGCATTTCCTGACATCGTCCGCCAGACCACGAATGACAAAGATTTCTCGCTTGCGCTCGAAATAACAGAAAGTGTGTGTGACTCGTGACTAAATACCACCTTTGGGCATTGCCATTATTTATACTTCGCGGCGCTTAGATCCTTCGACTCAGTTCTCCTGTTTTCAGATAAGCCATTTTTTAACATACGACGTTTTTCTCCGCTCAGGATGACGAATGCGCCGAACCAGCACTCCTCACTCGAGAGCATGCCTTTCATTCGCAATCAAGAAAGGCATGCCCACGGGCTAACCCAATCCCTAATCCCTAATCCCTAGCCACCAGTAACTAGTCACCAGTCACCAGCTACTTATATATCACAAGGTCCACTACTATGCTTACATTCGATTTCTCCTACTTCCTTGGGCTCTTCCCAAGGCTCTCGTCGGCGCTGCCGTTTACGATGGAAGTGATCGCCATTTCCATCCTGCTCTGCCTTGTGCTGGGCAGTCTGGTCGCCGTCGTGCGCATCGCAAAGGTGCCGCTGCTCAGCCAGCTTTGCAGCGTCTGGCTCTCGTACAATCGTAGCATGCCATTCGTCCTCGACCTCTACGTCGTGTACTTCGTGCTGCCGGTGATCGTGCGGATGCTCGGCATCAGCCCTGATGGCTGGCCGCTCACGGCTTACGTCCTGATCGCGCTCACCTTCCACTACACGCCGGTGATCGCGGAAATCATCCGTCCCGCCTACCTTTCTGTTTCACGCGGACAGCATGAGGCGGCGATGGTCTTCGGGCTTTCCCCCTTCCATCGCGTCGTCTCCATCATCGCGCCGCAGGCACTGCCGGTCGCGCTCCCCGGGCTCGTGAATGAATCCATCAACATCCTGAAGGATACCTCCATCATGTACTTCATCGGGGTCGTGGATCTCATGGGCCGCGCCGGTCTCATCATCAATGCACACTACGGGCAGGGCAAGCTGGAGACGTACTGCGCCGTCGCCCTCATCTACTGGGCGCTTGTCATTCTGGTGGAAATCGCATTCCACATGTTCCAGAAATGGAGCAGCCCTAAAGAAAGGAGCGCCGTATGATCGATTTTGAAATCCTGCCGACCGCACTCCTTTTCATCGCGGGCGCGATCCCGAATACCCTTTTCATGGCCTTTGTCATCATCATCGCGAGCATCGTCTTCGGCTCTCTCATCGCGGTGCTCCGCCTGCGCGGGGGACGCCTGCTGAATGGCATCTTCACCGTCCTGATCTCCTTTTTCCGCGCCGTGCCGGGCATCGTGCAGCTCTTCATCGTGTACAATTCTCTGCCCTTCCTTCTCGCTCCGATCATTTCTGCGGTTCTTGGCCATACCGTGAAGCCCTTCGATGTCAGCCCGTACTGGACGGTCTATGCGACCTTCATCCTTTACAACACGGCGTACCAGTCCGAGAATATCCGCGGCGCGCTCCGCTCTGTCGATCAAGGACAGTACGAGGCATCTGTCGCCATGGGTATGACTCCGTACCATGCCTTCACCCGCATCGTCCTGCCGCAGGCTTTCGTCGTGGCGCTTCCGACCTTCTTCACCTACTACCTGAAGACCATTAAGCTCTTGGCTCTCGTCTTCACCGTCAAGGTGGTGGACATGTTTGCCAAAGCGGATATTTTCTCTGCTCTCTACAACCGCCGCACCGAGCCGTACATCGCGGATGCTATTGCCTACTGGGCGATGGCCATCCTTCTCACCTTCTTCTTCAACTGGTGGGAAAAACGGATGCGTGCCAAAGGATTTTAACCACAAACGCGCCAGACGTCGTGAGACGTCTGGCGCGTTTTCTTTTTCAAGAGGTGCAGGGGGTAAGGCTGTGGCGGCGGCTTCGCCGCATTTTTAGAGATGGTATCCTCGTATCGTCAGCCTTCCCCTCGAGGGGAAGGTGCCTCGAAGGGGCGGATAGGGCACTGGCGGTATGAAAGGTGGGTGATGCAGATGGAAAAACGTTTTTGCATAAATCACAGCTAACGAAAGCAGTCGAGCGCCGCTGTCGCGAATATATATGGAGCGATGCCCGAAGGCTGGAGGATGGAAGTCAGATGTCTGATGTCTCCTAGTCTTCCAGTCTAATCCCTAATCCCTGGCTACTCATTTTTGCTTTCATACATCCTTCGTTTAGCGGTCTGCAAGAAGGATTTCTCGACTTCGCTCGAAATGACGGTGCGAGAGAGCCACTAGTCACCAGTCCCTATTTCACATACTCTGCAAGCTCTTCGACCGTCACTTCCTTCAGGAAGCCCTGACCGATCTCCTTCATGAGGGCGAGCTGGATCTTCCCTTCCTTGACATGCTTGCTCCTCGCCATATCCGCAGCGAGGATCTCGGGAGCGATATGTGTCTCCGTGGGAAGAGACAGCGATTTCAAGACGTACTCGAGGCGGCTCGTGGTGCCGCGGGAGGTGAGGCCGAGGAGCTCGGCGCGCTTGGTGACGAGGTACATGCCGATCGCGGTCGCTTCGCCGTGGGTGATCGTTTTGTCATCGTAGCGGCAGCAACGCTCGATGGCTCCGCCGATGGTGTGTCCGAAGTCGAGGAGACGGCGATCTTTCTTGCCGGTGGGGTCGATTTCTACATAGTGCGCCTTGATGGCAGCGCAGCGGCGGATGATTTCCGGCAGCACGCGCAGGAGCTCCATGTCGGAATTGGCTTTTTCGAAAAGCTCGAAGAGCTCTTTGTCACAGACGCAGCCGAGCTTCACGGCTTCGCCCATGCCATTGTGCAGGTATTTTCTGGGGAGGGTCTTGGCCATGCCGGGATCGATATAGACGGCGCGCGGCTGATAGAAGGTGCCGACGAGATTCTTGCCCGCGGTGATGTCGAGCGTGATCTTGCCGCCGATGGCGCTCCCGATCTGCGAGAGCACGGATGTCGGGAACTGGATGTAGGCGATGCCGCGGTGGTAGGTGGCAGCGACGAAGCCGGTGATGTCACCGACGACGCGTCCGCCGAGCGCGATGAGGATGCCGTCGGAGGGCAGACCGAAATCGACGAGCGCACCGTAGACGCGGTTCACGATGGAGAGGCTTCTCGATTTCTCACTCGAGGGGACGACGATCATCTGTGTGCGGATGCCGGTGGATTCGAGGGATTTCACAAGATCCATGCCGTAGAGGCGATCGATCCCATCCTCTGTGATGATGGCTGCGTCATGCGCGCCTGTGAGGGAAGAGATCGCATCTCCGGCGCGGCGGATGAGCCCGCTGTCGATCACGATGTTGTAGGAATCCTTGCCGAGATTGATATGTATCTTTTCCATAAAGAAGCCTCCTTTTCAGAAATAAGAGTTTCATTAAATATATTATAACGTAAGGACGAAGGCGGGGGAAGGGGGCGATACAGTCTGATCAGATTCTGCGATTGAATCAGCGTTTCCTTAGGAAAATGCGGATTTCATTCAACAACGAGGGAATCCAGGCTCCCAGGAAAGAGGAGATCACCCGGAGGAGGGGGAGATGGAGCATAAATTGTTAGAGCAGGCGTCGTACCATTCGGGCGGAAGCCACATGCGCAGAGATCAGATGGTACGGTAGCAGAGAGTATCTGCGGCGTCAGCTCGGTATGGGAAATCGGGAGCTCAGTCTCGGCTGCCGCATCCATATCGTCGAGGACAATGTCATGAACCGTGAAATCGCGCAGGAACTCTTCGAAATGACAGTGCGGCTTCGCCGCTATGATCTATCAAAAAAGCCAGAACACGCTGCATGTGTGTTCTGGCTTTTTGCTATGGGGAGTGGCTAGTGACTAGGGATTAGGGATTAGGGATTAGGAGCGACTAGTGACTGGTGACTTAAATGCCACTTTCGGGCATCGCCCCGTATATATTTGCGGCGAAGCCGCCAACATTTCGCATTTCTCATTCAGGCAGGGCTTTCATTTATAATCAAGGGAGGGCACGCCCCACGGGCTCACCCTATTTCTTTTGATTCTTCTCTCTGGCAACAAGGATCGGATCGCCGCCGAGGCCCCAGTTTTCCAGAGGCACTTCATCGATGGTGACGACAGTCGAAGCCGGATTTTTGTGCAGGACATTGGCCAGAAGATCCGTGACGCCACGGATGAGCGCAGCTTTCTGCTCGGGGGTCACATGGCCTTCTCGGGTGATTTTGATATTGACGTAGGGCATAGCGGACTCCTTTTGGCGACAAGTGACTGGGGACTGGTAGCTAGGGATGAGTGGCTAGGGATTAGGTTTGCGATACGAGAAAACCGCTAGTTCCAAACCTTCGCGGCGCTTCTATATTTTTATGCGCCGCACCACCATTTCGCATTTCTCCTTTCTAATTTCTCATTCAAGCGAGGCTTTCAACCGTAATCAAGGGACGACACGTCCCGTGGGCTAACCCTGAACCCTGAACCTTGAACCTTGAACCCTGAATCTTATTTCAACAAATTTCCATCTTCGAAGTAATTGATCCGCATTGCGCGGCGGACTTCGGCGAGGGTCTTGGCTGCGGTGTTTTCTGCTTTTTCGCAGCCGGTCTTCAGGATATCCTGGACATCTTCCAGATGGGCTTCCCAATATTCACGGCGTTCGCGGATGGGGCGGAGGGTTTCCTGCATGACGTTATTGAGGAAGCGCTTCACCTTCACGTCGCCGAGGCCGCCTCTCGTGTAGTGATCCTTCATTTCCTGAAGGCAGCTGTACTCGGGGCAGAAGGCTGCGAAGTGTTCATCGCTGCTGAATGCATCGAGGTAGGTGAAGACGGGATTTCCTTCCACATGCCCCGGATCGTCGCGGCGCAGGTGGGTCGGGTCGGTGAACATGGACATGATCTTCGTCTCGATGTCTTTCGGCGAATCAGAGAGGTAGATGCAGTTGCCGATGGATTTGCTCATCTTCGCTTTGCCGTCGGTGCCGGGGAGGCGCAGGCAGGCTTTGTTTGTGGAAAGGACGATGTCTGGTTCGACCAGAACTTCGCCGTAGATGTCATTGAATTTGCGGACGATCTCGCGTGTCTGCTCGAGCATCGGCTCCTGGTCTTCGCCGGTCGGGACATGGGTGGCCTTGAAGGCCGTGATGTCGCTCGCCTGGCTGACAGGGTAGCAGAGGAAACCGGCCGGGATGCTGGCTTCGAAATTCTTCTGCTGGATTTCTGCTTTGACAGTCGGATTTCTCTGGAGACGAGAAACGGTGACGAGGTTCATGTAGTACATGGTGAGTTCGGTGAGCTCCGGCACCATGGACTGGATGAAGATGCAGGACTTCGCCGGATCGATGCCGACAGCGAGGTAGTCGAGAGCGACCTCGCGAACATTTCTTCTGACCTTCTCCGGATTGTCCGCGTTGTCCGTGAGCGCCTGAGCGTCAGCAATCATGATGTAGATGTCGTCGAATTTGCCGGAGTTCTGCAGCTCGACACGTTCGCGCAGGGAGCCGACGTAGTGGCCGACATGAAGGCGGCCGGTCGGGCGGTCGCCGGTAAGAATGATTTTTCTCATATGATTTCTCCTGTCATAAATGGAAGGTGTATAGTTATCCTTTTCATTATACTCCATATGAGAGAAAATCGGTAGGAGTGGGAGAAAGCAGTCTTTCCTATCGTTGCCGCATGACCTCACTCAATGGCTGCCTTCGGCATGCAGAGGGCTGTGAGGGAGATATATAATAATTTCGCCATCGGCGGGCATATCGTAATTGACGATACCGCGAGAAGCCAGACGGCCGCGCATCGTATACCGAGTCAGGGCTGCGTGTGCCACGTTATCCATATGCGTGATATAAAGTCTGGCATGAGGGGCGGCAAGCGACACATTCCAGACATCTTCATCATTCATGATGAGACGGCCATTTTCAAGAGTCTCAGCTGCACAGGCATTGAGGGCGATCACTTCCGGCTGGTATTTCTTAATGGTCGCAGCAACTTCCTCATACCAGATGGTATCGCCGGCCAGATAGAATGTTTTTTCCTCTTTGGCTTCAAAGAGGACGCCCATGGCGTTTCCGCAGGGGACATACGTGCCATGGAGGGCAGGAACCTGACGAATGGTGGCATCTCCTATTTTTATTCCTTCCTTAGGAAGGATGGTGATATCCTGGAATCCGGATTTTTTCAGGACAGCCGCATCCTCTTCGTTTTGGCAGAAAATGGGGACTGTCTTATCCAGCGGAGCGCCGACTGTACCGTCTGTGACGGACATGTCGATGTGATCGGGATGGAGATGCGTGACGATGATATAGTCGACATCCTGCAAGACCTCCCTGACAGAGACGGGAAGGTCATAGAATGGCATCGGCAGGTGCTCCTTCATCGGGTCGGGAATATGGTAGGGGCGGCCGGGAATGTCGATGAAGCTGAAGGCATGCCGGGGGGCAAGCCACGGATCGATGAGAAATGTTTTGCCGGCGTATACAAGGCGATTGGTTGCACTGCGGATCTGTGTGATTTTCATAGAATGTGAACCTCCTTTTCTAGGCGTTATTATACATGAGGCATGTCGCAGGAAAAAGAAGAGAACGAGATGATTGAAGCAACTATATGGTTGCACTATAATGAAAACAGGAGGTGCTCTATGAACCAAAAACAGCTGCAATACTTCGTGACCGTCTATCAGACGCAGAATATAAAAATAGCCGCAGACACCCTATTTGTCTCGCGACAAGGCGTAAGCAAGGTGATCCGACTGCTTGAGGAAGAGCTTGGGCAGCCGCTTTTTATCCGCAGTATAAAAGGAGTCATTCCCACGGACTATGCAACGACTTTGCTGCCACATGCCAAAAGCCTTCTGGAGGAATACGATGCCATCCGCAGCCTCCGCACGCTTGCAGCTAAGTCCCAAAGCGTGGTCACCATTTATGCGCTCGATCACGTATTTGCCTATCTCGGAGCGTCCCTCATCGAAGACTTCCACGAGGCCTATCCTTCTATCATTCTCAGTGTGGTGGATACGACAGATGCCCATGCTATAGCTGCATTGGCATCGCAGCAGTGCAGCTTTGCCATCACGGCGGGACCACTGGATGAGACGCGCTTCGAAGGAGAGCCTCTTTTTTTCAGCCATTACAGTGTACGGATGCACAGATCGCATCCGCTGGCGAAGCTCCCGGCTTTGACCTATGACGATCTGGACGGGCAGACCATCATCAGCAAAGGCCGTGCCTACGATTGTTTCCGCCACAATATCGACAGGTACTTCCTCGCGCCCGGAAGGAAGATCCACATTCTTGCGGAAACTGCTGATGAAAGTATCATCCGCACACTTCTCCTTCACAACAAAGCCATCAACATCGGGTATGACTATGCTGATGCCCTGTACCCGCATTCCGACATCGTGAGTCGGACACTGAAGGAAGAGATCAGCGGGCAGATGATCTACCTTGTAAGCAATCCGCAGGTCCGCAAGACAAAGGCAGCCTGTCTTTTCCGTGATTATCTGCTGGAATGGATGAAGAAAAAAGCAGCCATAGGGTAGTGCCATGGACAGGCAGCGGATGGAACGGGAAAAGATCTCCCCAAAGTCCGATCCAAAGGACGGACGGGAAGTAGGACCTTCCGCGAATAAAAAAACTCCGGCCACGATGTGATATGATCCCCCTAAAGCAGACAAGGTAAATAACCAAACTGCTTTAGGGGGATTTTTAATGGTCAAAAGGAAACATGTAGCAGATTGGATGCTTGCCAGAGCGCGAGAATATCTTTCCGGCAAAGTATCTGACCGACAAATCACCAGGTCGAATGGGCTATCCGAGCGGAGTCTTCTTGGCTAGGTAAGGAAATACAAGGAACAGGGCGAGGCCTCTTTCATGGAAAGAGAGGGAAACGCAAGATACGTTCGGCCATCGAGCAATACGTCCATTTTTACAACAATTACGAACGTTTTCAGAAACGATTTGGAGTAAGGATGCCAATGGAAGTTCGTACGGCAGTTCTGACCGCTGATTGGCCATACATTCGCAGGGAATTGAGTTGCCGGATTTCATCGTCTCGATCTGGAATCCGGTCATTATTTCTTTGCGCTTTCTTCCAACTCCAGCATATATCTATCAAAGTCGGACATAAACAATCTGTCCTGAATCACACGGTATTTTTCAAATTCTGTCTCAGCATGAAGCTTTGCAATTTCTGCGGACACCTTGCCTGCGTCCTGTAAAATGCCATAATCAAACATTTCAATGAAGCTGTTGAGCCTCATTTCCCAGTCCTGCATCGTAAGCGGGATATGGCGTAAGGTCATGTTTTCCGCAAAATCCAGGTATGCTGTCACCATACGATTCAGCTGCTTCATTTCATCCTGACTCAGATAATTCTTAGCGACTGTAACATCACTTTTCTTGATCTTTCCTTCCGGCGCATCTGCCCAGGTGGTTAATCCCATGTGCTCTTTTGTGTGATCCGCTCTTTCCACGATCAGCTCAGCTGCCGTATGTCCATGCACTGCGTAATGCATCTTATTCTGGACGGTCGCATAAAATCTTCTCGTCGTTGCAGCATTTTTATCATAATCAATGGCTGTCGCATACAAGTCAGTGATCTTCTGATAAAACTTTCTTTCGCTGGCACGGATCTCACGGATGCGCTCTAACTGCTCGTCGAAATACTTCTCTGTCAGATACGTTC
>UQQQ01000037.1 GCA_900543165.1 uncultured Dialister sp. | reverse complement strand
TCCTTTTTTATTGTTTCTGGAAAAATTTCCCTACCGAGTAAAATTTTATACTAAGCGATGACGGGTCACGCTTCCTTAAGCACCCAGACATATGCGTCATTTCCGTTTCCATGCACACCGAGTATTTCGGGGGAAAAGTCTGGGAAGGCGCTCTTGTATTTCTGCAGGAAGAGGAAATAGGATACTACCTCGTCAGTCCAGACTTCGCCGGGCTCTAAGACGGTGATGCCGGGCGGATAGGGGAGGATCATTTCCAGAGATACGCGCCCTTTGGCTTTCGGAAGCGGGACGCGCTCGCGTGCTCCTTTGAGAAAGGCCTGATGGGCGCTTCGCCCGGTGAGGGCGGCTTTCGGGAAATGATCTTCGGCGAAGAGTGTCTGCGAAAGACGGGAAGCCTGTTCTTTTTCCAAAAAATCCATGCAGCGCAGGGAGTAGTCTTTCAGCCCCTCGCCCGGAAGGCAGGTGACGTCCGGCGCGAAGGAGGACATCGGCGCATTGGCTTCATAGGCGGTTTCACATTCTTCGAAGAGCGAGAGGAGTCGCTCGCATTTCTCCTGTCGGTCACTCGGCTCTATGAGGAAGAGGAGGGTATGGAAATCAGATTTTTCCACCGTCACATGGCGCCTCTCGAGCCAGTGAGAGAGGAGCGGCGCGGGCAGGGGGCCGGTCGTGAGGAGCACTTTGCAGGGGTCTGTGAGGTAGAGGTTTTCTGCGATATGGGAGAAGCCGTGCCATGAGTCTTTGGGGGAAATCGCAAAGAAAGCGGGGTCCGAGAGGATTTCTTCTGTCGGATGGGCTTCCCAGGAAGCGGCGCGCACCATGAGAGCGGTGAAGGGCCGGAGAAGGCGGCAATGTTTGAGGATGGATTTTTTCAGCTCTGTCGCTGTGATCGCGGCTTTTTGCCAGAGCTCCCTTCCTTTCTTCTGGTGGAGGTACGCATTCATTTCCAGTCCTGCAAGGAGCGGATAATAAGGGGAAGTCGATATGTGCATGAGGTAGGCGGCCTGCAGGACATCATCCTCGAGGTAGTGCGCCATCCCCCGCAGGTGGCTATCTTTCTTGTGGAGCTGGCTCGTCATAGAGAATCCGGCAAGCTGCTTGTGGACGGACTGCGTCACGAGAATGCCGGGATCGTCTTTCGTCAGGGGGAAGGTGAGGACGGCAGAACCCTGAAGGAGCGGGAGAAAATTTTCGTAGCCGGCCCACGCGCCGTCGAAGAGAATGTAGTCACAGAGGGGGCCGATGCGGCGAAGGATTTCTCTCGCATTCAGAAAGAGGCCGTCATAGGTAGAGAGCTGGAGGCAGGCAAGGCGGTAGGGGCGCTGCTTTTTCCCGGCATCGGGCGAGAGCTTTGCCGCTTTCTCGCGGAGGCGGGCCGGGTCAAGCGTTTCTTCCGTCAGTCCGCCTATGATGCCGCTTTCGTTTCGCTCGGAGGCGAGGTAGACAGGAAATCCGCCGGCAGCGGCGAGTGCGGCCTGCGAGGCGGACTTGTGGTTATTCCTGTCGAAAAGAATGAGGTCGCCTTCGGAAACGAGCGCGCTGATCGCGATGCGGTTCGACGCGGAGGTGCCGCCCAAGACGAAGAAACAGCGGTCGCTGCCATACACGCTCGCGGCAAGGGCTTCTGCCTCTCCGGAGACGCCTTCGTGTGCGGACGGATCACCGATGACGGAAGAAGAGTCCGAGATGTCCGCGGTGAAAGCGCCTTCACCGAGCGAAGAGACAAAGGTGCGTCCTTCGGGGATTTCTTCAAACAGCGCGCCGCTGTGGTGTCCCGGCGTGCAGAAATCATCGCGCGCTTCTTTTGCAAAGTCCAAGAGCGCTTTCGTGAAGGGGGGAAGGTGGGAATGGTCGGTCATTGAATTCAGCTCCTTTGCCTGTATTGTAACATAAGTTGGGGGTTCAGGATTCAGGTTGATGGGTTCAGGGTTAGCTCCGGGACGGCTCCGTCCACTGATTATGAATGAAAGCTCGGCTCTCTAGTTGGAGTGAGGCGTGAGGCGTGGTGGTGCGGCGCATAAAAATCAAAAGCGCCGCAGAATTTTGATAGCGCTTCGCGCCGTCGTCATTTCGAGCGAAGTCGAGAAATCTTTTTCGTTCGCGATCAGGCGGATTATGTTTGTAAACCCTAAACGGGAAACCTGTTATCCTCAAGACCTTCGGGCATCGCCCCATATTATATTCGCGGCGAAGCCGCCACCAGCATTCCTCGTTCGAGCCGGATTTTCATTCGGAGTCAAAGGGGAGCACGCCCTAGGGGCTAACCATGAACTTTGAAGTTTGAAAGTAGGGGTAAGTAGCTAGGGATGAGTGGCTAGGGATTAGAAGTCTCAAGTGACTAGTGACTGGCATGCCAGCTCATGGCATCGTCATTACTTATACTTCGCGGCGCTTTCATCATTTTATGCGCCGTACCACCATTTCTAATTTCTCATTCAATCGAGGCTTTCATCCGCAATCAAGGGACGCCCCGCCCCATGGGCTAACCCTGAACATAATCCTATCAACAAACGATTCGATTTATGTTAATATAATAGAGTACATTCATGATGGGGTTGTGCGCGCAAGGAGGCGGGAGAGATCGAAAAAGAATATCAGGTGAATCTTCCAGTCTTCGAAGGGCCGCTGGATCTTTTGCTGCACCTCGTGACGAAGAACCGGATCGATATCCATGACATACCGATCCATGAGATCACCGAGCAGTATCTCGCGTATCTCCGGAAAGCGCAGGAGCTCGATCTGGAGCTGGCGAGCAGTTTCTTCGCCATGGCCTCGACGCTCATCTTCATCAAGTCGCGGATGCTGCTCCCGAAGCGGCGGCAGGAGGCGGCCGATGAGACAGAAGACCCGAGAGCTGAGCTCGCGCGGTCGCTCGAAGAATTCAAGCGGATGAAGGAGATCAAGGGACGCATCGAGGAACTCATCGAAGCCGAGCGGCCGTACTGGAAGAAAGAGCCAGAGGCTATGAAGGGCGGGCTGTATCAGGGGCGGATTTCCCTCTTGAAGCTGCGCGCCGCCTTTCTCTCGCTCTATGACTCTCTCCATGAAGAGGAGGAAGAAATCCTCGCTCCCGAAGAGGTGTCGATGGAGCAGGAAATGGAGACACTGAAGGAAACGCTCTCGCGACTTCGCCGTGTGGATTTCACGCAGTATTTCCGGCGGCTGAAGACACGCCTCCGCCTCGCCGTTACCCTCGTGGCACTCCTTGAACTGATCCGTCTTGGAGAGGCGAGGGTGATTGAAGGCGCAGGGGGACTGGAAATCGTGAGGGATTAGAAATCTCAAGTGACTGGTGACTAGAATACCACTTTCAGGTATCGCCACTATCTATACTTCGCGGCGCTTCTATATTTTTATGCGCCGCACCACCATTTCTAATTTCTCATTTAAACAGAGTCTTCATCCTTAATCGAGGGTTAGCATAAACCTTACACCCATCACCTACAAAGGACAATTATGACAAATACATTGCTTCAGCTATCAGCACTCATCGAAGCCTTTCTTTTTGCAAAAGGAAGTCCTGTCTCTTTGACCGACATGGCAAAGGCCGTGGGAGAAGACTCTCAGATGATCGAGAAAACGCTCACGCTGCTGTCTGAAAAATATGAAAAGCCAGACTCCGGTTTGACGCTCCATCACACGGGCGCGGGGTACATGCTGGCGACGAAGAAGAAATACGACACATGGCTCTCTTCCCTTCTGGGAAAACAGACGCCGCTCTCGGCTGCGGCGCTGGAGACGCTGGCGGTAGTGGCCTGCAAAGAGCCTGTGACGCGAGTCGAGATCGAGAAGATCCGCGGCGTGGCAGCGGGCCGCGTGCTGGGACTCCTCATGGAGAAGGGCCTCATCGAAGAAAGAGGACGTCTGGATATCCCCGGACGGCCGATCCTTTATGGTACGACGAAGCGTTTCCTCGCCTGCACCGGGCTTTCAGATGTGAATGAGCTCCGGATGCGCTGGCGAGAAGGACTGGAAGAAGGAGAACTATTTTGAAAGAACGTTTACAGAAGGTATTGAGCCATGCGGGCATCTGTTCCCGCCGCAAGGCAGAAGAACTGATCGAGGCGGGACAGGTCCGTGTGAATGGCAAGGTCATCCGCGAGCTGGGGAGTGAAGCCGATCCTGTTTCCGATCGCATCGAGGTTGCCGGAGAGCGCATCCGTCCTGAGCGGAAACGCTATTTCCTTTTCTACAAGCCGGATAATGTCATCACGTCCGTCACCGACCCGCAGGGGCGGCGCACGGTCATGGACTATTTCAGAAATATCCGTGAGCGTATTTTCCCGGTCGGACGTCTTGACTATCACTCCGAAGGACTGCTCCTCATGACGAATGACGGCGAGCTCGACAACATCCTGACGCATCCGAAGCATGAGGTCAAAAAGGTATATGAAGTCACAGTCCGTGGGAAATATTCACTGAAACTGGCGGATAAAATGTCGAAAGGCGTGCGCATCGACAGCGGGGTGACTGCACCGTGCGAGATCGAAGTCCTGGGCTATGATAAGGAGAAGAATAAGACAAAGGTACGCATGACGCTCCACGAAGGGAAGAACCGTGAGATCCGTAAAATGATGGCGGCATTCCACTATCCTGTATTCGGACTGAAGCGCGTGCAGTACAGCTCCCTGACGCTTTCTGGCGTCTCCCGCGGGGAATACCGCCGCCTGTCCTTGGAGGAGGTCAAGAAACTGTATGAGCTCCACAAATAAAAAGATCGCCATCATCGGAGCCGGCGTGGCGGGACTTCTGGCCGCTGTCACGGCAGCGGACCGGGGAGCCAAGGTCATGCTCTTTGAAAAAATGCCGAAGGTCGGCCTGAAGATGGGCATCACCGGAAAAGGCCGCTGCAATCTGACAAACAGCGCGCCCATCATGGATTTTATAGGGAAGACGCCGGGCAATGGGAAATTTCTCTACAGTGCCTACGAAGCCTTCTCGAATACAGACCTGCTGGAGCTGCTCCATGGCTATGGCCTTGCGACCAAAGTCGAGCGCGGCGGACGTGTCTTCCCTGCCAGCGATGATGCACAGGAGGTGCGCCACCTTTTCATGCGCCTTCTCAAAGAAAAGAAGGTCGAGCTTCACTTGGAGGAGCCGGTGTCTCATATCGTCGTCACAGATGGCAGGGCAAAGGGCGTCGTCACGAAGAAGGGACGCTGTGATGCCGATGCCGTGATCCTGACGACCGGCGGCGCTTCGTACCCGCGTACGGGCTCGACGGGAGACGGGTATCGGATGGCCGGGGAGATCGGGCACAAGATCACGACCATTCGTCCTGCCCTCATCCCTCTCGTCACGAAGGAAAGCTGGCCGAAAGACCTGCAGGGGCTCTCCCTCAAGAATGTCACACTGTCTCTTTCCGCCGGCGGGCGCAGAAAGGCAGAGGAATTCGGAGAGATGCTCTTCACCCATTTTGGGATCACCGGCCCCATTGTGCTCTCCCTCTCGGATAAAGCCTCCCTTTGGCTCTCGCAGGGACATCCCGTGGAAGCGACGCTCGATCTCAAGCCTGCGCTCACGCAGGAAATTCTCGATAAGCGTGTCCTGAGAGATCTGGAAAAGCATCACCTGAAGCAGATGGCCGGCGCGCTCGTCGAGCTTCTCCCGCATCGCATGATCGACGTCGTGCTCTCACTGGCAGGCATCCCCAGGGATCTTCCCGTCAGCGAACTCAAGAAAGCCCAGCGCGCGTCCCTCGTGCAGACGATGAAGTCCATGAAGCTCACCATCACGGGTACACGGCCCATCGACGAAGCCATCGTGACGGCTGGCGGTATCTCCGTCAAAGAGGTGAATCCGTCCACTATGGGATCAAAGAAAGTGGCAGGACTTTACTTCGCCGGAGAGGTTCTCGATATCCACGCCTTCACTGGCGGCTACAATCTGCAGGCGGCCTTCTCGACCGGACACCTGGCAGCGGAAAGTGCAGCTGCATCATTAGTGACTAGTGACTAGTGACTGGTGACTGGTGACTAGTGGCTAGTGGCTAGTGGCTAGAGATTAGTGGCGCAGGGGGACTGGTGAATAAAAGACTTCAGACTCCCGCATCGTCATTTCGAGCGAAGCGAGAAATCTACCTTGCAGACCGCTAAACAAAGAATGTGTGAAAGCAGAAATACGTAACACCAAGATGCCGTAAGATGCCGTTTCCCACCAGTGCCTATGTGATACTAACCGCGGTGCCATAGAGATGGAGGGCTACGCTTGAGATGACAACGTTGCGAAGCGTTATCAAAATTCTGCGGCGCTTCATTATTTTTCGCGCCGCACCAACATTTCGCATTTCTCATTTCTAATTTCTCATTCAAGTGAGAATTTCAATCGTAAGCAAGGAACGGCACGCCCCAACGGGCTAACCCTGAACCAATCAAATTCATATAAAGGAGATCATCATTTATGCGAAAATTATCTATCGCTATCGACGGTCCGGCAGGGGCCGGCAAGAGCAGCGTGTCGAAGATCCTCGCATCACGCCTTGGCTATGCCTATCTTGATACCGGAGCGATGTATCGTGCGGTCACCTACGAAGCCCTGAAGAAGGGCCTGACGGATCCGGCGGAAATCACCGCTATGACCGAAGCGCTCGACATGGAAGTAAAGCCCGCTGCGGATGCCATGCATGTCATCGTGGATGGGGAAGATGTGACGCCCTTCATCCGCACGCCGGAAGTTTCCGGGCATGTATCGGAAGTCTCTGCCATCGGCGGCGTGCGCACGGCGATGGTCGCCATCCAGCGCCGCCAGGCCGAAAAAGGCGGCATCGTCCTTGACGGTCGTGACATCGGGACGACTGTCCTGCCGAAGGCCGATGTGAAGATCTTCCTCACCGCCTCCGTCCACACCCGTGCGCTTCGCCGCTTCAAAGAGCTCGAAGCCCTGCATCCGGAGCTTTCTCTCGAAGACATCGAAGCCGATGTGGCCAAGCGCGACTACATGGACAGTCACCGCGAGATCTCCCCCCTGAAGCAGGCAGAGGATGCCATCCTTCTTGATAATGGCGACCTCACGCTCGAAGGCACCGCAGAAGCCATGATCGCCATCTGTGAGAAAAAGTTTCCTGGGTTTAGTAAGCGAGTGACTAGGGATTAAGGACTGGACATAGAGACTTGAAGACATCAGAAATCTAAAGTATTGCGATTTGTCAACTTATGGACTTGGTTAGAAGTGAGAAGCGTGAAGTGAGAAGTGGTGGAAGGGGCGCACAATTTTCAATACCCCTTATTATATAAAATGGCTTGTTCATCATTTATATAAAACTCTACGGCGCTTCCTAATTTTATGCGCCGTACCTTCACTCCTAACTCCTAACTTAATTCGGAAGTTGACTTAAATGTCAGTTAATTAGAAAACGCAATAATAGTCTTATAATCTTCTTGTCTGCTTGCGCTTTATCAACTGCAAACGGCTAACAGCCAACCACCATTTTCAAACGAGGTGAATCCTATGGGCTATGCTATTGTCAGAGCCATTTTAAATTTCTTCTTCTTCGTCATCTTCGGTCTCAAGGTCGAAGGGCGGGAGAATGTGCCTCAGACCGGGGCCATCATCGTTGCGCCGAACCATAAGAGCTACTGGGATCCTCCTGTCGTCGGCGTGGCTTTTAATACCCGCATTATCCACTACATGGCGAAGGAAGAACTTTTCAAAAATCCATTTTTTGGCTGGCTGATCCGTCAGTTCGGCACTTTCCCAGTGAAGCGCGGCAGCGTCGATCGCGCGGCTGTGCGTCAGGCCATCAAGGAAATCAAGGAGGGCAATCCTCTCGGCATTTTCCCGGAAGGTACCCGCATCAAGAGAGAGGGACTCGGCCGTTTCCACACGGGCATGGCATCCCTCGCCCTCATGACCGGCACTCCGGTCATCCCTGTCGCCGTCCTCGGCACGATGGACCTGCCTCGTAAAAACGGTCCCTTTGCCGTCCTCATCGGCAAGCCGATCGAAGTCAAAAAGCAGCGTCCGACCGATGAGAAAGTGGCTGAGCTCAATGACATCGTGAAGGCAGAAATTCAAAAACTGATGGATGATTATAAAAAGTGACTAGGGACTAGTGACTGGTGGCTGGTAACTGGTAACTGGTGGCTGGTGACTGGTGACTAGTGACTAGTGACTAGTGACTAGTGACTGGAATGCCAGCACAAGGCACCACCATTTCGCATTTCTAATTTCTCATTCGATCGAGGCTTTCAAACGTAATCAAGGGGCGAGCCGCCCCATGGGCGAACCCTGAACCCTTTATTTTGCTATTGAATTTTTTTATTTCAAACATAATGCCTGCTCTATAGCGGGCGCTTCAATTGAGAATTAAAATCATGGAAATCTATAAATCGAAAGTGATGGGCTTCTGCTACGGCGTGAAAAGAGCCATGAAAATCGCGGAAAATGCGGCAAATTCGGGCATTAAGGCCGTTACCTACGGTCCCATCATTCACAACCCGCAGGTGGTCGGCCGGCTTTCTGAAAAAGGCGTGCATCCGGTGGAAGACCTGGATACTTTGACCGATGAAACTGTAATAATTCGCTCGCACGGAGTGGGCCCTTCGTGCTATAATAAACTCAAGTGCAAAAATCTGGCCCTAATGGACGCGACGTGCCCTTTCGTCAAAAGAAACCAGGAGATCACCAAAGACCTTGTGGCTGATGGAAAGACCGTCGTACTCATCGGTGAAAAGAAGCACCCGGAAATGAAGAGCGTAGCGGAGTGGGCAGTGGGTCATTCCTTCCAGGTAGAAACCCTCGAAGATGTAGACCAGCTTCCAGACATGGAAGAGGCGCATATCGTCACGCAGACCACATTTTCGGTGGCTTTGGCTGACCAGCTGGTGCAGGCGATCCGGCAACGGATCCCGCATGTGTTTCTTCACAAATCCATTTGTGATGCGACCATGCAGCGGCAGCAGGCGGCGCGTGAGCTGGCGAGGAAAGTAGATGTGATGATTGTCATCGGCGGGCGCAACAGCGCTAATACCAGCCGACTGGCAGACGTATGCAGGAGCGAAGGCGCCTGCGTCCATCATATCGAAACGGCAGAGGAACTAAAATCTGAATGGTTCCAAACCCGGGACAAGATTGGCATCACCGCCGGTGCATCCACACCGGACTGGATCATAGAGGAGGTAGTTTTTATTATGGAAAACATGAAAGAAATGCTGGAACAGGAAGAAATGAACCTGGACGTGCATAAAGGCAGTGTAGTAGAAGGGGAAGTTGTCGACGTACTCGATGACAAAGCCTATATTTCCTTCGGCTACAAAACAGAAGCTGTACTGCAGGCTCATGAATATGCATTCCCGGCACCAGCATCTCTGAAAGACGTACTCAAAGTTGGCGACAAACTTCGTGTACAGATTGTCAGCGGTGTCAAAGAAGACAGCACCATTTACGTATCCAAGATCAAAGTTGACCGTCTGGCTGACTGGGATGTTGTTGAAGAAGCTTTCGAAAAAGGCGAAGCTGTAGAATGCGAAGGCATCGAAGCGATCAAAGTTGGTCTGCTCGTTCAGCTGAAGTCCCTCCGCGGCTTCATTCCGCTGTCTCAGGGCGACCTGCGCTTCGTTCACTCCCTGCAGAACCTGGTCGGACAGAAATTCCCGGCTAAGATTCTCGAAGTCGACCGCGCTAAGAATAGACTGGTTCTCTCCCGCAAAGCAGTACTGGAAGATGCCAGAAACAATGAAATGGATGAAATCGAAGCTGCTTATGAAAACGGCGACGTTCTTCAGGGCACTGTCAAGAAGATCATGCCATACGGTGCTTTCATCGGCATCAATGGCGTAGAAGGCCTGCTCCATATCTCCGATATCTCTTGGAAGAAGATCGGCAAAGTGGAAGACGTCCTCAAACCAGATCAGGTGATCGACGTCAAGATCAAATCCTTCGATCGTGAAAAGCAGAGAATCTCCTTCTCTCACAAAGACTGCCTCCCGAATCCATGGGAAACCGCTGTCACCAACCACGCTGCTGATGACATCGTAGACGCTAAAGTCGTCAAGATTCTGGAATTCGGCGTTATCGTTGAACTCGAAGACGGCCTCACCGGTCTGCTCCACATCAATGAAATGACCGACGACCACAACAAGAAACCGGGCGACATCTGCCAGGTCGGCGATGATCTGAAAGTCAAGATCATCAACATCGACGAAGCTCGCAGAAGAATCTCCTTCTCCCTCGTCAAAGCACCAGCTCATGATGCTGAATAAGAGAAAATGATAAAAACCGCGTTGCGCCGATGCGCAATGCGGTTTTTTATTGGCTATGGCAGTAGAAACGCTACAGCCGCCAGTGACTTTATGGGGAGTATGGGATGCTCCGAAGTGAAAAACACGGGATTACTTGACTTTGCTTCTGGCCTATCATACAATTTTATTTACAGTGAAAATGGGAAAGTGTTGCTTCTCTCTTTGGAGAGGGTCGGTTGCAGGAAGCCGGAAAGGAGCACGTTCCCTGGTTAAGGAAACACGGATTCAATCGTTATCGGATTTTATTCTTGGATTTTTATACAGAGCGAGGGGACATTCGACGCGAATAGCGAGCTATTTAAGGAGAATGTCGACGACACTATGTATAAAAATCCATATGAAATCTGATTCTGCGATTTAATCAGCGTTTCCTTAATATATGATTTCCATAGAAAAGAAAGGAATGGGCTCATGAGTAAACCTCTCGTAGCCATCGTCGGGCGGCCGAATGTTGGCAAATCGACTTTGATCAATGGGCTGGCGCAGCGTCGCGTGTCCATCGTAGAAGATATCCCGGGCGTCACCCGTGACCGCATCTATTGTGATGTGAAATGGCTGAACCGCGAATTTACCCTGATCGATACCGGCGGTATCGAGTTTAGAAATGAGAAAGACCAGATCTCGAGCGGCATCCGCCAGCAGGCGGAGCTGGCGATGGAAGAGGCGGATGTGATCCTCTTTGTGCTTGATGCACGCGCCGGACTGACGTCAGATGATGAGATCATCGCTGGGATTCTGCGCCGCACGGGGAAACCGGTCGTCGTGGCTGTCAATAAAGTGGACAGCGAGAATCAGGAGATGGATGTATACGAATTCTATTCGCTGGGGCTGGGGGATCCGATCGGGATTTCCGCAGTAAACCGTCTCTCTTTCGGCGAGCTTTTGGATCGGATCACAGAAGGTTTTCCCGAGCAGACGGAGGAGGAGTCGGAAGATATCATCCGCACCGCCATTGTGGGACGCCCGAATGTCGGGAAGTCCACCTTGATCAATTCGCTTCTGGGCTATGAACGCTCGCTCGTGGCGGATGAAATGGGGACGACGCGAGATGCGGTCGATTCACTCTGGACTTACAAGGGAAAGACCTTCATCCTGGTCGATACGGCGGGTATGAGAAAGAAGAGCAAGATCGATGAGCCGCTGGAAAAATACAGTGTCATCCGTTCTATCCGCGCCATCGATAACTGCGATGTGGCGATTTTCGTGCTGGATGCGATCGATAAGCTGACGGAGCAGGATAAGAAGATCATCGGCTATATCCATGAGGCAGGGAAGGGGCTGCTCCTTTTCGTGAACAAATGGGATGCGGTCGCCAAAGAGACGAATACGATGGTGGAATTCGAAAAGGAAATCAAGAATGGCCTGCCCTTTGCGTCCTATGTGCCGATGCTCTTCGGCTCGGCGCTGACAAAGCAGCGCATCCATCGTCTGGGGGATATGATTTACAATGTAGCTGAGCAGCAGAGTCTGCGCATCCCGACGTCGGTTCTGAATGACCTTCTGGAAGATGCGAAGATGGTGAATCCGCCGCCGGCACATTCTGGCCGTGTGGCGAAGATCTACTACATGACGCAGGTGGGAATTCGTCCGCCGACGTTCGTCATGTTTGTGAATGATGCGAACCTCATTCATTTCTCTTATGTCCGTTTCATCGAGAACCGGCTGCGTGAGTCCTTCAGCTTCGAAGGTACGCCGATCCGCATCGTGGTACGAAGCAAGAAGGATGGTGAAGAGGCGTGATGGATGGCATAGTTTGGATCGTGCTGGCGTACTTCATCGGCGCGGTGCCAAGCGGATATATTATCGGACGTGTATTTTATGGCGTGAATCTGAAAAAGGTGGGGAGCGGCAATATCGGTGCGACGAATGCGTATCGTGAGCTGGGCGCCGTCGCGGGCCTTTCCGTCTTTATCTGCGACTTTTTGAAGGGATTCCTTGCGGTGCATCTGGGGATGCCGGATCCTACGCTGGTGCTTGCGTGTGCGATCTTTGCGATCGTCGGCAATGACTGGTCCGTTTTCCTGAAATTCAAGAGCGGCAAGGGCGTCGCCTGCGGCGTGGGCGCTTTCGCCTACATCTGCGCTCCGGCTGTGCTGGCGGCCTTCCTCGTATGGCTTGCCATCTTCAAGTGGAAGCACATCGTTTCCCTTGGCTCCATTGTGGCAGCGCCGGTCGTAGCGATCGTCATGTTCTTCATGGATAAGCCGATCGAGTATGTGGCATTTGCTGCAGTCGCAGCCATCATCATTATCGGCAAGCACAAAGACAATATCGGGCGGCTCCTTCGCGGAGAAGAGAAGCCGATTTCCCGGGAAAAGAGGTAGCAGATGAAAGTAGCTATGATAGGTGCCGGCGGCTGGGGGACAGCGATGATGATCTCCCTCGCAGCGCGGCATGATGATCTTTTCATGTACTGCAGAAATCCGAAAACAGCACAGGAAATGCAGAAGAGCCGCGAAAATACGAACTACCTTCCGGGCTGCCGCATCCCGCTCCACGTGAAGATCACGAGCAGTCTGGAGACGGCGGTGAAGGGGGCAGGCTGCGTCATCCTCTGCACACCGTCGCATGCAGTCGAAGCCACGGCGGAAAGTCTCGTGCCGTGGCTGGAGAAGGATACCGTCGTCGTCTGTGCGTCCAAGGGACTTGCGGATCATGCCGGTCATCGACTTTCCGAGGTCATCACGGATAAGGTGAAGGGCATCACGAAAAAAATCGTCGTCCTCTCCGGGCCGAACCATGCCGAGGAAGTCGGTCGTGGGCTGCCGTGTGCGACCGTCGCCGCGTCCGAAGTGCCGGAAGCGGTACAGGTGGTGCAGGACCTTTTCATGAGCCCGGTCTTCCGCGTGTATCGCAGCGATGACATCAAAGGTGTCGAGTACGGCGGCGCGCTGAAGAATATCATGGCGCTCGCCTGCGGTGTGCTGGATGGCATCGGCCTCGGCGATAACAGCCGCGCGGCTCTCATGACACGCGGGCTGGTCGAAATGACCCGCTTCGGCGTACACTTCGGCGCGCAGATGACGACCTTCTTCGGCCTTTCCGGGATGGGAGATCTCGTCTGCACCTGCACGTCTGTCCACAGCCGCAACCATACCGCCGGTATGATGATGGCAGAAGGCAAGACGGCGAAGGAAATCACGGAAGGCACGAATATGATCGTAGAAGGCATCCGCACGGCGCGTCTGGTGCATGACATCGCTGTCCGTGAGCATATCGATATGCCGATCACCGAAGAAGTCTGTCATCTGATCGATGGCGACCACACGGCATTGGAAGCTCTCGAAGCCCTCATGCGCCGCGCCAAGAAAGCGGAGTCTGAGACGTATCCGATGTAATAGTGACTAGTGACTAGTGACTAGGGATTAGGGGCGCAAAGTGACTGGTGACTTACATGCCACTTTCGGTCATCGCCCTATTTATACTCCGCGGCGCTTCTGATTTTTATGCGCCGCACTACAACCCCGAACCCCAAACCCTGAACCCTGAACCTTCCCCCTCAAAGAGCCCCGGCTAAAGTCGGGTGCTCTTTTTTATTTTCCTATGCTATAATAGAAGCCATGGAACAGAAAAAATTATCACAGAAGAAAACCGTGTCCTTCATCACACTGGGCTGCAAGGTGAACCAGTATGACAGTGACGCGATGCGTACCCTTTTCGTCCGGAACGGGTACAGCCCGGCAGAAGGCGATGACGCGGATGTCTATGTCATCAATACCTGCTCTGTCACCAGCGTCGGTGACAGAAAATCTCGCCAGATGGTGCGCCGCATCCGCCGCGCGCACCCGGATGCCATCATTGCCGTTGCCGGCTGCTATGCGCAGCTCGCGCCCGAGGTCTTTGAAGAGATGGGGGACGTAGATGTCATCGTCGGCCACCAGAACCGCACGCATATCGTCGAGTACGTCGAAAAAGCGCGGACAAGCGACAAGCCGCTGAATGAAGTCGTGGACATCATGAAGGTGAAAGATTTCGAAAATATGGAGGTCGACCCGGAAGGAGAGGTCAAGACCCGCGCTTTCATCAAGGTGCAGGAAGGCTGCGACAACTACTGCACCTTCTGCATCATCCCCTATGCGCGAGGCAAGCTGAAGTCCAGAAAGCAGGAGGATGCCGTTTCAGAAATCAAAAAGCTCGTCGATCGCGGCTATCGCGAAGTCGTGCTGACAGGCATTCATCTTGGCAACTACGGCAAGGATCTCCATGACGGGACTTCCCTTTCCAGCCTCGTCGCTGAGCTTGTGAAGATCCCGGACCTTCTCCGCATCCGCTTAGGCTCTATCGAGTCTGTCGAACTCTCCGAAGAGCTGATCCAGATCATCGAGAATGAGCCGAAGGTGTGCCGCCATCTCCACCTCCCCATCCAGTCGGGCTCGGACAGCGTGCTGAAAGGCATGAACCGCCATTACCGCCTGGCCAAATACAAGGCACTCATTGCCGAGCTGCGTGACAAGATCCCGGGGCTTGCTCTGACAACGGATCTCATCGTCGGCTTCCCGGGAGAAACGGAAGAAAACTTCAAGGAGACACTGGAAACACTGAGGGAAATCCGCTTCTCCGGCATCCACGTCTTCCCGTACTCCCAGCGTACCGGTACCCCGGCGGCAACATATCCGGACCAGGTATCCAATGAGGTGAAAAAGGAGCGCGTCCATCGCGTACAGGAGCTGGAAAAAGACATTGCGAAAGACTACCGTGAACAGTTCCTCGGCAAGGTCGTCCATGTCCTCGCCGAAGAAGTCAAGAACGGCTGGTACGAAGGCCTCACGGATGAATACATCCGCGTCACCATCTGCAGTGAAGGTGTAGAGCGGGGCATCATGTACCCGGTCCGCATCACCGCCATCACCGAAGAAGGAATGGTGGGGAATATTGAAAATCAGGAATTAGAAATTAGGAATGAAGGCAGCGGCTTCGCCGCGAATATATGGGGCGATGCCCGAAAGTAGCTTGTAAGTGATTAGTGACTGGTGACTGGGAGACATCAGACTTCAGACGTCTGACTTCTGAATAGCACACTGACCGTTCTGTAAGGAAGGTCTGCAGGCTATGCTTCCAATGATGACGGCGCGTAGCGCTATCATCATTCTGCGGCGCTTCATTATTTTTTGCGCCGCAGCACCCCTGTTGAACCTCTGAACCTATAGAACCTGCGGAACCCTTTGTTAGTCATTTAAGGAGGAAATACTATGTCTGACTGCATTTTCTGCAAAATCGCTGCCGGTGAAATCCCGAGCACCAAAGTTTATGAAGATGACAACTGGTTTGCTTTCAAGGACATCGAGCCCTGTGCGCCTGTCCATATCCTTGTCATTCCGAAGAAACATGTCGACAACATTCTGGCATTCGATGAAGAGTACAACAAAAACTTCGCTGACTTCTTCCTCGTCGTGAAGAAGATCGCGGAAGAAGCCGGTCTCAAAGAAAACGGCTTCCGCCTCGTCATGAATACAGGCGAAAAAGCAGGACAGTCTGTCTTCCATTTCCACGCCCATATCATCGGCGGCAAAGAAATGGGCTGGCCGCCATTCCCTGAAAAATAATGAGGAATTAGGAATTAGAAATGAAGGAGGCGGCTTTGCTGCGAATATATATGGGGCGATGCCCGAAGGCTGGAGGATAGAAGTCAGATGTCTGTTGTCAGAAGTCAGATGTCTCCTGGTCTCTTGGTCTAATCCCTAATCCCTGGTCACTTTTTTTCATAAAACAGATTGACAGAATGCCACTTGTACTTTATACTAATTAAGTGTGCAATAGCACCCCATCAGTCTTATTGGGAGGGAGGGATATAGATGTCTGAAATCAAAGTTCAAAAGGGCGAAACTCTTGAAAGTGCTCTTCGCAGATTTAAACGTTCCTGCCAAAAAGCCGGGGTTCTTTCTGAAGTAAGAAAACGTGAACATTATGAAAAGCCCAGCGTAAGACGTAAACTGAAATCTGAAGCCGCTAGAAAACGTAAGTTTAAATAATAGGTTGTAAGGTGATTAGTTTTGTCAATCAAAGAACAGCTCATGGCTGATATGAAAGCAGCCATGAAAGCGAAAGAAGAAGGAAAGCTTGCTCTGAATACGATCCGCATGGCTCGCGCTCACATCAGACAGGCTGAAATCGACAACGGACACGCGGACTTCAATGATGATCAGGTTCTTGCGGTTCTCCGGAAAGAAGTGAAGCAGAGGAAAGAAACTCTGTCTGAAATCGAGGGTTCCGGAAGAGAAGACCTGGTTGAACAGACCAAAGCGGAGATCGATGTACTTGAGAAATACCTGCCGGCAGAAATGACTCCGGAAGCCGTCGAAGCAGCAGTTAAGGAAATCGTCGATGCCATGGATCCTGGGCAGAAAAACATGGGCTCTGTGATGAAAGCTGTCATGGCGAAGCTTAAAGGACAGGCAGACGGAAAGCTGATCAATCAGATCGTCCGCAAACTGCTTGCTTAGGCGAAAGGCTTGACAAAGTAAGAAGCGTGGTGTATCCTTAATTCATAAGTTCATATGCTACGTCAAAGATGACTCATTCCTACCGGGATGGGTCATTTTCTATTGATTCATATAGCTTATTTTCAATCTAAAAAAATGGTGGAATTCAAGAAAGTCTATAGGAGGACTCAAATGAACAAAAACTTATTGTACTGCATCCCTGCTGGACAGTATGGCAAAGAAGGGGTACTTTCTTTACTGGCACAGCATCCGGAAATTCGGTTCGTCTCTCTGGTCGGAATCGATCTTGCAGGCAATGATACAGATGAACGCATACCGATCGAAATCTTCATGAAAGACTACGAAGATTTCTTCGCTGGCAAAGCTGTCCAGACAGATGGTTCTTCTGTCGTGTTTATGAATATCGCCACCCTGAACGATGCGCGCGTCGACATGGTCGCCGACAGCACCGTGAACTGGTATGTAGACTATAATGATGACAACGTGGATGAAGAGACTGGCCTTCCGATCGGTACGCTCCGCATCCCGAGTTTCCTGATCCACAATGGCAAATACATTGATTCCCGTTCCATTCTGAAGCAGTCCTGCGAATATGTCGCTGACCGCCTCCGAAAGCTCTTGGTCGGCGCCCAGGTGAAGGGAATGGAAAATTTCCCGTTCTCTGAGATCCAGGATATCGTATTCACCACCGGCACAGAGCTGGAATTCTGGGTGAAGACACCGAGTGAAAAGGAAACCGTACAGCATCTTTCCATTTCCCAGCGTCTGCAGGAGCAGTACTGGCAGCGCATGCGCGGCAATGTCCGCACCGCCATGGAACAGGCGATCGAAGAACTCGATGCCCGCGGTATGCATGTAGAAATGGGACATAAAGAAGTCGGCGGGATCAAACCCAAGATCGATGATGACGGTCATATCTTCGATGTCTGCGAACAGCTTGAGCTCGACTGGCTCTTCTCGACGAATCCGCTGCAGGCAGCAGATAACGAACTGGAAGCCCGCATTGTGGTTCGTGAAGTATTCCGCAGAAACGGGCTCGACGTCTCCTTCCGCGCGAAACCGATCATCGGCGTCGCCGGCTCCGGGGAACACACCCATGTCGGCTTTGCTGCTCTTCTCAAAAACGGCAAGACCATCAATCTTCTGGCGCCGGAGGATATGCAGGCAGATTTCCTCTCCACCATCGGCTATGGCTTCATCATGGGCATCCTCAACAACTACGAAGCGACGAATCCATTCGTTTCCTCGACCACCGATGCTTTCAACCGTCTGAAGCCGGGCTTCGAAGCACCGGTCTGCATCGTCACCTCTCTGGGACATAAGCCGGAGCTGCCGTCTCGAAACAGATCCATCCTGATCGGGCTCATCCGTGATATCGGAAATCCGAAAGCGACCCGCTTCGAACTCCGTGCGCCGAACCCGTTTACCAATACTTATCTCTGCGTTTCCTGCCTGTATCTGACTGCTTTGGATGGCATCGAGTATGCGCTCGCTTCCGGGAAGGGTCCGGAAGAGCTGCTCGCCGAGCTTTCCAAGAAAGCCGGGGAAGAGGCCGGATACCTTGCTAAGAATAGAGAATATCGCTGCGAAGACAACGTATTCGAAGACTATACGCAGGAAGAACGTGATGCTGTCTTCGGCAAGCCACCGGCTACCGTCTGGGACAATGTCAAGATCATGAAAGCCAATCCGGACAAAGTCGCTGCGCTCACCAAGAGCGGTGCGATCTCCGAACAGATCGTAGACTCCTTTGTCGCTTCCATCCTTTATCGCTGGAAGAATGAGCTGATTGATCGGATCATTCCTGGTACAGAAGCTGCTGTCAGAGGATATAAAAAACTCGATAACGATGACAAGATCGATGAAAAACGCTGGAAAGCCATCAAGGCGAAGCGCATCGAGCTCGCGAAGGATACGGAGGATGAGAAATGCCTCTGCACCCGCCTGAAGGAAGCTCTCGAGGCGAATGACTATGATACCGCTTCTGCGCTGCAGGTGGAAATGGCAAAGAAAGCCGAAGCGCTGGAAAAAGAGTATCGCGTCTATGCGCTGAATATTCTGGACTAGAGAAATGCTGGCGCATCAGGGCGAGGGGAAAATGAAATTTCTAATCCCTAGCCACTAATCCCGAGCTACCAGTCACCACTCACTACTAACCAACTATACATTCATCTGGCCGAAGATGACCTATTCTGTGGATACCCGCAGAGTAGGTCATTCTTATTTTATAAGGAAACTCAAATAGGGGGGACAACCTGGATGAGACGTTTATGGAAAATGGAGTATTGCTACTCCACACTGGGGTTTCGCCAGCTGTGTAAAAGGATCTAGAGATTAGGGTTAGGAATCAGCAAACCTCACCCATATGCAAACAGCAATCAAAGACCAACAATCTACTATTATCAAGCAGGAGGAATTCAAAATGATTAACAACGACTTACTGTACTACATCCCGTCCGGTGAATTTGGCAAAGAAGGCGTCCTGGGACTCCTCAAGACCCATCCGGAAATCCGCTTCGTTTCTCTGGTCGGCATCGATCTGGCCGGCAATGACACCGATGAAAAGGTGCCGATCGAACTGTTCCTGAAAAACTACGATGATTTCTTTGCCGGCACAGCCGTACAGACCGATGGCTCCTCTGTCGTCCTGATGAACATCGCTACACTGAATGATGCCCGCGTCGACATGGTCGCAGATGACAGTGTGAACTGGTATGTCGACTACAATGAAGACCACCTGTACAGCAATGGCCGTCCGGTCGGCACACTGCGCATCCCATGCTTCCTCCTGCACAATGGAAAATTCATCGACTCCCGCTCTATTCTGAAAGAATCCTGCGCTTTCGTCGCTGAGAAGCTGAAAGGACTCCTGGCAAGCGGCAAGCCTGTCAAAGGCATGGAAGATCTGCCGGTCGATGAGATCGAAGATATCAAATTCACCATCGGCACGGAACTGGAATTCTGGGTCAAGACACCGAGCGAAACAGAAACGGTACAGCACCTGTCCATTTCTCAGAGACTGCAGGAACAGTACTGGCAGAGAATGCGCGGCAACGTCAGAACTGCGATGGAAGAAGCCATCGAAGAACTGGATACTCGCGGCATGCATGTAGAAATGGGGCATAAAGAAGTCGGCGGTATCAAACCGAAAGTCGATGATCTGGGACATACCGTCGATGTCTGCGAACAGCTCGAACTTGACTGGCTCTTCTCTATGAATCCGCTGCAGGCTGCTGACAATGAACTCGAAGCCCGCATCATCATCCGTGAAGTCTTCCGCAAATACGGCCTCGATGTTTCCTTTCAGGCAAAACCGATCATCGGTGTCGCCGGCTCCGGCGAACATACCCATGTCGGTATCTGCGCTTCTTTGAAGAATGGCAAGACCATCAACCTTCTGGCACCGAGCGATATGAAAGCCGACTTCCTCTCCACCATCGGCTATGGCTTCATCATGGGCATCCTGAAGAACTACGAAGCAACGAATCCATTCGTCTCCTCCACCACCGATGCTTTCAACCGTCTGAAACCGGGCTTCGAAGCACCGGTCTGCATCGTCACCTCCCTTGGTCATAATCCGGAAGTACCGTCCCGAAACAGAACCATCCTGATCGGTCTGGTCCGCGACATCGAAAGCCCGAAAGCTACCCGCTTTGAACTGCGCGCACCGAACCCGTTCACCAATACCTATCTCGCTGCCTCCTGCCTCTTCCTGACCGCACTGGATGGCATCACCTATGCGATCACCTCCGGCAAAGCACCGGCAGACCTTCTTGCAGAACTCTCCAAGAAACCGGGCGAAGCTGCTGACTACCTCGAAGCAGGCCGCGCATATCGCTGTGAAGACAATGTATTCGAAGACTTCACGCAGGAAGAACGTGATGCTGCTTTCGGCAAACCGCCGGCTACCGTATGGGAAAACATCAAGACCATGAAGGCAAACAAAGACAAAGTCGCTGTCATCACCGCTGGCGACAGCCTGAATCAGGTCATTGTAGACTCCTTCCTCGACTCCATCGAATACCGCTGGGAAAATGAACTCGTCGACCGCATCATTCCGGCTACAGAAGCACTCGTGAAGAGCTTCAAGAAACTTCCAAGCGAAGATGAACTCGATGAAGAACGCTGGGAAGCTATCGGAGCGAAGAAATATGAACTCATCAAAGATACTAAAGCCAGCAAGTCTATCGTGACCAAGCTCAAAGAAGCCCTCGAAGCGAAAGACTATGACACCGCTTCTGATCTCCAGATCGAACTCTCCAAGAAGTCCGAAGCTCTGGAAAAAGAATACGCTGTCTATGCGCTGAACATTGTCGGCTGATAGAGAATAGAAAAAACGCTGAACGAAATTTTCGTTCAGCGTTTTTGGGTGGTTCAGGGTTAGCCCGTGGGGCGGGACGCCCCTTGATTATGGATGAAAGCTATTCTCGCCAGTTAGAAGTGTTGGTGGGGCGCATAAAATTATGGAAGCGCTGCGGAGGTTTGAAACTAGCGGTTTTCTCGTATCGCAAACCTAATCCCTAGCCACTAATCCCTAGCTACCAGTCACCAGTCACTTCAACGCTGTGAATGTGAGCGACTTTGTATCGAGCGAAAGAGTATAGGTAGCGTCTGTGCCATTTTCCTTCGTGTGGAAGAAGATTTGTTTTTTCTCAACGGTGAAAGAAGAGGCGCCGTTGATATTTTCCAGATTCGCTGCATCGAAGGCGTTCTTGAAAGTGCCGCCCTTGTAGGAAACGATATGAGCGCCGCCTGCTTCTCCGGTATCGACGAGGTAGAAGCGAAGACCGTTCGCATCATTGACGAGCGGCGTGATGGTGAGCTTCGCATCCGCGTAGCCGCCTTCTTCGCTTACGAGGACGGGGAGGGCGGAGAGGGCGAGCTCACTCTCCGATGCTTTCGTTGTGAAGGTGAGGTCAGCCTTGCCTTCCATACCTGCGATGAGGTTCACGTCGAGCCGCTGGTCACTTGTGAGGGCGGTGTGGAAGGCGGCCTCTCCGGCATTGACGGCCAAGATCGTCGGCTCGCCCGTGATCCAGTTCGCGGAAACAGAGGAAGCGAGGGTGAGGGCTGCGAGCGCAACGGTTAATACAATTTTTCGCATAGGAGACTCCTTTCTTGAATGAAAATAATAATCAGTGTTTCCTTAAACTATAAAATCTGATACTGCTTGCTCTCATTATATAGAAACCTTGAGCATGTTTCAAGGCGGGCAGATGGGCGCAAAAAGTTCGCCGCTTTTTGCACCTTAATCCCTAATCCCTAGCTACAAGTCACTAGTCACCAGTCATTAAAAAAGCATGCAAAAAGAGCCGGCTGAAATTCAGCCGGCTTGAAATGCAGCAATCAGATGATCGATTAGATGTCTCTGTTTACTTTATGAGAACGAAGGCAACGAGTGCAGACATTCATTCTCTTGACCTGTCCGTCAACCAGTACGCGAACTCTCTGGATGTTCGGTTTCCAGGTTCTCTTTGTTTTCAAATGGGAATGGGATACATTGAATCCCGTAGCGGTTCCCTTGCCGCAAACTTCACAATAGTTAGCCATGTGCTACACCTCCTTGCACTTCCGCGATTGCAACATTCATACTATATCACAACTCTTTTTTTTACGCAAGTATTTTACATCAGAGTATTTGAAGAATTTGTAGGATTACAATACATGTGTTACACATTGAAAACATGAAAAGCGAGATATCC